>JAJZWS010000021.1 GCA_021846565.1 Bacillota bacterium
ACGTTCGCGGTTGCGGTGCCGACCTTGCGGAGGGATGAGCCGGAAACGGCTGGGAGCCACACGGCGGCCTGCGAAAGAGCGAACAATTCCAACGAAATCGGTTCATCCCCTCATGGGCAAGTTTGAGAAGGTTTCGTATAGCGGAAAAGACATGGTGGACAGCGAAACCGCGGCGCACCCGCAGGCTGGGGAGTCCGGTCGGTCACACCAGGCCGGCCACGCCGTACCCCCGGACCCGGCGAGCCGCCGCGCGCCAGGGGTGGGTCCGAGTGGGCGGGCCGCGCCGCAGCCGCATCCCCAGCCGCCGCTGGACGACGCCCGGGTGAACTCGCTCAACGATGCCGTGCGGCGTGAGCTTTGGTACCTGGACTCAATGGTGGCAGCGCCGTTTCGGCTGGCACGGCGGTACACCACGCCCCTCCCCGCTCCGCGCCGGCGCCGATGAACCCCTGTGGGCTGCTGAGGGGATGGCCCGCCTGCCGCTCAAGGTTTTGCAGGCCGCCGTGGGTGAACCCCTCACGCCAACCGGGAGCAAGGAGTCGGGGCCTGCCTGATCCCGAGCCCCAAGACCCAGGGTTGAGCCGACGGCGCTTGGCGTATGGTTCGCCATGGCGACAGGTGAAGCCTTCGGATGGCGGTAAGGTGGTGGGGGTTAAGCCCGAACGTGGTGCGGCTGGCCGCCGCGATGGGGTTGTGGGGCTTGGGATTTGGCCTTTATGGCACCCTCTGGCCGCTTTATATCGAGAAGCTGGGAGGCTCGCCGCTGGCCATTGGCGGGCTGGCCACGCTGGCGGGCGTCGTGACCGCCGCCAGCGCGCTGCCTGGGGGATACTGCGCCGACCGGTTGGACCGTCGCGCGCTCATTCGCTGGGGATGGGCGTTGGCGGTGCCTGCGCCGTTTCTTTTTGCCTGGGCGCCGCATTGGCAGTGGCTGGCGTTGGGCGTCCTCCTGTACTTCGGCACCTCGTTTTCAACACCGGCGGCTCAGGCGTACCTCCAGGTGGAGGCGGGGAACCGCCTGGCGCTGGCGTACAACGTGGTGATGGGCGCGTTCGCCATCGGGGCCGTGCTGGGGCCGTCCGCCGGCGGATTTATCGTGGCCCGCGTCGGATTCCATCCGGTGTTTTACCTGTCAGGCTTGATCTTTTTGGGGTCCACGGCCATTGTGTGGCCCATCGACCGGGCCCCGGCCACGGGTCCGCCGCGCCGATTCATCTGGCGGGGCCGTCCGCGGCTCTACCGCTGGATTGCGCTCACCGCCGTACTGGCGCTGGCGGGCGGCTTGGCCGGACCCTATGTGGTGCCGTTTTGGCGTACCGTCGGCGGACTTTCGGTCGAGACCATCGGGCTCGTATCCGGTCTCACCCTCTTGGTGGGTGCCGCGACGGGCCCCCTCTGGGGTCGGCTGGCGGAGCGGGTGGGGTTGCCCTTTGCCCTAGGGCTGGGCGTGAGTGTGGGCATCGTGGGGATCGTCGGCCTGTTTGGGTGGCCGCGGATTTTGTGGGTCCAGGTGGGAGCGGCCGGGGTGCGGGGGGTGGGCGGCGGCAGTCACCTCCTTACGGGGGTGGCGGTAGGACGGGTGGTCCGGGCGCCCGAGGCGGGGACGGCTTATGGCGTACTGAATCTGGCGGCGGAGACGGCCGGCGCACTGGCTCCATTCCCGGGCGCCCTGCTGTATCGCTTTCGGCCCGAGGCCCCGTTGGTGTTCCAGGCAGCCATCCTGGCGCTGGTGGCCGTGTGGGCCCTGACCGCCCGCCGCGGCGGCGTGCCTCCTTAAATCCCACCGACGGCGCCCGCACGAGTGGAGGCGGGGTGGTCGGGCTCACGGGCGGACCGGGCGGTCGCCAGGCCGCGCCGATAACCGAGCGAGCGAGTCGACGGCATCTGTGGGGCGCGGACTGGCTAGTCAAGGAGCAGGCTGCGGGTGTGCACGAAGGCCAGCGCGCCCCGTCGGCGTACCCGTGATTGGGGAGAGCCATCTCGGGCTGGCATCGGAGAAATCTGCTAGACTCAGCCCCACGACAAGAGCGGGAGCCGTCCGCCGGTGCTTTGGGTCGTGGGAATTCGCAAGGAGACGTGCAAATCGTCTTAGATTCGATACGATGGGTCACCAATGGACGAAGATGGGGGCGGGGGCGCTCTGGCGTGGTAGGCAAGGTGTTGGGCATTCTGGCCCTGATTCCGGCAGCCGAGATTGCGCTGTTTTTCCTGCTGGCCCACTGGTGGGGCTACGGGTCGGCGTTTACCATCAGTTGGCTGTCTTGGCTGGTTGGCATCGGTATTGCGTTCGTCGGTATTCGCCGCTGGTGGCTCGGGCGTCGAGCCCGCTGGCGGCAGGGGACGGTGGATCTCGTGGATGCCCCGGACTTGTTGGGCGTCATGGTGGCGGCCATGTTGCTGATCATGCCTGGGCCCGCCACAGGACTGGTCGGGGCCCTGCTGATGGTTGATTCGGTGCGCGCCTGGCTGTGGCGGGTGACCGCTCGGCATGCGGCCCGCCGCCTCACCCGCCGCTATCGCTGAGGCGCGCGGGTGGCCCGGCCGGCGGGTGCCGCGTCCGCTCTGGGCGGGCCTGGCGGCGCTGGTGGCGGCCATAGGCATCGGCCGTTTTCTCTACACGCCCCTGTTGCCGGCTATGGAAGCGGGGGCCATTCATCTGTCCAGCGCTGCGGCGGGTGCCATCGCCTCCACGAACTATCTGGGTTATTTGGTGGGCGCTCTGACCGCCGGGGTGATTCCTCTGCGCTCCGGGCGCGATCGGGTTCGGTGGGTGGGGGTGGCGCTGTGGCTGGGCGTCGCCGCCACCCTGGCCATGGGCGTGGCCTCGTCACTGCCCGCGTGGTTCGTGCTCCGCGGCGTGGCGGGACTGGCCAGCGGTTGGGCGTTTGTGTGGGTCGCCGCGCTGCTCATGGACTGGATGGTGCAGGCCGGGCATGCCAACGGCCACGGATGGATGTTTGCCGGGGTGGGGGTGGGCATTGCCCTGACGGGCCTCGTGACGCCCGCGCTGGTGGCCGTGGGGGGTTGGCGGGCCGGGTGGTGGGGCATGGGGCTCCTTGCCGTCCCCATCGTGTGGTGGGCGACGCAGGGCCTGCCGCTGGTGGACCGGATGCCGGCAGCCGCCCCGGCGACGACGGGCCCGGGGCGCCCAGCTCCCTTTGCGCTGTGGGGCCTGGTGGTGGCCTATGCCCTCGAAGGCTTGGGCTACGTGGTCATGGCGACGTTTATCACCGCGTTTTTCACCCAGACGGCGTCGCCGGCGGTTGCCGACGGCAGCTGGGTGCTGGTGGGTGTGGCGGCCGCCCCCTCGGTGGCGTGGTGGAGCCATGTGGCGCGACGATGGGGGGAGCGGCGGGCCGCGTACGCGCTTTATTTGGTCGAGGCGGCCGGCGTGTTGCTGCCGGTGTTCGTGGGGGGCTTCGAGGCCGCTGGCGTGGCCTCGGTCCTGTTTGGCGGCACGTTTCTGGGCGTGATGGGCCTGGTCCTGATCTTGGGGCGGGAAGCGTCGCCGCAGAACGCTACGCGCACTGTGGCGCAACTCACCGTGGCGTTTGGGCTAGGGCAGATGGTGGGGCCGGCGGCGGCGGGCTGGCTCACGGACCTCACGCACGCGTTTCAGCCGGCGCTGCTCCTGAGTGCCCTGGTGTTGCTGGCCGCCCCCGCGGTGCTGTGGATGGCCCGACGGCACCCGGCACTCAGGTGACGGCCGCGCGCGCGGCCCGGTCGATGTACAGGGCCTGCTCCTCCCGGGCCAGAATGTCCGCCAGGCGCTCGACGGCGTTCAGCACGGTGGCCGCGTCGATGTAGAGCGGCGCTGGCGCCAGCCGCAGGAGGTTCGGAGGACGGTAGTCCACGATGACCCGCCGGGCTCGCAGCGCGAGCGTCAGGGCTGCCGCATCGGGGTGTGCCAGCGCGATGTGGCCGCCGCGCGCGGCCCGGTCCCGCGGCGTGGCCACGGTGACTCCCCACGGTGCCAGCAGCGCATCGGCCGCGGTGGCGAGAAAGTCGGTCAGCTGCCCCGCCCGGTCCAGCACGTCCTCCATGCGAATCCCGTCGAAAAGCTCGAGGCTGCCGGCCAGCGCCGCCAGCGCCAGGATGCCCGGGGTGCCGAGCTGCAGCGCGCCCGCGTCAGGTGCGCCCGTCCACCGGCCGTCCATGGCAAACTGCAAGGTTTTGTCTGATCCCCACCAGCCGCGGTAGGCGGGCCTGACCGGCAGCAGTGTCTGGTGCACGAAGGCGGCCGCGGGCGACCCCGGTCCGCCGTTCAGGTATTTGTATGTGCAGAACACCGCCAGCTCCGCCTCGTCGTGGAGCCGGTGGGGCACGAGCCCGGCACTGTGGGACAAATCCCACACCACCCGCACGCCCGCTCGGCGGGCTGCCGCAGTCAGGTCCGCGAGGGGCAGCCGCTGGCCAGTGGTGTACACGACCCCTGGCAGCACGGCCAGTGCGACGTCGCTGGCAAAAGCGGCGGCCACGGCATCGGGGCTGAGCCCCCCGCGGGCGTCCACCGGCAACTCCATCACCGTCTCCGTCGGGTCGAGCCCATGCTGCGCCACCTGGCTGTCAACGGCGTGACGGTCAGTGGGGAAAGCCCCCTGCTCGATCAGGAGGCGAAACCGGCTGGCCGTGGGCCGATAAAACGTGCCCAGCAGCTGATGAAGCTGCTGGGTGGTGGTGCCGCCCACCACCAGCTCGCCGGGATGCGCCCCGACCAGCGGCGCTAGGCGGGCCGCCACGCGCTCCGCGAGATCAAACCAGGGGGCATCGCCGTCGGACCAGCCCAGAACCCCGACCTGGGCCCATTGGTCCATCGCGGCCCGGACGGCGTCTTGGGCGGGGACAGAGCAAGGCCCGAGAGAATTGCCGTTCAGGTACAGGGTGCCTGGGGGGATCTGCCACCGGTCGGGAGGCACCAGCCGAGGAAGGGCGGCGTCGAGACGGGCCGCCTCGGCGCGGAGGGCGCAGTGTTCAGAGGTTTGGCTGCTCATGGGGGGAGTATAGCCGAAAGAGCGCAAGAGATTGGCAGCGGGGCGACCCGCCAGTAGTCTTGGAGGCGAGAGGGGGGAGGGGGTGGCGTCCGAACGACTCCCGCTCGCGGCCGCCATGATCGTCCGCGACGAAGAAGCCACGCTGGCGTGCGCCATCCAGTCGGTGGCCCCCGTGGTGTCCCAGCTGGTGGTGGTGGATACGGGCTCTCGCGATGGGACGGTGGAGCTGGCGCGCTCGCTCGGGGCGGAGGTGCACGCTATTCGGTGGACCGACAACTTCGCGGCCGCCCGCAATGAGGCGCTGGCCCGTGTGGGACAGCCCTGGGTGCTGGTGTTGGACGCTGACGAGGAGCTGGTGGCCGACGATGTGCCCACTCTGGCCAGAGCGGTGGCGTCACCCTTCGCGTCCGGCTACAACCTCCGGGTCGTGTCGCTGGTGGGCAGTGGGCGCGAGTTCACCGATGCGCGGGTCACTCGCCTGTTCCGCGTGGGACCCACCATTCGCTATCGCGGGCGCGTCCACGAGCAGGTGGCTGACAGCCTGATCGCGGCAGGCGGGTCCCTGGCGTCCTTGGACGTGCGCCTGCTGCACACCGGGTATCTGCCCGCCGTCATGACTGCCAAACACAAGCAGGAACGCAATCTCGCGCTCCTCAGCCGCGCGGCGGGGGAGGAACCCGACCAGCCCTACTGGCAGTTTCAGCTGGGCCAGACGCTCTTGGCACTGGGGCGGGTGGACGAGGCACGGACCGCCTATGCGGCCAGCGCATCCCGCCTCGCGCCCACGGCGCCGCTGGCGCCGGTCGTGGTGGCGAGCGCCATTCGAGCGGCCGTGGCGGCCGAGGACTGGGCGGCGGCGGAGGGCCTGGCCCGTGCGGGGGTGGCCACGCATCCGAGCTACACCGACCTCTATTGGCTGTGGGGGTTGGTGCTGCTGCAGCGGGACCGCCTGGACGCGGCCCGGACGTGCTTTGAACGCTGTCTCGCGCTGGGACCCCCGCGCGGGTATCTGCAGTCGGAGCTGGGGGTGGGCACGTATCTTCCCAAAGTCGCCCTGGCCGAAGTAGCCCAGAAGGCTGGACACGGAGACCAGGCGCTGGCCTGGCTGCTGTCGGCGCTGCGAGATCAGCCGGGCCGGCTCGCCACCTGGATGATGGTGGACGCTCTGACCGCCGGCACCCCGCCTGAGGTGCTGGCGCAGCACTTAGGGTTGGTTCTGTCCGCCACCCTTCGACAGCAAATCGTGTCGGATCTGGAGGATCTGCCGCCCCGCTGCCGTGCTGCGCTTACGACATCGGCGGTCTGATGTAAATTCGTGTCGGACCGAAGCAGGAATTAACTCCGAGTCCAAGAATTCCCCCGATATCACGTTGGGGGGTGCTCGCGCATGGCCACCAAGACACTGGCATTTTTCGATGATTGTACTGTGGAACTGCCGAACCCGATTTTTGTCGGCCCCAAGGTTGGGCGTCGGGGACGGCGGCCCGATCGCGAACTGTATTTTCCCAATGGCGTGCGGCGGCCGGGGCGCGACGAGCTGATCCAGTTCATCGTGGACCACGTCCTGTATCAGATCGACCCAGGTTCCGATGGGCCCCTCTTTTGCAAGCACGTCATCGAACACGGCAATCGGGAGCGGAACAAGCAAAGCATGTACCACGTGGTGCTGGGTCCGCCCGCGCTGTCGGGGGTGTGGGAGATTGTCGGCAATCGGCGGATGTTTGACGTGCGCGCGGTGTTTCTGCCGCGCGAAAGTACCTGGATTCCGCAGATTGTGCTGTCGCCGGGCAACTATATCGGGGTGGGGAACTTAAACGGTGTCGAACTGTCGCCAACCGCACTCGCCCGCGAGATGCTGCGCCGCAGCTTCGTGAGCCCCGAGGAGTTGGACCAGTTTTACGGGGCGCCCCGCGCCAAGCGAGAGGGGGCCATCCGCTTCGCCAGCCGCGGCATCTGGATGTAGCACGTGTGCAGGCAAACATCCTGAGTGGGCAGAAGGTTGGTGATGGGGTTGCGGATCGATATGCCGGCGCTGGGCGGGATCCTCTTTGGGGTGATGGCGCTGGTCGGAGGCTTTGTACTGGAGGGCGGCAAAGCCGGCGCCCTGTTGCAGGGGACGGCGGCCCTGATTGTGTTTGGCGGCACCATCGGGGCCACCGTGGTCTCCTATTCGATGGAGGAAATTCGCCAGGTGCCCCGGCTCGTGCGCATGGCGCTGACCCGCCGGTCGTTTGACCCCGTCGTGCTGATTCGGGATTTGGCTCGCTACGCCGACATCGCGCGGCGCCAGCAGCCGCTGGCGCTGGAACCCGAGATTGACCGGACGGATGACCCCTTTCTCAAAAAGGGGCTCCAGATGATCGTCGACAACACGGAGCTGAATTTGATGAGGCAAATTCTGGAGGCCGACATGTACGCCTTGCTGACCCAGCAGAAAACCGGCGCCAGCATCTTTGAACAGGCCGGGGGCTACGCGCCCACGATGGGCATCATTGGGACGGTCATGGGACTGGTGCACGTGCTGGGCGATCTGTCGGGCAACGCCACCGCCTTGGCCCAGGCGATTGGACTTGCGTTCATTGCGACGCTGTACGGGGTGTTCTCGGCCAACTTGCTCTGGCTGCCGATGGCAAGCAACCTCAAAAACAAGGCCAAGGCAGACCTGTTGGAGCGGGAAATCGCGCTGGAAGGGTTTCTGTCGATTCAGCAGGGGATGGCCCCGTCTATGCTCACCGACAAGCTGATGAGTTTCATCCGGCCGGCCGGCAGTCCTGAACCGCCGCCCAGCCCGCCGCCCGCCGAGGCGCCTGGGATGAAGGAGGCGGTGTCATGAGCTTTGGTCGACTGCCCACCGCCCGCCGCGACGAGGGCGACGACCGAGGGGGCGAGGGGGGAGGCATGATGCGGTGGCTTATCACCTACGCCGACCTCATCACACTGCTCCTGGCGTTCTTCATCGTCCTGTACGCCATTTCTCGGACGCAGCAGTATCGCTTCAGCCTGATTGCAAAGGCGCTGGCCCAGGAGTTCAGCACCCAGGGCTCCATCGTGGGATCGTCACCCGGGCCCAGCTTCGTGTCGGGGCAAAGCGGAGCCAACACCGCGTCGCGGGGTGTGGGCAACCTGGGGCCCAGCGCCGCCGAGGTGCGGCAGCTGAACCAGGTGGAGCAGGCGGTGCAGCAGGCCGTCAGTCAGGCGGGGCTCGCGAGCCAGGTGAGCGTGACCGAAAACTCGGTGGGCGTGGTGATGAGCTTTTCCGACGCGCTGCTGTTCCCCAACGCCTCGGCCCAGCTGTCACCCCAGGCGCTCGCCCTGCTGCAGCGGGTGGGTCTGGCGCTGGAGCGCGTGCCCAACCAGGTGATGGTGTCGGGCTACACCGACAACAAGCCCATTCGCACGGCCCAGTATCCGTCCAACTGGCAGTTGTCGGCGATGCGGGCAGCCAACGTGGTCCAAGTTCTGGCCACGGTGCCCGGCGCACACGCGAGCCACTTTCTCCTGGCGGGCTTTGGCCGGTACCGGCCCGTGGCCACCAACAGCACGGCCGCCGGCCGTGCGCAGAACCGCCGGGTCAACATCGTGGTGCTGCGCAGCGTGGTGTCCCAGGTGGTGCTGCCGGCGACGGGGGCCCCGTGATGGGCCGTCCGCCCCCGGCAGCGCCGGCGGTCTCAGGCCCTCGAGGAGGTCGTGTGTTTCGATGAGAAGGGAGGAGTCTGGTGTCTAATTCGATTTTTGGTCTCTTGGCGGCGTCGCTCAACCTGTCGCAGCGCGCTGAGTCCTTGACCACCAACAACCTGGCCAATGTCGAGACGCCTGGCTATCAGGCGCAGCACCTGTCGTTTCGCCGGGCGCTGGCGCAGGCCTGGCAGGCGGGCACGCCGCTTTCAGCCGTGACGGGCACGGTGTCCACCGTATCCGGGGCAGTGTCGGCCAGCGGCAACGGCGTGTCGATGACCAGCCAGATGACCCAGCTGATGCAAGACCAACTGCTGTACAGCACGGCCGCTCAGGCGTGGACCGACGAAATGACGCAGATCAACACGGTTGCAGGAGGGCAGGTGCCATAATGTTCGACGCGCTGAAGATTGCCGCGACCGGGCTCACCGCCTCATCGGTGCAGCTGGGCGTGGTGGCCAGCAACCTGGCCAACATCGACACCACCGTGACCCCGGGCGGGGGGCCCTACCGTCGAGAGATGGTGTTGCTCCAGAGCCTGCCCGCCTACGCCTCGGGCTTGGACCGGGGCGTGGGCCAGGGGGTGGCGGTGGCGGCCATTGTGGGCGATCCCTCGCCGTTCCCGCTGGTTTATGACCCCACGAACCCCGCGGCCAACGCCAAAGGCTACGTGGCGTATCCCAACGTGCATCTGGCCACCGAGATGGTCGACATGATTGCCGCCAGCCGGTCGTATCAAGCGGACGCCACAGCGTTTCAAGCGGCGCAGAGCCTGGATGTCAAGGCTCTGACGCTGTCGGCTTAGGCGGTGAGCGCCGTGAACATCGTGGCCGGGGTGCGCCCGGTCAGCGTCAACCCCGTTCAGCTGGGGGGGTCCACCCGCGCGTCTGCCGCCGGCGGGGGCTTTGGGACCCTACTGGCCAACGCGGTGCAGCAGCTCAGCCAAAGCCAGGCGGCGGCCAACCAGGCCATCGCCCAAGCCATGACCGGCCAGGGATCGGTCACCCAGGTGATGGTGGCGCTGTCGCAGGCGGAGATGACCTTGAACGTGGGCGTCGGCATCCGCAACGGCGTGGTGCAGGCGTACCAGAGCATCATGAACATGCCGCTCAGCTGAGGGGGCAGCGGCGCGACCGCAACGGCGATGAACCGAGTTTAACCGAGGATGGGTGAACATGGGCAATCAGGCGGGCCTGCCGTTTCAGGCGTGGTGGGACAAGATTCTCCAATGGTGGCGCGCCACCAACCCGACCCAGCGGCTCCGGCTCGGCGCTGGGGCGGCGGTGGCGCTGGTGGTGGTGGTGGTGCTGGCCAACCTGGCGTTTTCGCCCAACTGGCAGCCGCTGTTCACGAACCTGTCCGCCGCTCAGGCGGGCCAGATCACCAACCAGCTGGCCCAAATGAAGGTGCCTTACCAGCTGTCGCAGGGCGGGCGTACGGTCCTGGTACCGAGTGCGCAGGTGGACCAGACGCGCGTCGCCCTGGCGGATCAAAATATTCCGAGTTCTGGTACAGTGGGGTTTGGCAACCTGACGCAGTTTTCGCTGGGGGAGACCGACCAGGAATTGCTGCTGACGGAGCAGGTGGCGCTCCAGGACGAACTGGGGAGCACCATCGGGAGCATCGGGGCGCTGTCGGGTGCCAAGGTGTTTCTGAACGAGCCTTCGCCCAGCTTGTTTGGTGAGAGCCAAAATCCCACCACCGCCTCGGTCTATGTCACGGTGAAGCCGTATCACACTGTGTCCACCGGCCAGGTGCGGGGCATCATGCAGCTGGTGGCGCACGCCGTGCCGGGCCTGTCCATGCAGCATGTGAGCGTCGTGGACCAGAACGGCACGCTATTGTCCGCCGGCGTGCTGACGGCGGCCAGCCCGCTGTCGGGACAGGCCACCACCGAGCTTCAGGCCCAGCAGGCGGTGGACTCGACGGTGCAGCAGGCCGTTCAAACCATGCTGGCCCAGGTTCTGGGACCGGGCCAGGCGGTGGTGCGCGTGTCCAGCACTCTCGACTTTGCCAAGCAGCAGGTGAAGCAACAGACGACGGGCAAGGCCGTGCTGTCCCAGGTCGAGACCCAGACGTCGTCGTCTACGGGAGGGACGGCGGCGCCCGGCGCCGGCACCACGGCGAACACCCCCGGCTACGTGGCTGGGGCCACCACCGGGGGCACCGGGAAAAGCTCGACCGTCATCAACCGATACACCGTACCCGTCACGACGACCCAGACAACCGTCCCACCCGGCGCGATCGAGCGCCTCACGGTGGCGGTGGCGGTGTCCAAGCACCTGACGCCCGCGCTGCAAGCCAGCCTGTCGAAGCTGGTGGAACAGGCTGCCGGCATGAACCTGGCCCGCGGAGACACCCTGTCGCTGGTGGGTATCCCCTTTAACACCAGTGCCGCCGCGGCCAACGCCAAGGCACTGGCGTCCGCCCAACGCACCGCCCAGTACGAGCACTGGGCCGAAGAGCTGCTGCTGGTGGTTTTCGGGGCGCTGATCCTGCGTGCCCTCTGGCAGGCCGTAAAGCGCTGGCAGGCGGCGCCCCGCCCGCAGCTGGCGGCGGCGGGACCGGCCCCGGCACTCGGGGAGGACGTCACGCAATCGGTCGCAGGGTTGCTGCGGCAGCTGAATGCCAAGCCCCAAGCGACGCCCGGCGACGCCGCGCTGCGCCAGCTGACTGGCATGATCAAGGACGACCCCGACGGGGTGGCCCGGCTGATCCGCACCTGGATGGCGGAGGAGGACGGATAGATGCCTGACGTCAACGGCACGAAAAAGGCAGCCATCCTGCTCCTGTCGATGGGGCCGGGCGAGGCGGCGGAGGTGTTGCGTCATCTTCGCCGCGACGAAGTGGACGCGCTTACGCTGGAGGTGGCCAACTTAAGGCGCGTGGAGCGTGACCTGCGCGACGAGGTGGTGGGCGAATTTGTCAAGATGGTGGAAACCGAAAGTTTTCTGCAGGAAGGTGGCCTCGACTATGCCCGCACGATGCTGGAGACCGCGTTTGATCCCGGCCGAGCCTCGGAGATCATCCATCGGCTGACGAACTTCCTGCACCGGCGCCCCTTTGAAATCCTGCGGCGCGCCGACGCCAGCCAGGTCTTGAGTTTTCTCGTGAACGAGCACCCGCAGACCATCGCGGTGGCCCTGGCCCACATGGACCCGGCCCAGGCCTCGGCCGTGATGGCTGGATTGGACCCGGCGGTGCAGGGCCAGGTGGCGCGGCGCATTGCCACGCTGGGCAAGATTGCCCCCGACGTGGTGCGGGAGGTGGAGCAGATTTTGGAGCGCCGGTTCTCGACGCTGGCGGCCGACGAGGTGAGCACGCTGGGGGGCATCAACGCCATCGTGCCCATCTTGAACAACTCCGACCGCACCACCGAGCGCAAGATTTTGGACGAGCTCGAGGCGCTGGACCCCGAGCTGGCGGACGAGATCAGAAATCGCATGTTTGTGTTCGAGAACCTGGTGCAGCTGGACGACCGAGCGGTCCAAAAAGTGTTGCGGCACGTGGACAGCCGCACGTTGGCGCTGGCCCTGAAGGGGACGTCGGGGGACGTCAGCCAGAAAGTGTTTGCGAACTTGTCTCAAAAGGCGGCGGAACTGTTGAAAGACGACATCGCGGTGCTGGGCCCGGTGCGCATCCGCGACGTGGAACAGGCTCAACGCGAAATCGTCAACGTCATTCGCCAGCTGGAGGACCAGGGGGACATTGTGGTGTCCCGAGGGGAGCGTGACGAGTTTGTCGTCTAGGGTGCTAAAGCCTCCGCTGGCCATCGAGGCACGCCCCATCCGAGTGGGGGGCGCCCCGATGGGCGCGCCGGGGGCCGCCGCCCCTCTCGACGTCGCGCAAGGCGCGCCCTGGCTCGCGGCGGAACTGGACCAGGTGCTGGACCGCGCTCGGGACGAAGCCCGCGCCATCTTGGAGCAGGCCGATACGGAGGCGGCCGCGGTGCGGTCGCTGGCTGAGCGGCAGGGGTATTTGGCGGGGGTCGAGGCGGGGCGAGCCGAATGGCAGCGGGCCATCGGCCGGCTCCAAGAGGAGTTCGAGGCGCCGCGGTCCCGGCTTGCCGCGCTGTCAGATACCACCCGTCTCTTGGAAGACCAGGTGGTGTTGGCCACTGCGGCGGCCCTGGCGGAGCAAGTCGTGGGGGAGGCGCTCCGGGACGCTCCCCGGCTCTGGGCTCGCGCGCGGGCGCTGGCGGCGGCCGTGGCGGGCGAGCGGGTCGCCATGTACTGCGCCCCCGAGGTGTTTGATCAGTTGGCAGACAGCCTCGCGAAGCTGGACGACGGGTCTCGGGTGCTCACGCTGGCGCGGGATGCCACGCTGGGCCCGGCGGACCTTTGGGTGGAGGCGGAAAGCGGCGGCGGCGTGGACGGCCGGGTGCTTGCGAGCCTCCGCCACATCTTGGAGGAGGTGCATGAGGGTCATGGCGACCACCCCAATCCCGCCTAGAGCCCGGGCGGCCAGCCCGTGGGCTGCCGCCATCGGCGCGAGCCACCCGTATGCCCGCACCGGGCGCGTCATCGAGGTGGTGGGCGCGACCGTGCGGTCCGACGGCCCCCACGCGCCCATTGGGGCCTTGTGCGACATTGAGACGGAGGATGGGGCGGTGTGGGCGGAGGTGGTGGGCTTCCACCATCATCAGGCGTGGCTCATGGCGCTGGGCCCGCTCACGGGACTCGCACCCGGCGCCCGCGTGCGGGTGATGGGCCGGGGACAGACGGTACCGTTCGCACCGGCCGCCCTGGGACGCTTGCTGGATGGGATCGGGCGACCGCGCGATGGCCGCCCGGCCCTGCCCCGCACCGGGCAGCTTTTGACCGGCCACCCGCGCTCCCCGTTGGACCGCCGCGCCATCGTGGAGCCGCTGTGGACCGGCGTGCGTCTGTTGGATGCCTGCCTGACGCTTGGGCACGGCCAACGCATCGGCATTTTCTCCGGCTCGGGCGTCGGTAAAAGCACGCTTCTGAGAATGCTCGCCGCCGGAGTGGCCGCCGATGCCGTGGTAGTGGCGCTGGTGGGCGAACGGGGTCGGGAGGTGGCCGAGTTTTGGGAAGCCCTGTCGCCAGCAGACCGGGGCCGCACCGTGCTGGTTGCGTCAACGTCGGACGAACCCGCGCTGTTGCGCGTGCGGGCGGCCGAAACCGCGACCGGGTTGGCGGAGGCGCTGGCGGCCGAGGGCCAGAGCGTCCTTTTGGTGGTGGATTCGCTGACGCGGGTGGCGATGGCGGCGCGGGAGGTGGGCATCGCGGCCGGCGAACCGCCCACGGCCCGAGGATACACCCCGTCGGTGTTTGCCCTCCTGCCCCGCCTGCTGGAGCGTGCCGGGCGCTTTGATCGCGGCGCCATCACCGGCTGCTACACGGTGCTCGTGGATGGGGACGACCTGGAATCGGATCCGGTGGCGGATGCGGTCCGGGGAGTGTTGGATGGCCACGTGGTGCTTGCCCGCGAGCGCGCCGAGGCGGGCTACTATCCCGCCGTGGACCTGCCGCGGAGCCTGTCCCGCACGATGGACCAGGTGGTCGGGGCGGAGCATCGGCGGAACGCCGCCCGGGCGCGCGACTGGACCGCCCGGGCAGCGCGCGCCCGCGACCTGGTGGAGCTGGGGGCGTACCAGCCAGGCAACGATGCGGCGACCGATGAGGCGCTGGCCATGGCGCCTCGGCTGTTGGCCTGGGCGGTCCAGGCTCCGGGCGAGCGCGCGGACCCGTCCGCGTCCGTCGCGGCCCTGGCGGGGCTCGTTGCGGAGGTGGGTGCGTGAGCGCGGTGCAGCGACTCTACCAGGCCTGGGTGGACGCGGCGGAAGCGGCGTTGAGGGAACGCGAGGCCATGCTGGCTGCCGCCCGGGCCGAGCGCGATGGGATCGCGGCCGCCAGCGTACCCGGTCCCGGGGTGCTGGGCACCCTCGTCAGCATTGAGGACCTGTGGGGCCCGGCGCGCTTCGAGGAGGCCAACCAGCGCCGCCGCCTCATCGCGCGCGCACGGGTGGCGGAGCGGGAACAGGCTCTGGCCGAGGCACTCCAGCGGGTGCAGGGAGCCCGGCGTCGCTTGGCCATGGCCGAGCGTCTCGCGGCACGGGCCGCGGCGGCACAGGAGCGTCTCACCGCCCGGCGGGAGTCGCTCACCCTGGAAGATAACTGGCGCACGGCGCGCGCCGGGCGTCGTCGTCAAGGCGAGCGCGGGGGGTGAGCAACATGGGACTGGATCGATTGGAAGCCAACGCGCCCGTCATTGTGCGGGTGGGACGCCGGTCGTTCCGAACGCGGGTCATCCGCCGTCTTGGGGCGGAGGTGTACCTGGACGCGCTGCGGGAAGGGGATGCCCCGTTTTCGCCCGAGCCGGGGCAGACCCTGGAACTGCGCTACGGCGACGAGGTGCGCTTTTGGACGCAGGCCGTCCGCGTCCGGGATGTGTTGGACCCGATTCCCATCATGGTGGTCACGCTGGTCGCTGAGCCGCGCCGCCTGGAGCAACGCCACGCCATGCGCGCCAACCTGCTGGTGCCGCTCGAGTATGCGCTGGTGCGCAGTGACGCCGACGTTTATGCAACCACGACGCTGGATCTGTCGACCATTGGGCTGCGCTTTCCGTGCGTGTTTCGCCCCTGGACGGGGCTGGACCTGCGCATGCGGCTCACGCTGAACCGCACGGCGGTGCCGATCATTGGGCGGGTGGCTCGCGTGGCGCGCGCGCCCGCGCAGATCCGCGGGCACCTGGCGTGGGAAACCTCGGTGCAGTTCCAAATTCCCACGCCGGCGGCGCGGCGTCGGATTGGGGAAGTCGTGGCGCGGGCGCTGGAACATCCCGCCGCGCACCAAAGGGGGTGAGGCCGCGCATCCACTGACGCGCAGACACGCACTAGTCCCAGAAGGGAGGTGAACACATGATCACGATGAATGCGGGTCCCGCCAAACCCGCGAGCGGATCCGATGCGCCCACGGGACCGGGAGCACACCCGGCGCACCAGGGCGCGGCGAACCGGCCGGAGCTGGAGGCGGTTCGGCGACCCAGGGGCCGGCCCCCCTTGACGTTCGCCCTGCTGGCTCGCCAGGCGCGGGGGCGGAGTGGGACTGTGGCCAAACGGTCTGCCGCATCGGCGGCAGACAGCGCGGCTGTCCCAGCGGCCCTCACGGTCGATGTCCGGCGCCTCGTCTCCGCGTCTAGGCGCGGGCCGGGCGGCACCAGCCACGATGCGCCGTCGGTCCACACCGGTCCGGTGGCTGTAAAGCGCCAGGCGCCGGGGGTGGCGACACTGCTGCCGGGGACCGGAGCTCCGAGAGCCGCCGGCGCGAACCTGGATACGGCACCCAATTCCGGGGCCGTCGGGGTCCCGGCAGGCACCGTGCAGAAGAACGCTAGCGGGGCGGTTCCCCAATCCCCCGTGGTCCTGCTTGGGCGCGCGGCGTCGGCCCCGACTGCGCCCCACGGGCGCACCGCCAAGGTGCCAACGCTTGTGGCGAAAGCCCCCACGCTGATGGTGGCCGTGCGCGGCGCCATCCCGAGGCGCCCCGGGTCGGCGCTGCTGGGAGGGTCCCTGTCGGGCCCGACCGAAGGGGGGGGCCCGCCAGCCACGACTGCGGCTGCGCAGGTGGACGGGGTGGTGAGCCCCGGCCCTTCGTCCGTCGGACGTCCGCTGGCACCGGCGCCTGCGCGTGCAGCGGCCTTGGTCGCCCGGGCGCCGGCCGTCGCGGACCTGCCGCCGCCGGCCCCGGGGGGGTGGCGGATCTCCGGGCTCACGCTGCGTCCGCCGGCGCTGGGCGTCGGGGTGCAGTTCCGCCTGAATCCGCCCAATGCGCGCCTAGGAGCCCTCCTGGTGAGGATGGCGGCCTCGGGCACGCGGGCGCACGTGGTGCTGTCGGTTCGCAACAGCGCCTGGCTGAAAGTGCTCGCGGCGGATCGGGCCAGCCTCGGCTCGCAACTGGAGCCGGCCCTGGGACGCACCGCGGTGGAGGTGACGGCGGGAGCTGGCTTTGGGTTTGGGTCGTCCGCCTCGGACCAGACGGATCTCCCTCCACCCCTCCAGGGTGTCTACGGGGAGGGACCGGCGGAGGCGGCCGGCAAGTCGACGGGGGGAACGACTGCCGGCCTGGACCTGAGAGCCTGAACGACGGTGACCTAAGGTGGACGGGCCTTGTGAATGCGAAGGGAGGTGAAGCATGACGGCAGCGATTGGAGGAATCGGAGGCATTGGCCCGGCGGCCTTGAACGCGGGGTCGGCCAGCAGTGCCAGCGGCACGGCGACGCTGTCGGGTCAGGCCGTGACAGAACAGGACTTCCTGACCCTGTTGGCGGCGGAACTGAAGTACCAGAACCCGACACAGCCCGTGCAGGGCACGCAGTTCGTGGCGCAGTTGGCGCAGTTCGCGACGCTTGGGGGCATCACCAGCATGGAGCAAAGTCTCAGCACGCTCGCAAGTGGCCTGGGCGGAGGCAATCCCCTGCTGGCGGCCGCGCCGCTCATCGGCAAAACCGTGGGGGTGGCCAGTGCGTCGGGGGTGTCGTCGGGTTCGGTGACCGGCGTGAGCCTGGTGCAGGGCCAGCTGACGCTCGAGGTGTCGGGCCTGGGCGAGGTGCCGCTCTCGGAGGTGGTGAATGTCAGTGGCACCTGATGGCGTGGGACCGATCGGGCCCCCTCGGGCGCCGACACCGCCGGCGGCAAGCTCCGGGGCGTTTAAGGCGGCGCTGTCGGAGGCGTTGCAGTGGTCCAAGCATGCGGATCGGCGCGTCGCAGAGCGGGCGGTGGCGCTCGGGCCAGACGAGGTGCAGCGCGTGGCCGGGGCGGTCAGCGACGCGCGCCAACGCGGCGTGCGATCGCTGGTGGTGGTGTTGCCGGAATCGGTGATGTTGGTGGCCCCGGCCACCAACACGGTCGTCACAGCCATGCCGCGCGGCGACGCCGAACGACGACTGTTTACCAATGTGGACGCGGTGGTGCTGTTGGGGCGGTCTTAACGGAACCCCACCCTTTCGGAACGACGGAGGAAAGGGGCTGCCGCGTTCGGGACGCGAACGCTATGACGAGACGCAAGTGCGCAACAAGGAGGAGTACACGTGGCAGGGTTGTCCGCAGCCATCTCAGGGCTGTCGGCGGATCAGCAGTGGCTGAACGTCATTTCCCAGAACATCGCCAACATCAATACGGTGGCGTACAAGTCGAGCCGGGTGACGTTTTCACAGGCTCTGTTGGCCACGCTGCGCGGAGCATCCACGCCTACGCCCACGCTGGGCGGCATCAACCCCGAGCAGATGGGGTCGGGGGGCGCGGTCAATCTGGGCACCGTGGACGTGAACATGGGGCAGGGGAGCCTCCACAGCACGGGCATCAACACGGACCTGGCGCTGCAGGGTCAGGGGTTTTTCATCGTCCAGGGGCCGTCGGGCGTGTCATACACGCGGGCCGGCAACTTCTATCTGGATGCCAACGGCAACCTGGTGAATGCCCAGGGGGACTTCGTGCAGGGCTGGGTGCCGAACAGCTCGGGGCAAATCACCACCGGGCCCACCAACCTGACGAACCTGCAGATTCTCCCGGGTGAGGCGCTGGCGCCCCAGGCCACCACGGCGATTGACTTTGCCGGGAACCTCAACGCGGCGGACCCGAGCGGCACCGTGCTCACGATTCCGGTGACCACCTACAACTCGATCGGGGCGCCGGTGCCGGTGGACGTGCTCATGACGGATCAGGGCGGCAACACATGGTCGGTGTCCGCCGAGGCGTCGGGATCCACCTCGGCGACGACGCTCGGCACGCTGACGTTCAACAGCTCGGGACAGATGACGGCCGATACGGTGACGACCTACACGCCGCCGGCGACCGGCGGCGGCACGTCGCCGGCCATCACGCTGACGCTCACCGGGGTGACCCAGTATGCCTCCCAGGACAGCGTCCAGGCGCTCTCGCAGAACGGGTTTGGGTCCGGCACGCTGACCGGGTTCACCATCAATCCCGACGGGAGCATCACCGGGTCGTTCTCCAATGGCCAGACCAAGACCCTGGGTCAGGTGGCGGTGGCGGGCTTCACCAATCCGGGGGGGCTCTTGAACCTCGGCAACAACCTGTGGGGCGCGACCAACAACTCGGGGGTGGCCCAGGTGGGGCCGTCCGGGACGGGCGGGCGCGGCACCATCCAGGCCGGGTCGCTGGAACAATCCAACGTCAACCTGTCGCAGCAGCTGGTGGACATGATTGAAGCGCAGCAGGGCTATACGGCCAACGCCAAGGTCATCTCGGTGGCCCAGGTGCTGATGCAGACGGCCACCGGCATGGTCCAACCCTAACGCGCAGGGGGCTCTCACCGACCCGCTGCCCTCAAAGGCGCCCGACGCCCCGTCGTCGGGCGCCTTGCGTCGGTACGCCACGTCTTTTGCGGACAGCCCGGCCGATGGCATCGCCGGCTGGAATGGCCACGGAACGGACCCCGTTCTGGACGTCCCCCCGCTTGCGCCGGGAGAACACGTGTGGGAAAAACCCGCGTTTGGGTTTTGATCTCGCCCCCCTGCTTGCGCAGGGACAACGCGCCTCCGCGGCGGGGGCCGACCCCCTGGCGCCCGGTCCTCCCTCCGGGACTGGCTAGCGAGGGCGCTCCGCACGGGCCTCGCCTCACTCGACAGATGCGTGCGAGCATCTCATTTGCAGACACGGAGACGTGTGCTACACTTATACATGTGGAGGTGGGAAGCGCTGAAGATGCGGAATGTGACGCTTCGGTTGCCCGACGATCTCTTGCGGCAGGCCAAGATCGTGGGCGTTAATCGAGAAAGCTCGCTGTCAGAGCTGATGCGCCAGGCGCTTGAAGACCTTATTCGACGGAGCGATGGTTACGAATTGGCCAGGCGGTTCGCGCTGGCGGCCATGGCGACCGGGTTCGACTCCGGGGTGGAGACCGCCCGGTATCCCTGGTCGCGCGGCGAAGTCCACGACCGTGACTGAGCGCGTGTTTGTGGACACTAACATCCTCCTGTATGCGTACGACGCCAGCCCGGCGGCGTCCGCCAAGCACGCAACAGCCGAGCGCCTGCTGACGGACCTTTGGGCCCGTCGGACAGGGTGCGTGTCCATTCAAGTTCTGCAGGAATTTTTTTCTGTCTGCACTCGGAAGTGGGCCCATCCGATGGACACGGAGTCTGCTCGCGCTGTGGTGAACGCTTACGTGCCATGGCCTGTGCATTCACCGACCGCGGTCGACGTGCTGGCGGCCATCGACATCCACCGTGCGAACCGCGTCAGCATTTGGGATGCGCTGATTGTGCGGAGTGCTGCCGCCCTGGGGTGCGCCCGAATTTGGACCGAAGACTTGAGCGCTGGCCAGGTCATCGGGGGCGTGCAGATTGCCAACCCGTTCGCCGACCTGTCGTAGCCTGTGCCGCCGGGTGTACCTCACCTTTGTGAGAGAGAGGCCGGCAGACTGGAGTATCAAGCCGCCGCCGCATGCCCGCTTGAGCCACTTGATTTGAGCACGACCTTGTGGCGCATTCCACTGGGCCGGACCCGAGAGGCAGGTCGCAGGCCCGACAGATCGGGTCGGGGCCGGGTTTCGTGATACCGAACGTGGGCCGCGTCTCGGGTGACCAAAGCCGGGGCCGCGTCGCTAGGCGCGCCAGCGGGGCCGGGATCACCTGGAGAAGGACCAGCCGCGGGTGCGTCCACTAGGTCTGCATCCCAGTGGTGCCACCCCAAGTCGGGATCGAGATGGATCCTGAGGTATGACTGGGCCCCCCACCGCACTTACGTTGCATGGGCCCCCGTGGTGAAGAGCTGCTGGTGGCCGTGGCCCAGTGGGGCGCCCCGAAGCGGGTGTACGGCGACCCCGGCCCAATCGGTTTAACCCTCGGATAATGGACAGTCGCGCCGGTTTTCATCCCCTCCCGTAGTGTTTTTGGGGGCGTGGCGCCTGCGGTCACGCCCGGAGCGGTTTCAGTGGGAGGGTCCCGGCCAGCAGTCGGCGATAGGCCTCGGCCGGGGGCCAATCCTGGACACTGCCGCGGTAGCGCTCGGTGTGGTAGTGACGGATCCACGCCGTCACGCGCTGATAAGCCGCCGGGAAGTCGGCGAACGGCTCGTGCGTCAGGCACTCTCGCTCCCACAGGCTGTGCCAGCTCTCCATGTGCGCGTTCTTGTGGGGCGTGGCGGGCGGAATCCGCTCGGGGGGCAGGTCCAGCGTGGCACACGCCGCCGCCCCGGTGTGGCTGAGGAACTGGGGCCCGTTGTCCGTCCGACTGACGGGGCGGCGGGCCCAGACCCGCCGGGCCCTGGGGACAGGCTGCACCAGCGGCCCGGGTTCCACCTGCCAGAGCCCCCGATGCTGCATCCGGAGGTGTAACGGCGAGAACGCGGGAGCCGGATGCGTGCAAGGCGCACGTCCGGTTCAGAGAGGTACGGGCTCAAGGGGTCACGCCGGTTCAGCCAGGACACTGTCGCGAAGGCCGCACCCACCCGGGAGCGCGGGGGGCGCCAAGAACACGGCGTCGATTGGATCCTTCACCCAGGGGGCCGGGCGGGACCGCCGGTGCACCACCCCGACCACGTGCCGGTGTACGGCGTCCTTCGCCGCGAGCGTCGGCCGCGGCCCCGGGCGCGCCCCGCTCGGGATGGCCCCCAGATGGCGCTTGCGGGTCGCGGATCAACTGAGGCGGACGCGAGCCAATCGCAGGGAGTTGGACACTACCGAGACCGACGAGAGCGCCATGGCGAGCGCGGCCCAGACCGGGTTCAGGATGCCGAAGGCGGCCAGCGGCACCAGCACCACGTTGTACACGGCGGCCCAGCCAAGGTTCTGGCGAATGACGCGCATCGTGGCCCGCGACAGCGCAAGCGCCTCCGGCACCAGCGACAGGTCGCTGCCCAACAGGGTGATGTCCGCGGCGGCCCGGGCCACTTCGGTGCCAGTGCCCATGGCGATGCCCACGTCGGCGCGCGCCAGGGCCGGTCCGTCATTAATGCCGTCGCCTACCATGGCCACGGGCCCCTCCTGCGCCAGCACCGCCACCTGCTCGGTCTTTCCCGCCGGCGTGAGACCCGCATACACCGAGTGAATGGGCAGGCCGGCGGCGACCGCGCGCGCTGTGGCTTCCCGGTCGCCCGTCATCATGTGCAGCGTGAGACCGCGCCGCGCCAGCCGCTCCAGCGCCGGGGCCGCGTCCGCCTTCAGCCGGTCCGTGAGCAATGCGGCGCCAATAAAGCGCCCGCCGCGGCCGGCATAAATGACGGTGCCGTCTCCGGTGGGCAGATCCGGGGCTATCTCGATGCCATGCTGCTGCAGCCACGCCACCGTGCCCACCACCACCACGCCGCCCTCGACCGTGCCGGATACGCCCAGGCCGACACCTGCGTGAAAATCCTCAGGCGTGGGTGAGAGGGCAATGTCATCGGCCGCCGCCGCGTCCACCAGGGCGCGGCCAAACGGATGCTCGCTGCCTTGCTCCAGCACGGCGACCCAGCGGATCCAGGTATTGCGGTCCACGTCGTCCGGCTGCCCCACGATGCGATCGAGGGTGGGGTGGCCGTCCGTGAGCGTGCCGGTTTTGTCAAACACCACTTGCCGCAGCGTGGCCACCCGCTCCAGGGTGCCCGCGCCCTTCAGCAGAATGCCATGGCGGGCGCCGCGACCCGTCCCCACCATGATGGCGGTGGGGGTGGCCAGGCCCAGCGCACAGGGGCAGGCCACCACCAGCACCGCCACCGCCGCCAGCATAGCGGCGAGCCACGAGTGGCCGGTGGCGCCCCACAGGAGGAACGTCACCGCAGCCACCCCCATGATCACCGGCACGAACACGCCGGCGACGCGGTCGGCCAGCGCCTGAATGGGCGCCTTTTCCGTCTGCGCCCGCTCCACCAGCCGCACGATGCCCGCGAGCATCGTGTCGGCGCCGACGCGGGTGGCTTCCATCTCGACGTGGCCGCTCCCATTGATGGTGGCGCCCACCAGTGGGTCGCCCACGCCCTTGGCGACCGGGCGCGATTCACCGGTCATCATGGACTCGTCGACGTCGGTGGCGCCGCTCACCACCTGGCCGTCCGTGGGCACCCGCTCCCCCGGGCGCACGGACAAGCGGTCGCCCACCACCACCTGGCCGGTGGGCACGTCGCGCCAGGTGCCGGCCCTCAGCACGTGGGCCGTGGGCACCGCCAGCCGTGACAGTGCGCGCACCGCATCGGCGGCCTGGCCCCGCGTGCGCGCCTCCAAGTACTTGCCGATGGATATAAAAGTGAGAATCAGGGCGGCCGTGTCGAAATACACCGGCCGCCCCGGCAGGAAAATCAGGGCCAGCACGCTGTAGCCGTACGCTACGGTGGCCCCCAGCGACACCAGCGTGTCCATGTTGGTGGTGCCGTGCCTGAGGCTGTTCCAGGCGCCCCGGTGAAACGTCCGCCCGGTGTAGAGAAAGACCGGCAGGGCGGCCAGCGCCAAAAGGAGGTCGTGCAGGCGCACCGTGGGCCACAGCGCCACCGCCGGAATCCACATGAGTGCCAGGACCACGGCGCTCCCGACAGCCCCCACCCCCAGCGCGCGCACGCGTTCGATCATTTCGTCGCGGTGGGGATCCGCTGCGTGCGCCTGGGTCGGATCTGGATCGGCATATACGTCCGCCTGGTACCCGGCCCGTTCCACGGCGTCCAGCAGTGCGGCGGGTTTGACCGCTTGGGGGTCAAACGTGACCGACGCGCGCTCCAGCGCCAGGTTGACCACGGCCGACTCCACCCCCGGCACCTTCTTTAGGTAGCGCTCGACGCGGCTCACACACGACGCGCAGGTCATGCCGCCCACCGCCAGCTGGAGCGATCGGGGTTCCGGTGCCGGCACCTGGGGGATGACGCGGGCCTGATAGCCGGCCCGCTCCACGGCGGCCGCCAGTGCGTCGGGCTCTACGCCGGACGACGCCGGGAACGACACGGTGGCCCGCTCCAGGGCCAAGTTGACCACCGCCGCGTCAACCCCGGGCACCTTTTTCAGGTAGCGCTCTACGCGGTTCACGCACGACGCACAGGTCATGCCATCTACAGCCAGCTCGACGGTGGTTTGCTCCGGCTCACGGGGTGACGGCATCATGGGGCACACCTCCCGGGGGGTTCTGGCAAATCGGGTCCGTTCCGCCCGTGGGCCAGACGCCCTGTGAATATTTGAGCGCGGTCAACAGCTCTTCGATCAGGGGGGCGCCGTTGCCCGCGCGAATGGCGTCGCTCACGCAGGTGGACAGGTGGTTCTTGAGCATCACCTGCTGGACCTGCGTGAGGCTGGCCTGCACCGCCGCCAGCTGCTTCATCACGTCCACGCAGTAGCGTTCCTCATCCACCATGCGCTGAACCGACTTCAAGTGGCCGGCTGCCACCTTGAGACGCCGCGCGGCATCCTGCTGATACTGGGGAATCATTTGCCAGTCTCCTCCCCTCCCACCCGGGGTGGGTATAAGTCAGTATACCACAGGACGAGGGTCCTGGAGACCGAACCGCCCAGTGGCCACCCACGGGCGCCCGACATGAAGCCTGGTCTGCCTGCCGGCGTGCCGTGCTCGGCGTACCCCCGCGGCGTCGCACGGTTCGATGGCGGGGCAGTCGGTTTTTCTGCGATGCTGAATGTACGGGAAGGGGCGCGTGCGCGGGTACCGAGGGCCGTGCCGTCAGAGCGGCGGGCCCGGCAGGTCCAGCTGGCGAAGCGTCTCCGGGCCCGCCCAGGCGCACCATGGCGTCACGGACGGTGTCCCAGGACCAAGAGGCCAGCATTTCCGGCATGGGCGTCGCCTCGGCTTCGGTGAACACGTTGAGGCTGCGCAGCCCATGCACCCGATGGAGGCCCGGCGCGTAGTCAACGGCTCGCGGGCTTCACATCCCGTCCAGCGGGTGGTGGTCCGGCTCCCAGCCCGGATGCGGCGTGCCCAAGCGTGAGAACGAGGTGTCGATCACTCCGGGTTGGGATGAGGACTCCGCAATGCGGTCAGGCGGACGGCTTCATCCAGGAAGCGCTGCTGCATGGCGGGGAAGTTGATCGGGACGAGCAGATCCACGTCGGCGGGGTTGAGACGGGCCGCGTGCTGCAGAGCCCGAGCAAACCACCCGGAGTCAAAGCCAGGGTCTTTGGAGGCCGCCAACGCCAGTAGCTCGCCAAACTGGTAATGCCGTTGCAGCAGTACGTACACGTCAACGAAATCGCGGATGGTGGCCCGGTCAAACAGAGCCAGGGTCTTGTCGGCAGCCAAATCGCGCAGCGACCGCAGTGGCATGGCGTCTATGGCCGTGGTCGAGGGGACCAGCCGAGATGGGGCATCCACCGCGAGATCAATCGTGATGCCCGAGGCGGTAAGGCGGCACATGGTCGGGGACAGGGATTGAATCGGGTCGACCGAATGCCCCGCCCGGCGGAGAGCCTCGGTGAACTGGCCGACAGCCTCGACGAAAGAGGGGCTGATCTGTGAAAAAATCCAAATCACGAGACCGGCGGTGGCCCAAATAGCCGGCTGCCAGCGCGGTGCCGCCAGCCAGCTCGAATCCCGACGGTGCCAACGTGACGGCGGCCACGCCCAAGACGGCGTGGTGCGCCGGCGTGATGACCTGGTCTCGTTGATCCACACTGCTTGCCTCCTCGCACACTTGGCGCCAGAATGCCGCAGACCACCCCATGAGTGGCACCTCATCCAAAAGGGATGCCAGCGCCACGACGTTCAAGGGCGCCCAATCGTCGGGCGTGCCTTCACGCAGAACCGTGGCCAAGGCCGTCCGCGCGTCGTCGGGATCGTCCAGCTCGGGCGGTTCTGCCCGGAACCAAAACAGGCCGCGTTGACGGGGCGTGAGGCCGCCCGGGGGCCACACCGCACGCAGACGGGCCGATTGCATGCCACCGCCTCCCTCGCCAGAATCCTCCCAAGGGCAACCAAATGCAAGCCCCTGAGGCGCAAGATAACCTGGACCGCACGGACGGGCGGCAGGTCGGGGTGGGCGAGTTTCCCGTGACGGGGATCCGGGGGCGGCCAAGGAGACGCGAGAGGGCCGCGCCAGCAACCCGTGGGGGCGATGTGTGCCTCCTCGCGCGGGCGGTCTTTACGGCCTCATTCGAGCGCCCCGTTGGGACTCGCGCTTCGGGTAGGTGGACCGGCACCCGTCTATCGAGTCACTGCGGGGCACCAAGGTGGTCCCCGGGGCGAGCCGGCTTGTCCGCGCAGAAGCCTGCAGAAAATAGCGGGCTCCTCTCAAGCCCCGTAAACCGGGGCTCCATGTGCGCTTGGCGTAGGTTCGCGTAGGGTAGGTTCGCGGACGACGGATGCCCACACATGGTAACAATGGCGATTTGTCCGGACGGATCGCGCAGCGTTACGCGACGGCCGCGCCGACCCACTTGCCTCCATCCCCCGCGGTTCCGGGGGGCCACCGCGTCGCGGCCAGACACGCCGGGCCACCCGCGATGCGTGGACGATCCAAGCGTCGACCGGGCGATCACAGGCGCCGGCAAGGGACGTGACCAGAGCGTGTCTTCGAAGGGCCGTTCTACGCATTCGCGCAAATTGGCCACAGCCGCTTCGAGGGAGCGTCCCGGACTTTTTACGCCACTTCCAGGCAACCCGCGACGTACCACTCGTCTCCGCGAACCACGGAGGCGCTCAGACCGACCGCGCGGGCAGAGGGCGGTGGGAGTGCAAAAAGGCTCGCACGCCACCCAAGACGCCGGCGGCGATGCGCACCTGGCTTTCCTGCGTAAGGCCGGCGATGTGGGGCGTGGACTGCACACGGGGGTGGCTCCGCAGGGCGTCGTCCGGGGGAGGCGGCTCCAGCTCCCGTACGTCCAGGGTGGCGCCGCTCACTTGGCCGCTTTGTAGGGCGGCCAGGAGCGCGCCCTCGTCAATCAGGCTGCCCCGCGCCGTGTTGATCACGTACGCTCCCCGGGGAAGCCGCGCCAGGCTGGCGGAGTCCAGCAGGGGCGGTTGGCCCGGCACCGCGGGGACATGCAGCGAGAGCCACTGGGCTTGGGCCAGCGCGTCCTCAAGGCGCGGGGTCCTCCGGGCGCCCGTGGCGTGCCAGGCCGGGTGGTCTTGGGCCAAGCGAGGGTCGTGGGCCACCACGACCAAGCCCAGCGCCGCCGCACGCACCGCCACCGCGCGTCCGACGTGACCGAGGCCGATCAGCACCAGGGTTTGGCCGGCCAGCTCCCGCGCGTGGGCATTCCGATCCCAGCGCGTCCGGGTGCTGGCGAAGGCGGGCACGAGGTCCCGGTTGGCCGCCAGGATGGCCGCCAGTACATACTCGGCGACCGCGACCGCGTTTTCCCCCGGGGCCGCGATGATGGCGATGCCGCGGCGCGTGAGCGCGTCTACGTCCAGGTTGTCAAGCCCAGTGCCCAAACGGCCGACCACCTGAAGCGCCGGCGCTGTATCCAGCAGGGCGGCCGTGACCAGGGTGCGGTTCCGCACCACCAGCGCCCGGGCATCCGCCAGGACGGACGCGAGGCCGGCTGGGTCGTCAGCCCAGGCGGGATTGTACCGATACGCGATCGGGTCCAGGTGCTGCGCCAGTAAATGCGGAGGGCACCACTCCGCCACCACAACCACGCTCTTCAGCTCCGTTTCGGGAAAATGGCGGCACAGGTTTCAGGTCAGAGGCCGCCCCTCGCTATAATGGCCGCGGTTTGGAGGGGCGTGCGTGTCTGCCACAGCAATCTTGTTCAACTTCATCTGGGCCCTTTTGCTCGTTCTGGCGTTGGCGTACGTGGCCATTCGGGTCATGGGCCGCGTGGGCATTCTGCGGAAAAGCCCGGCCCGCTTTCTGGAACAGGTGGACTACCTGCCGCTCGGTCCCAAGCGTGGGATTGCGCTTATTCAGGTGGTGGACCGGACGTTGGCCGTGGGCATTTCGGAGGCGGGCATCCACGTGTTGACCGAGGTGGACGCCGAAGCGCTGAAAGCCATGGCCCCGCCACCGGCGCCCTCCGGATTCGCGGAGGAACTCCTGAGCCGGCTTAGGCGGGACCGGAGCGAATGAGGCGCGACCGACGGCGACTGCTGCGCAGCCCCTGGGCGCTGGGGGGCGGTCTGGGCGGGCTCTTGGTGCTGGCGACGTCCGCCCCGACCTGGGCCGCCGGCACGACGCTGCCGAAAATCACCATCAATCCCGGGACGGCCGCGAGCCCCAGCCAGAGCCTCGAGGTGCTGGCGCTCATCACGCTGCTGTCGTTTCTGCCGGCGATTCTCATCAGCATGACCGCCTTTACCCGCATCGTCACGGTGTTGTCGTTTCTGCGCAGTGCACTGGGGCTCCAGCAGACGCCGCCCAACCCCGTCCTGATTGGCTTGGCCCTGTTTTTGGCCC
Source organism: Bacillota bacterium (assembly GCA_021846565.1). GTDB lineage: Bacteria > Bacillota > Sulfobacillia > Sulfobacillales > JAIMBI01 > JAJZWV01. The sequence goes on from JAJZWS010000021.1 coordinate 27,958, forward strand.
TGTATGTGATGCTGCCCACCTGGAATGCCATCGACACGACCGCGATCGTGCCGTATCTGAACGGCCACCTTTCGCTGGTGGCAGCAGGCAGCCGTGCCATGACGCCCCTGCGCGCGTTCATGTTTCTGCAGACGCGGTCCACCGACATCGCGCTGTTCATGCACCTGCAGCACCTGCCGCCGCCGAAGACGCACGCGGCGGTCCCGACCACCGTGCTTATTCCGGCCTTCATCATTTCGGAGCTCCGGACGGCGTTTGAAATCGGCGTCTTCATCTACATCCCGTTTGTCATCGTGGACCTCGTGGTGGCCACCGTGCTGATGTCCATGGGGATGATCATGGTGCCGCCGACTCTGGTGTCGCTGCCATTAAAGCTCCTGCTGTTTGTGCTGGCCAACGGCTGGACGCTGGTGGTGGAGTCGCTGGTGCTGAGCTTCCATCGCTAGCGCGGATTGGTTAGCGGGGAGTGCTGCGGGTAAGGAGGTGCCCCGTGCCGACGTCCGACATTTTGGATCACGCGGTCACGCTATCCCAACAGGCGCTGGTGACCGCCTGGACGGTGCTGCTGCCCATGCTGGGGGCCACGCTCATCGTGGGCCTCTTGGTGGGCATCTTTCAGGCCACCACGCAGATTCAGGAGCAGACTCTGTCGTTCGCGCCCAAACTCTTGGTGCTGACGGTCATTCTCTTTCTGGCGGGGCCCTGGTTTCTGCGGGTCCTGACCGACTTTGCAACCCAGGACCTCGGGGGATTTTGGCAATACATCGTGATTCACTGATTCGCACCGCATTGAGGCGGTATTTCACGCCATGGAGTTGGTGTGGTGGCGCCCGGCTTGGATAATGACAGGTGAGGGAGGCGACGCCCGTGACCCTCACGCTGGCACTGTCGGCCGAATCGGAGACGTTTGTGCTGACGGCAGCCCGGGTGGCGGGGGTGGTGGTGACCGCGCCGATGTTCAGCGCTGCCACCATTCCCTCGTTGGTGCGGGTAGCCCTGGTGGCGGTCTTGGCGGTGGCGATCATGCCGGGGCTGCCGCTGGTGGGTGGGGGGCTGGTGGTCCTTCTGGGGGCGGGCCTCCTGCTTCAATTTCTCATTGGCCTGCTGCTGGGCAGCGTGGTTACCATCGTGATCAGCGCGTTTTCGGTGGCGGGGCAGGCCATCACGTATCAGCTGGGCGTGGGCTTGGCCGCCTTCGCGAACCCGGCGGTGGTGGGGGCCTCGTCGGTGCTGGCGGAGTGGTTCACTTTGCTGGCGCTTTTGGTGTACGTCATCCTGCGCGGGCCGGAACTGGTGGTGGTGGCACTGGCCGACAGCTTCAAAGCGATGCCGCTGTCTGTCACAGCGCTGGCACCGGCGGCCCCCCTGTTTGTGGTGGGGCTGTTTCGGAGCGCCCTGGAGGTGGCGCTCCTGATCGCGGCTCCCATGATGGTAGCGGGCCTCGTCTCGGACCTTACCATCGGCATCGTGTCGCGGGCTTTTCCGCAGATCAATGCTTTCTTCATGTCCTTGCCCGTCAAATTTGGCCTGGTACTGCTGGTGCTGCTGGCGGCGACGCCTCTCTTCTATGCCATCGTGCCCAACGTGCTGACGCGGGCCTACACCGACCTGTCGCACCTGCTGGTGCTGCTGGAGAGACACCCATGAGGTGGGCGCCAGAGCCGGCGGGCGTGGGTGCCGTTTGGGCCCAGAGTCCGGGCGAACGTCGCCTGCCGCCCACGGCCCGCCACCGCCAGGAAGCGCGGCGGCGCGGCCAGGTGTGGAAAAGCCCCGACTTCACCGGTGCGCTGGCGGTGCTCTTGGGCATCGTTCTGTTGCGCCTGTATCTGCCGTGGGCATTTTCGCAGATGGGCAGCGTCATGCAGGGGGTGTACACCGCCTTTGCCGCTTCGGGTCGCCTGGTGAACCTCGGCGCCGTGGGCGCCGTGGCGGTGGAGCGGGCGGGCCTCGCGGTGGCACCGATGGTGGGTGCCCTGATGGTGGCTGGGCTCCTGGTGGGCTTTCTCTCGACGGGATTCCTGTTCAGCACCCAGGCGCTGGCTCCCCAGTGGGACCGCCTGAACCCGTTCATGGGCCTGCAGCGCCTGTTTACCATCAACACCGTCTGGGAGTTGGGCAAGGGTCTCTTGAAGCTTGCCGCCGTCGGCATGCTGGCGGGCTTCACCATTGCTAGCCAACTGCCGCAGTACGCGGGCCTCATCGCCATGCCGCTGGGGACGGCGCTGACGACGGCCGGCGGCATGCTGTTTGCCGTGCTGTGGCATGGCGCGGCCGGGTATCTCCTAGTGGGCCTCATCGACATTGCCTTTCAGATTGCCCGGTACCAGCAGACCCTCAAGATGACGCACCAGGAGGTGCGGGACGAAACCCGCCAAACCGAGGGCGATCCGCAGGTGCGGCAGCGCCGCCGGCAGGCGTACCGGCGGCTGTTGCGGTCCGGACTGAACCGGGTGCGGTCGGCCACCGTGGTGGTGACCAATCCGACCCACCTCGCGGTGGCGCTCCAGTGGGATGAGCGGGCCATGGCGGCTCCCGAGGTGGTGGCCAAGGGGGAGGACGCCGTGGCGCTGGAGATTCGCAGCGTCGCCTTGCGCCACGGGGTGCCACTGGTGCAAAACGCGCCCTTGGCGCGCGATCTGTACCCGGTGCCTTTGGGCGAAGCGGTGCCCGCCGCCCTGTATCGCGCCGTGGCCGAAGTGCTGGCGTTCGTGATGCGGCACGGTCCGCCGCCAGCCTGAGGCAAGAGACAACCGGGCCCCTCAGACCGGTCAGACTCGTCAGAGGGAGGGAGGTGAATCGGTGACCAGTGCTCCGTCCCGGTCACGCCGGGTGTTTGTGCAGGATGCCTTTGTGCCCGCCGGGGCCGTGGTAGCGGTGCTCATGCTGGTCATTCCGATTCCCGCCGCCCTGTTGGACATATTTCTTATCTTGAATATTGGGCTCGCGATCACGGTGCTGGTGTCCACCATGTTTGTGCGCCAGGTGCTGGAACTGTCCGTGTTTCCGAGCCTGCTGTTGCTCACCACACTGTTCCGGCTGGCGCTGGAGGTCACGGCCACCCGGCTCATCCTGTTGGACGGCAATGCCGGCCAGGTGATTCAGACGTTCGGCCAGTTTGTCGTGGGCAACAACCTGGTCGTGGGGATCATTATCTTCATCATCCTCGTGGTGATTCAGTTTGTCGTCATCACGCGCGGCGCCGAGCGCGTGTCGGAGGTGGCGGCGCGGTTCACGCTGGACGCCATGCCGGGCAAACAGATGGCCATTGACGCGGAGATGAACGCGGGCCTCATCCGGGAAGACGAGGCCAAGCAGCGCCGGCGAGACATCGAGCGGGAGGCGGACTTCTACGGCGCGATGGACGGCGCCTCGAAGTTTGTCCGCGGCGACGCCATCGCCGGCATCCTCATCGTCGTGGTCAATATCATTGGCGGGCTCATCGTGGGGCTGGTCCAGCGCGGGCTGCCCATCGCCACGGCGCTGTCGACCTACACGATTCTCACCGTGGGGGAAGCGCTGACCACCCAGATCCCCGCGCTCCTGTTGTCCACGGCCGCCGGCATGGTCGTGACGCGGGTGGTGGGTCAGAACGAGAGTTTGGGCGGGGAGATGTGGCAGCAGCTGACGGCCCTGCCGCGGGTGCTCTACATTACGGCCGTGGCCATGATGGCGCTGGCGCTGCTGGGGCTCCCCCCGCTGCCGCCCCTCATGCTGGGCGTGGCGGCGTGGGTGGGCGCCTGGCGGCTGGAGCGGCGGCAGCAGGCTGTGCGCCGGGAGTTGGCCCGTACTGCGGACGAGGAGCGAGCCGCGGCCCAACGGCGTCCCGAAAGCGCTTTGTCGTATATCGGGGTAGACACGGTCGAGTTGGAAGTGGGCATGGGGCTGGTGCCGCTCGTGGGTTCCGGGGAAGGGGTGGACATCAAGGAGCGGGTGCATGCCTTAAGGCGGCAGCTCGCGGCGGAGCTGGGCCTCATCCTGGCGCCCGTGCGCATTCGGGACAACCTAGAGCTGGAGATGAACCGCTACCGCATCCGGGTGCGCGGGGCGGAGGTGGCCGGAGGCGAGGTGCTGCCCCACTACTATCTCGCGATGAGCGCCGCCCCCCTGCCGGTGGAGGGCATCGAGACCGAGGACCCGGTGTTTGGCGTGCCGGCCACATGGATCCGGCCGGACCAGCGGGAGCGCGCCGAACTGGCGGGGGCGACCGTGATTGACGCCCCCTCGGTGGTGGTGACGCACCTGGCCGAGGCCCTGCGGCGGCACGCGGCCGAGGTGCTGAGCCGTCAGGATGTGCAAACCCTGCTGGACCATGTGCGCACCAGCCAGCCGGCGGTCGTGCAGGAGCTGGTCCCGGACCTGTTGTCGCTGGGGGAGGTGCAGCGGGTGCTGAGCAACCTGCTGCGTGAGCGGGTGTCGATTCGCGACTTGCCGACGATCTTGGAAGCGCTGGCGGACCGCGCACGGGCCAGCCGCGACCTGGACCTCCTGACGGAAGCGGCCCGGCAAGCGCTGGGCCGGGCCATCTGCCGCCCGCTGGTGCAGCAGGGAGTGTTGCAGGGGCTGGTGCTGGCGCCCGCCGCCGAGACCGCGATTCGCGATGCGGTGGAGCACGCCGACGGCGGCAGCTATCTGAATCTGGACCCCACCGTGGCCCAGCGGCTGTTGGCTTCGCTCCAAGAGGAACTGCGGCGGCTCGGGCCGGGGCAGCCTGCCGTGGTGCTGGCCTCGCCGCTGGTACGCTTGTATTTCAAGCGCCTGACGGAGCGGGTGGTGCGCGACCTGTCGGTGTTGAGTTACGCAGAACTGGCACCCGAGATCGCTGTCAAGACGGTGGGGGTGGTGAACCTGTGATCGTCAAACGCTTCGTGGGAGACAACGCCGAGGGGGCGCTGCGCCAAGCCAAAACCGAGTTGGGAGAGGAAGCCATCATCCTGTCGTCGGGGCCGACGCGGGACGTGTGGTGGCGCTTTTGGCAACGCCGCTACCAGGTGTTGGTGGCAGCGGACCTAAAAGAGCGCGCAGCGCCCCCAGCGCCGCGCCCAAGGACGGCGGCGCCCATCCCGATGGCGCGGCCTGAGGTGCGCCCAACGCCGCGGCCGGGCGACGCGCCCTGGAGCGAGATGGTGGGGCTGCTGCAAAGCCTGGATCGGCGGCTCAAGCGGCTGGAAGAGGTGGACGCGGAGGCAGCGGCGCCGCCGGGGCATGGCGCGGCCGAGGCGCTTTTGATGACCGCCGGAGTGTCCGAAGGGCTAGCGGTCCAGCTGGCCGAGGGGTTGCCGCGCGACGGCTGGCGCCAGACCCTGCAGGCGCGTTTGCTGGAGCGGCTGGGCCCACCCCAGCCGGTGTCCTTAAAGCAGCCGATTGTGCTGACGGCTGTGGGCCCCACGGGTTCGGGGAAAACCACGACGCTCGCGAAGCTGGCGGCGCACTTCGCGCTGGTGCAGCGCCGCCAGGTGCTGTTGGTAACCACGGACACCTACCGGGTGGCGGCGGCCGAGCAGCTCAGAACGTTCGCCGCCATCCTGTCCGTGCCGCTGGAGGTGGCGCTCCGGCCGCAGGAAGTGGAGGGGCTGGTGGCGCGCAGCACCCACGACGTCGTGCTCATCGACACGGCGGGGCGGAGCCCCTTTCACGAGCTGCACTTGGCCGAGATTCACTCGGTCATTCGGGCGGCGGCGAGCCGGGGGCCGAGCGAGGTCCTGGCTGTCCTGCCGGCCACCATGCGGGCCGACGAAATGCTCCTGGCCGCCCGGCGCTTTGCCCCCGAGGGCGCGAAAATCTGCTTTACGAAGCTTGATGAGGCGGAGCGGCCGGGGGCCATGCTGGAAGCGGCGCTGTCGCTGGGGTGGCCGCTCGCGTACATGACGGACGGCCAGAGCGTGCCGGAGGACATTGACGCGGGAGACCCCGCGCGGTTGGTGGACTGGCTCTTGAATCCGGACCCGGTGGCGGGAGGTGAGGTGCGTGGCTGAGCAGGCGGATTCGCTCCGGCGCTGGGTGCATGCCAAAGCGGACGATGTCACCAGCGAGGTGCTGGCCGGACGCCTTAGGGGGCCGCACGTGCTGGCCATCACCTCCGGAAAAGGGGGGGTGGGCAAGTCCAACCTGGCTCTGAACCTGGCACTTGCCCTGCAGATCCGGGGGGTGGCGACGGCCGTGTTGGACGCGGACCTGGGTTTGGCGAACATCAACATCATTCTGGGCCAGGAGCCGGATTACACGGTGTTTGATGTCATGCAGGGCGACCGGCACTTGGCGGACGTGGTGGTGCCCGGGCCGCACGGTCTCACGATCATTCCGGGGGCATCTGGGCTGGCCGAGGCCGCCGCCGCCAACCTGGACCAGGTGGCCACGCTGCTGGCGGAATTTCAGTCGCTGGAATCGCAGGTTGAATGGCTGGTGGTGGACACCGGCGCGGGCATTGCCCCAGCGGTGCTGGCGTTCGTGGCGGCGGCCGACGAGGCATTGGTGGTCACCACGCCCGAGCCGACCGCCCTAGCCGACGCCTATGGTCTCATCCGTGCGGTTGACGAGACCGACAGCCCGGTGCGTCTGCACCTGGTCGTGAACCGGGCCGGTGATGCGCTCCGGGGCCAGCGCACTGGCGAGCGGCTGGCGGGGCTGGTGGCCAAAGCGTTGAGCCGGTCGGTCGCGGTGGCGGGGGTGGTGCTGGAAGACGCCGCCGTGGCGCGGGCCGTGGTGCGCCAGGAACCGTTTTACCTGGGGGCGCCCAAAAGCCTGGCGCGGCAGGACGTCGACCGCCTGGCCGACTACCTCCTGGACCGCGTGCCCGCCCCGCGCCGGGGCGGCATTGCGGGCTTTGTCCGCCGCGTGCTGGCGTCGGTGCCGATCGGCCGCGGCGACGCGGCGCCGCCAACGGGTTCGCTGAAAAACCAGGAACCGGGGCTCCCGATGGCGAATGCCTATCCCTCGACAGGGCCTGCTTACGCGGGCGAGCAGGGCGCGAGCATCCAGGGGACCGCCACCGGTGAGGACAGGGCGGCCTTGAGGCCCCGCGAAACGGAGGAGGGACCGCGGTGAACGCGATTTACACAGCCGCCAGCGGATTGACCGCCGAGCGGCAGTGGCTGGCCACGATTGGGAGCAACCTCGCGGCAGCCAATTCTCCGGGCTACCTGGCGGCGACCGACCAGTTTGCCGCCTTTCCCCCGGTGATGGTGGGGCGCACCGCATCGCCGGGCGCGCCCGCCAACAGCCAGTTGGGCTCCACCAGCTGGGGGGTGGCCACGCTCCCGGCCATCGACAACCCGGCGAGTGGGCTGGGCCTGGTGAGCACCGGGCGCATGCTGGATGTGGGAGTGGCTGGACCGGGCTTTCTCACGGTGGCCACCCCCACCGGGACCGCCTACACCAAAGACGGCCGGCTGTTTTTGGATAGCCAGGGCACCTTGGTGACCGGCCAGGGCGACCGGGTCCTATCCACCACCGGGGCGCCCATCCACCTCGGCACGGGTCCGGTGTCCATCGCTGCCAACGGCACGATCACGCAGAACGGGGCCGCGGTGGCCCAGCTGGCGGTGGTGACTTTGTCGGGCACCCTCACGAGCCAGCCCGGCAACCTCTACACCGGCACCGCAGCCCCCTCGCCCACCTCTCAGATTGTTCAGGGGGCGTTGAACCAGTCCGGGGTGTCGCTCACGCAAAGCGCCACCGCCATGATCCAGGCGGAAACGGCGTATCAGGGATTGTCGACGATGGTGACGGAAGAAGCCACGCGGCTCAGCGAGGCGGCCAAGCTAGGGGTCATGGCGTGAGGGGATCGCGAACGGCGGCATTCGGAGGTGAGATCGGATGGATATGATGCTGGCGGCGGCCCAAAACGGGCTGGCCACCCAAAGCTTTCTCATCACTCAGGTGGCGGACAATCTCGCCAACGTGAACACGGCCGGCTATGGACGGCGCATCACGGCCGCCACCGGGGGCGGCGGCACGATGGTGCGGCCGCCTGGGGTCGTCATGATGGGAACGGGCCTTCTGCCGTCGGCGAGCGTGCCAGCGCCAGTGCAGTCCGGGGTGGATGTGCCCACGTTCAGTCAGGGGATGACCGGCGTGTCGAGCCCCACCGCGCTCGCGGTGGCCGGCAGCGGTTTCTTCCAGGTGCAACTCCCCAGCGGGCAGCTTGGGTACACCCGCGCGGGCAGCTTTCGGGTCGACGCCAATGGGCAGTTGGTGAACCCCCAGGGATACCGGCTGGTGCCCGCTATCAAGGTGCCGCCTGGGGCGACTGGCCTCGCGATTGCTGCGAACGGCACCGTCACCGCTCAGGTGGGCGGCACCACCACCACGCTGGGTCAAATCACCCTCGCGCTGTTTCCCAATGACGCCGGGCTGGTGCAGCAGGCTGGGGGCGTGTACCAACCCAGCGCCAACAGCGGGGCGCCAACCGTCGTCGTGCCCGGGACCGGGGGATCCGGCCCCCTAGTGTCCGGCGCCCTGAATGCGAGCGGCGTGTCTGTCTCCAGTGAGATGGTGGCCCTGATTCAGGCGTCGTCGGCGTATAGTTTGTCGGCCAAGCTTATGACCACCGCGGAGGTGCTGGACCAAGCCACAACTCAAATGAACGCGTGAAGAACGCCGTAACAAGCGTTTGGCGGCGGCTTCAGGCGCGTGTGGCGGCGCCCGATCTGGGGGAGAGGGACGCCAGGATGTCGTGGACGTAGTGCTGGGTCTGGGCATAAGGGGGCACCCCGCCATAGCGCTCCACCGCGCCGGGGCCCGCGTTGTAGGCCGCCAGGGCCAGAGGCAGGCTTTTGAACTGGACCAGCAGCTCGGCGAGATAGTGGGCCCCGCCACTAATGTTCTCGGCGGCGTTCGCCGGATTGACCCCCAGCTCCCGGGCCGTGCCGGGCATGAGCTGCATCACACCGACGGCGCCGGCTGGACTCTGGGACGCGGGGTTGAAGCCCGACTCCTGCCGCGCCACCGCTTCCAGCAACTGCGGGGAAAGGCCGGTGGCCGAGGCCGCGCGGGCGAAGTCCTGGGCCAGGGTGGGGGGGGGCCCCATCGGATTCGTGGCCCCCTGGGGGTGGGTGGGTGTCATGCCGCCCCACACCTGGTTCCAGGCACTGGCATTGCCGGGCGCGGTGGCGGACGCCAGTTCGGGCACCAGTTGGGTCAGCCACAGGGACAGGAGGGCATCCGCCCAGGCACTGGTCACATTCATCGCCATCGCCCCCTGGGATGTACCGTAGCACCGTCGCGGACGGCTTCCAAACGCTTGGCCCGCAATTGCCCAATATCCCACAAGCGGTTGACCCAGTCCGAGCCCGGTGCCATGGTCAGGGAGGCGCCGCACGGCGCCCAAGTAGACGAAGGCAGGAGGCATATCAGCCATGCGCGGACTGATCCGCACGGTGGCCACGCTGCTGGTGGGCGTGGCCGTGGGCGCGGCCGGGGTGTACTATGGCTTCCCGGGCTTGATTCATTCGCGCGCCGTGGCGGCCGCAGAAGTCAAGCTCACGCCCAAACCGTTCAATGCGGCCACCGCTGCGGTGGTCACCGAAGGGCCGATCGAATCCAACCTGGCGGGAGCCGGGCACTACGCGTCCGTCACGCTGTCATTTCAGGTGTCGGCCAGCGCGCTGGCCGCCGCGGGGGGCAGTGTTGCGGGCAGCTCGGGAAGCACCGGCACCGGCTCGCCGCTGTTGGACGGGCGCATCGACAACCTGGTGACCGACGTCCTGCGCCAGACAACCTACACTCAGCTTCAGCAGTCGGGCGGGGTGTCGGCACTCAAAGCCAGCATCTCGGAAGTGTTGCAGTCAGTGTTTGGCCCCGGCACGATTGGAGCCGTGTACTTCAGCAAGTTGGTGACCCAGTGAGGAGGAGCCGGTCCGCGAGAAAATCGCCAAGAAAATCGCCGGGAAATTCACCTTATATGTTTTGCCAGGCGGGGACGGCAGGCGGACAATAATCCTGCGAGTTGCAGGCGCCCAAGGAAGGGCGCCACACGCGCACCAAATATCTCGCAATCTCAAGGAGGAGATTTCGCGTGATCATCAACACCAACATTCCGGCGCTCTTAGCGATGAATGCGCTGGATGGCACCGAAACCGCGACCCAAAACGTGTTGCAGCAGTTGTCCACCGGGTACCGCATCACGTCGGCGGCCACCGACCCGGCGGGTCTGGCGATTGCGACGGGCATGAACGCCCAGGTGGGCGGGTTGAACCAAGCGTATTCGAACGCCCAATCGGCCAATTCGATGTTGCAGACCGCCGAAGGCGGAATCGGGCAGGATCAGCAGATCCTGCAGCAGATTCGATCGCTGGCTGTGGAGGCGTCCAACGGCACCATGACCACGACCGATCGGACGAACATCCAGTCGGAAATCAACCAGCTGATTCAGCAGGTGAACGACAACGCCAAAAACACGGTGTTCAACAACAAGCAGCTGCTGAACGGCACCTACTCGCAGCTCACGGCCACCACGGCCAGCTCCAGCATCGCGGTGACGGTGGGGAGCGACACCAGCCAGGTGAGCACGGGCGCGGCCGGCACCTACACGGTCGCCTTCAGTTCGTCGTCCGGATCCAATGGCCAGGTGACCGATGTGGCCAAGCTGGAGTTTGGCGGCAACACGGTGGCCACCGCCACCTTGACCAACCTCACCAACTCGACGTCGAGCCTGGTGTTCCAGTTCGTCGGCGCTAACGTGAGCGGCAGTGCGCTGTCGTTCAACGTGTCCACGTCAGCGGCGGAAGCCACCACGTCGGGTGCCACCGCCACCTTCACGGTGGCATCGGACGCGAGCATCTCCAACGTGTTGTCGTTCCAGGTGGGGTCCAACCAGGGCGGCTCCAACGAGCTGAACGTGACGCTGGGCAACATGAGCGCGCAGAACCTGGGACTGCAGGACGCGGCGGGCACCAATATGGATGTGTCGAGCTCGGCGGCGGCGGCGCAGAACGCCATTACCATCGTCACCAACGCGATCAACATGCAGAGCACGGCACGATCCAGCGTGGGGGCGTACGAGAATCAGCTGTCGTACACCATGTCGAACCTGCAGACCGAGTCCACCAACCTGAACTCAGCGCAGAGCAACATCATGGACGTCAATATGGCGCAGGCCATGACGTCGTTCACGAAGGACCAGGTGCTGGCGCAGAGCGGGGCAGCGATGCTGTCGCAGGCGCAGGCCTTGCCGGACCTGATTCTGAAGATCCTGGGTTAGCGCGGAGCCGGAGGGGGTGCGCCCCCTCCGGCGCCCGTTTCCTGTGTAGGGGGGAGGAAGACGATGTCCACCGTCTCCATCGGCAACCTGTACTCTGGCGGGGTGAACTTCAACGGCCTGATTCAAACACTGGTGGCCCAGCAGAGTGCGCCCATCACACAACTCAACCAGCAGATTCAGGGCTGGGCCCAGGATCAGAGCGTGTGGCAGGCCCTGGCAAGCCAGATGACCACCTTGGAATCGGCCGCCGCCACCTTGTCCAGCAGCGCGACCTTCCAACAGACGGGCGCGGTCAGCACCAACAGCGGCGTGGTGGTGGCGGCGGCTGACAGTTCGGCGCATCCCGGCACCTATTTGGTCAATGTGACCCAGCTCATGCAGACGGAACTGGATTTGGGTACAGTCAAAGAGTCGTCGTCGACCGGAAGCCTAGGGCTCTCGGGGCAGTTTACGATTGCGCTGGGCAGCGGCAACTGGACGGTATCGGTCACGTCGGGGGAGTCTCTGCTCCAGGTGGCCAGCAGCATCGACAACACACCCGGTATTGGCGTCGTTGCCTCGGTGGTGAACGACCAACTGGCCATCCAGGGCGACAATGGCAATGGCATCACGTATTCGGACCCCAGTGGGGTGCTCACCGCCTTGGGGATTCTCTCGTCGCGCACCGCCACGACCGCCAGCGATGTGGTGCAGGCCGCCCACTACTCGGCGTATTCCATTGACGGGGTGAGCCTCACGAACCCCACCAACACCGACACCACGACAGTCCCGGGGATGAGCTTTCAATTCAACGGCGTGGGGAGCGGCGTGGTGACGGTCTCCACCAGTACGGCGGCCATTGCCGCCGACATCAAAAAATTTGTGGGCGCGTACAATGCGCTCCAGCAAACCATTAACAAGGACACCGCCAAGGGCGGAGTGCTCCAGGGCCAGGCGTCGCTGACGACCTTGGAGGACCAATTGGCGCAGGTGGCCACCTCCATAGTGTCGGGTCTCACGGGATCGACCTATCAGGACCTGCCCAATATCGGCATCACGCTCACGAGCAGCGGTACCATGACTCTCAACACCACGACCTTGGACCAGGCGCTGTCGGCGAGCGCCAGCGGGGTGGCGGCCGTGTTTGACCAGGTAGGGGCCGGCATCGCGGTCCAACTCCACAATTTGGGTCAACAGTACACCCAGACGACGACGGGCATCATCCCGTCCATCGTGTCGGGCTACGCCGGGCAGATGCAGGTGGCCAATGCCGAGGTAAGTCAGCTGCAGCAGCAGCTCACGCTGTACCAGCAGCAGCTTCAACAGGAATTTCTGGCGACCCAGGAAATGATCGCGCAGCTGGACGGCAACACCACGCTGTTGAACAGCCTCACCAGCGCGTCGACGGCTGCCGGAACCGGCGTGGCGACGGTGTCGAACACCAGCGGCGCGCTTTAGCTCTTCGGTGGGTCCCGGGTCAGGCGGCGCAGGGAGGAATTTGACGGTGGCGACAGTGACGACACGGACGAACGAGGCCGAGCTGGCGCGGTGGCGGGAAATGTCGGTGCGCACGCTCTCGCCGCAGGGCTTGGTGGTATTTGCGCTGGAGGGCGTGTTGCGCCGCGTGGGACTGGCGGAGGCGGCACTTGGGTCCGTGGCGCTTGAGGATGCCCACGTGGCGCTCACCGAAAGCCAGGACGCGCTGGTTGCGGTCGCGGGCTCCTTGAATCCGGGCTGGCCCCCGACCGCCAATCTCCGGCGGCTGTTGGATTATTGCGTCCGTCGACTGCGCGACAGCAACTGGCAGAAGGACCCGGCACCACTAGCGGAGGTCACCGCCGTCCTGAGCGAGTTGGCCGACGCCTTTCGCCAGATGGGCCAAGGTGCCGCGGTTCCCGGGCCAGAGACGGAGGCGGCGCCACGGCGCACGGTGGACTTTGCCGGATAGCGCTCAGGCGGGAGACCTGCCCACTTGGGCGGAGTTGCTGGCCATCACCCGCGATCAGGTGGCGGCGGCCAGGGCAGGGGACTGGGGGCGGGTGCGGTCGATGATGGCCATGCGGCGGGTTCCGCACGCGGTGTGCCCCCCGCCTTTGGCGGACGAGTACTGGGGAGCGCACCAGACGCTCCGCGAGCTGTTGGGCGCCCGCCTCATCGCTCTGGATGCCGAGCGGGCCCGCCTGGCGGGGGCGGCCCGGTGGTCCCGGCCGCCGGTGGCGCCGCTGCTGGTGGACCGGCGGGATTAACCCGGGGCGGGAAGGGGGGGACGGCATGCCCGTGGTGAAGGGACCGACGGCGGCACTGAGACCCTATGACTTCCGGCGGCCGTACCAGCTCAACAAGCTGCAGGTCGAGGCCATTGGTTTGGTGTCGGACGGATTTTGTCGCGCGGTGTCCAATCTGCTGACGGCCTACCTGCACTCCGCGCAGGCGGAGGTGTCCTTTCGGGGGTTGGAGCAGGTGCCGTACGAGGAGTTTTTGGAAGCGACGCCGGTGCCTTCGGTGTTGAACGTTTTCTCCCATCCACCGGAATCCGGCACGGCGCTCATGCGGTTTGACGTGGACATGGCCCTGGTGGTGGTGGACAAGGCGCTAGGCGGTCCGGGGCTGGCCCAGGAGGCGTCGCGGCCGCTGACCGAGATCGAGCAGGCGGTGTTCGGACGCTTTGCCCAGCGCCTCCTGGCGCTGTATGCCCAGTCCTGGGCTTCAGCCCGCGCCTTCTCCATCCGGCTGGAGGGCACGGAGTTCAACCCGGTGTTTGCCCAGATTGTGGGGCAGGGCGATTTGGTGGTGGTGAGCCGCTTTGAAATGGCGCTGGAAGAAGGCGTGACCGGAATCTTTGAACTGGTGTGGCCCTACGCCACGATCCGGCCGCTGGCCCAGGCGGTGGCCACCCATGGGTGGAACCGTGAGGACGAGGAGAAGCCGAGCCAGCCGTCGTCGGCGATGCATGCCCAGGTGGTGGAGACGCCGGTGCTGTTGCGCGTGCTGCTGGGGCGGGCCCAGCTGTCGCTGGAGGAATTCAGCCAAATCGCGGTGGGCCACGTCATTGTGCTGGACCGGCGGCACGATGACGCCCTGGACGTGGAACTGGGTGGGTTGGTCAAATTTCAGGCAGTGGCCGGCCAGTGGCGGGGCCAGCGGGCGGTGCGCATGCTGGGCCGGCAGGGGGCCCACCGTGGGCCGCGAGGCAGCCAGGAGGACCATGCGGGCGAGCACGTGAGCGAGCAGGTGCAGGTGAAGGAGGACGGACGTGAGCAAACGGGCGAACAAGCTGACGGCTGAGGATCTGGCCGCGCTGGTGGAGGAAGAGGCGCCCGAGGCGGGGGTTCCCGTGCGGCCGGTGGAATTTGCTGAGCTGGACGCGGGCCCGCGGACCCCGGCCCGGGGAAGCGCGGCGGCGCTGGGGTTCATTCTGGACGTGCCGCTGGAGGTGCAGGTGGTGCTGGGCAGCACCCGCCTGCCCGTGCGGCAGGTGCTGGAGTTGGGACCGGGCGCCGTGGTGGAGCTGGACAAGGCCTACGCCGATCCGGTGGATGTGTATTTGAACGGGCGCTTGGTGGCGCATGGGGAAGTGGTGGTGGCGGGCGAAAATTTCGGGGTAAAGATTACAGAGATTTTCTCGGAGGCGTTGGACGGGGAGTAGGCGGATCGGCGGACGCATCGGATCGGCGGCTCAAGTCCGGCAGTGCGTCCGGAGCCGGCGGCGCGGCCGCGTCCCGGTTGGCTTGCGTTGCGAGCCAGATTTCTTCGCGCAAGACGCCGACCGATCGCGGGGCGTCAATGCCCAAGCGGACCTGGTCGCCGCTGACTTCGAGCACCCGCACCACGACCGCGTCGTCCCCGATCACCAAAGCCTCCCCGCGTTTACGTGTCAGCACCAGCACGGCCAGGCCCCCTCTCCTTGTTGTTGGCCTCGCCATGGGGCTCCGCGGTGGGCGGGGACAGCGGGTGGTGGAACGGATACGGCAGCGACAGCACAATCTGCCCCCCCTGCCGGGTTCGCCGGTTGATGACCAATGGGCTTCTTAGGTTGGCGGACCGCTCGGTCGGGGTGATGGTGCACAGAACCAGCACCGCCCATTCGTCGGGAGGTCCCCAGAGAGCTCCCTCCTCGGGCGGCACCTCGTAGTCCGGCACCAGCACCAAGGGATCCAAGGCCGCAAACGCCAGCGTCGGGATGTCCGCGGACTGCAGGTACAGAAAGGGGGAGCCGCCCCCCGCGGGCAACAGCACGAAGTGCCGTTGCTCGGGAAACCCCAGGATTGCCTCGGTCAGCGTGATGAGTCGGTCGTCGTCCACGGCAAGCGTACCCCAGTGCCGGGTCACCAGCTGCAACGCCGCACCCTCCTTTCAACGGTTCTCCGCCGCTCAGGGTTTTAAGAAACTCAGCAGCGACAACGGCAGGATCTGCGCGCCGCTCTGCAGGGCTGCCTGATACACCTGCTCTTCCTGGGCTAAAAGGGTGGTCACGTTGGCCATGTTGGCGCCCTCCGTGGTGCTGAGATTTTGCTTCAGCGTGCTGGAGAGCGTCGTCAGCTGGGATGCCTGCTGGTTCACCAAGTCGAGCCGCGACCCCACACTGGCGCGGACGTTGGATACCTGGGTGAGGTCGTTCTGGAGGATGGGAATCATGGACTGCACCTGGGTCGAGCCGCTGGAGAGCGCGGTCGACAGCGAGCGCAGGTCCGCCAGCAGGCGGGGAAACAGGGTGGCACCGTCGACATTGACGGCCACGGTCGTGTTGGACCCAATCTGGAACGTGATGGCCGCGTTGTTGCCGCTCCAGGTGCCCGTCGCGGTGTTGAGCGGCGCGGTTTGGTTGTTGGTGCCGGCAAAGAGATACCCGCCATTGAACTGGGTGTTCGCGATCCCCTGGATTCCGGTGATGGCCGCGTTGACCGTCTTGATGAGGGCCGCCTCGTCGGTCGGCGTCTGGGTGGCATTGGCGCCTTGGACGGCTGTGGACTGCATCTGGATCATGAGCTGCTGCACTTCGGCCAAGGCGGCATCGGCAGCGTTCAGCTGCGACGAGGCGCTCTGTCCCGCGGCCTGATACTGTTGCACCAACGCCAGGCTGTTGGTGAGCGACAGACTCTGGGCCACGCGACCGGGGTGGTCGCTCGGCACCTGAAACGCTTGGCCCGTCGCGGCTTCCTCCTGCAGCGTGGCCAACCGCTGCTCCGTATTGTTGAGGGCGGTCAGGAGATTCTGCGACACGATTTCCGGTGTGATGCGCATCGACGGCACTCCTTTCGTTGTCCGGGCGCCAAACTTAGCCGACGGCGGCTAATAGTGCACTCATCGTGGACTGCTCGGTGGTGATGACCTGCACCGCGGCCCGGTAGCTTTGTTCCTCCTGAATCAGGTTGACCGACGCCTGGTCGGGATTCACGCCCACCTGGCTCTGCAGGGCGGCATTCAGGTCCGAGAGGGTGTTGGACGCCGTGGTGCTGCGCGTGGACGCGCTTTGTCCATCGAGGCCCACCTGGTTGACCAGGCTGGTCCAGTAGCTCGCGAGCGTCGACGTCGTGCCCCCCAGCGCTAGGGATGCCTGAGCGACATCGGCGATGGCCAGCGCATTTTGGCCATTGCCCGGCGACGAGGGGGCCGAGGAAGCCGCCACTAGGTCCGGCTGGGCCACGAGCGCGGCATTGACTCCGAGACCCCCGGCCCCCAGCCCGGCGTTGGTGAAAAAGGGTATGCCGGTGGGCGTCGTCCCGTTCAAACCGTAGCCGGTGGCTTGCAGGGCATTGACGGCATTGGCGAGGCCGGTGGCAAGCGTGTTGAGTCGCGCCAGATAGGTGGGAATGTCACCGACGAGGATGCCGCCCTGGCTCACGCCGCGCACTGCGAGCGTGCCGTACAGCGTACCGGACGACAGCTGGGGCACCGCGCCATTTTGAAAAACCACGTCATGCACCCCCGTGGCCGGGTTGAACCGTGCGGTCAGTGCATAAGTGGTGTGGTTCAGCACCAGCGCCTGGTTGCCCAGATACACGTCCACTGAGTTGTTCGGGTTGACGGCGTAGCTGATGTTCGCAATCTTGGCCAACTGGTTTAAGATTTCCCCACGCTGGTTCAATAAGTCGTTCGGAGTGGCGCCCGTGCCGGTCGCGGCCGCAATGGACTGGTTGAGCGTGGCCAGCTGGGACGCCAGCTGATTCACCTGGGCCACCTGGGTGGTCACCGACTGGTCCAGGTTGCTCTCGGCGTTGACCAGCTGCTGCGCCAGCCCCTGAAAATTGCTGACCAGCTGCTGGGCCTGACCGACAAGCGCGGTGCGGGCCGGTAGGTTGGCGGGGTTTTGGGATACGGTCTGCCACGCGCCGAAAAAGCTATTCATGGCTTCGGCCAACCCCGTCGACGACGGTTCGGCAAACAGCGGCTGCAGTTGCGCCAGCGCCGTGTTGATGGCCGACCATGCGCCGGCCTGACTCGTCTGGGCGCGCACGGACCGCGACAAAAAAGCATTGGACACGCGATTCACCTGGGAAACGGTGACGCCCTGACCCACATAGTTGGGCTGGCTGCCTGTTCCGGGCAGCAACACCGGCGGCGGGTCGGTCAGTACCACCTGCTGCCGCTGATAGCCGGGCGTGGTCACATTGGCCAGGTTCTGTCCGGTGATGTCCATGGCCAGCTGCTGGGCCGCCAGCGCCCGGGCCCCAATGTTTAGCATCACAAACGCCATGGTTCCGCCTGCCTCTCTAAACCCAGCGAAGCCCCTACACGGATTCGTCGATGCGCGACGCCACTTCGCGGATCCCCAGCACGAAGCGTGCGAAGTCCACGTACCCCAACTGGGTTTCCAACAAATGCCGCAGATACTCGGTGCGCTCCTGCCACCGCGCCACATCCTGTGCCAGCTGGCCCCGCACAGCGTCCGGCAGCATGTGGGCGGAAGGGGCCAGCCGCCGCAGGGACAGGAGCGGTGCGGCCTCCGACACCAGGACCTGCTCGAGCCGAATCGTGTCGCGGGCTAGCGTCGCTTCGATCTTGTCCTCGGTCAGCGCGCGCAGGGTTGCAATCAGCGCCGGCAGCCCGTCGGGTCCCGCTAGTCCCGCCATCCCGCCGCCTCCCCGCGTTGTCTCACTCCACCGCGCTAACAGAACAAGTCCACCAACAACCCGCGCAGGTGATCCAGCCGAGCGAGGAGGGCCACCCCCGACTGGCCCACCAGGGACTCGAGCGTCAACGACTGGGTGGCTTGCTCCACCGCCGCCACCTGCACCAGGAGTCGAAAGCTGCCGCGCGAGACGACCGGCTCGGCGGCGGGCCTGCGTCCGGCGAGCGCCGCCTCTACCAGGGCCCGCACTGACCGCTTCAGAGACGACAGGCGGTCCGCGGTGGGGCAAGCCACCAAGGCCCGTTCCTGCTCGGTGTAGCGGGTCCAGAGGATAGAGGGCACCGCGGTGGCAGGATTCGAGCGGACACCGACCGTCGTGCGGGGTCCGCTCACATCGCTCGGATTTGCCCGTCGGCCCGCGACTCGCATGTGTCCTCCTTACGGCGTGCTCGAGGCTCATTCGCCTGCCTTTCATGCTACCCCGGGCGGCCAAGCCCACCAAGCCTATGCCGCGAATTCGGCGCGCACTGCACGATGTACAGAATTTATGTACACAGATTCGGATCCCAATGGATAAACCGTGTAGGGTGAAAAGGTCAGGACGCTGCGGAGCAGGGAGAAGGTGACATGTGGACCCCGCAGAAGCCGAGCGCCTCCTGCAAGTCGAAATTCGCTACTGGAGACAAGAACTAAACCGCGCCTACGCGCGGCATCCCGACAGCACAGAGGAACTGCTGGCGGTCAGCCGTGTCCTCGACCGGGCGCTGCTGCGCTACCAGGACGCCTTTGCCGAGCATGGCGCGTCCTCGATGTCGGACAACCCATCCCAGTAGCGCTGAACCATCACCACGTAGCCATCGATTTCTTGGCTGAGGGCCAGCGCCCGGGCGGACCACCCCTCGGGCTCCAGCCTGGCCTGGCAAAGTTCCTGCTGCAAGCTGCGGATGCGCGCGAGCGTCGACTCGTATTCCGCCGCGTTCGTGATGCGCCGAGGCTTGTCCCCCTCGCTGTGCCGTGCGGTCGAGATCGCCATCGGAGCTGGCCGCCAATCTTCAGTTGCGGTCCCTCTAGTCAATGGCGGTCGGAGGCGTCTTTCGGCCACTGGCCAAGTAGGCAAGAATTTCCGGTACGCTCACCCCGGCCCGGCGCGCCTCGGACACCACCTCGTCCACCCGGCGGAACACGTCTGCCCGCTGAGCCAGGTAGTCCGGGTCACCTTTCACGTGAAACGAAAAACCTGCGTCGTCGCGCCGAACCTGAAACTCCAAGCCTCCGATGCGTCGCCGTGCGTTCACGCGCAACACCTCCTGCCCGCATGATAGCATGTTGGGTGCGGCCCACAACGAGCCGCCGACAATTTTGTCGACCGGCGGTCCACAAAACCCGGTTGACGCGCCGCCAGGGTCCAGCTATCATAAACAAGCGGCAGCGCACATCGCGGGGTAGAGCAGCCAGGTAGCTCGTCGGGCTCATAACCCGGAGGTCGCAGGTTCAAATCCTGCCCCCGCAACCAATTTTTCGGCGGCGTAGCTCAGTTGGTCAGAGCATACGGTTCA
>JAJZWS010000022.1 GCA_021846565.1 Bacillota bacterium
CTGCGCCTCGCGGACTGCGAGCGGCGCCCCGGCCGCGCCTGGCACCAAGAGGTCCACCTCCGAGGTTCCGCGTTGATAGGCCCACCCGCCCGCGGACAGGGCCTCCCGGCGGATAAACCCGCACGCCGGCAGAAAGGAATCCCACTAGGCGGTCGAGGGGCATGCTTACACGCGGATACCCCACCGCAACCCAGCGATTGCGTTCAATCTGAAACCGTGGCGCGGGTGCGGCCGCTTCCTTCACCACCTCACCTCACGGGCATCCGAGGCGGGCGAGTCACGGTCCGCCCGCCATGTCTGCGCCTCGTCGATACGGAGCGCCGTCGTGACCAGGTCCAGCGTCGGCGCGGCAATCATCGGATCCAGCAGCACCCGCAGGCAGTCACTACCGTCGAGGAGGCCCATCCGCTCACAAGCCGCTTGCGCCGAACCACCAAAGCGCCACATCAGCGCCTGCGATAGGGCCGGTTGCCAGCACCCTGCCGAGGGTTTCGCCCCGCTTCTCGCCGCGCGCTCCGGCTGCTTCCCCGACTACATCCCAGGCGGACCGCCTATCGCGCGCCTCCTGCAACTACTCTAGCACCGCCTCCGCTAGGCGGGTGCCACGGAAGCAGGGTCCGCGGATGCCGCATGTGCGGGGCCACCCGGACCGCGCGCTGACCGTGGCGAGGTCATGCATGGGGACCATGGCCCGACGTCCAGCACGCGCTGACGGAATGCCTTTGGCGCTGACGACGCGCGTGAACAGGCTTAGCGCGTCACCTTTGCCGCCACCGACAGAGACGACACCGTAGGTGGCACCTTCACGATTCAGTCGGTGACTTCACCGTGGACGCCCGTGGCTGCTCCCTTGGCCTCCACCACACCACAAATTAATGGTCAGGCTCATCGCGCTCCCCCTTGCCCGGTCGGTCGCTTCTTTCCTCAGGGGTCGGCACTCACCCTCCAATCAGGAGCGGTCGACGGCATCTGGACCGGGTCCGCCCTCGGGGCTCTCGCACAGCAGGACCTCAAGCCAGCGCTCCGCCTCGTGGTACAGGGTGGGGTTATTGGCCGGCGTGTAGTACGCCAGCACCGCCACCGCCTGCAAGGCCACCCAGCCGCGCGCCCGGGCCCAGGTGGCATCGTCCGTGGGCAATGCCGCACGAAAGGCGTCGCGGGCCGCTGCCGAGTGCAGCTTCCATGCCACCATCACGTCGCAGGCGGGATCCCCAACCCCCATCTCACCCCAGTCGATCACTCCCCGAATGCGCCCATCGCGCACCAGCCAGTTGCGTGCGTCGAGGTCACCGTGGTGCCACACGGGCGGGCCCGGCCACGGCGGAGACGTCAGTGCCGCCGCCCACACGGCCGCCACGGCGGGATCGCCGTCAAACCTGGCCAGCCAATGCCGAAAGTCGCCATCGCGCTCGGCCAGCGGCACTCCGCGGCCGGCGGGTCCTCCCGCCAGATCAACCTGCTGGAGGGCCGCGACGAAGCTGGCCAGGTCCCGCGCGGCCTGGATGGCGTCAAGCGCTTCGACCGGAAGTGTTTCTCCCGCCACCCAGGTGTGGATGTCCCAAAACCACGGGTAGTCCCGGTTCGGTCGCCCCTGGGCGACCGGAGACGGAATGTCAAGCGGCAACGCCGCGGCCAAGTGGGGCAGCCAGCGCGCCTCTTTGCCCCCACGGGCCGTCGGTCCGTCACGCCGCGCCAGCCGCACGGACAGGTCCTCGCCCAGACGGAAGATGGCATTCACGGTGCCAGACGGCTCGACTCGGTGGAGCGGAAGGGCAGCCCACGCGGGAAACTGGTCCACCAGGAGCTGGCGCACCAGCGCTTCGTCAATCTCGCGCTCATCCGTGTGCATCTTGGCCGCCATTCGGTGCCCCCTCGGCTAACCCAACCCCGCCCCATGCGTCTGGCTCCGAGACGGCACCCCGGGGACACGGTCGGCCTCTGGATGGACTCGGATCCACTATGCCACAGCGGGTGCGATGCCCGCTGATCCAGCGCCCCGCCAGAAGCGGGGCGGCTTCGGGCGGGGCGCTGGATGATTCACTTGTGGGGAGTCCGCGCTACTCCACCGTGACGCTTTTGGCGAGGTTGCGCGGCTTGTCAATGTCCACGCCCAGGTGTTTCGCCGTTTCATACGCCAACAGCTGCATCGGGAGCGCCATGAGAATCGGCATGACGTCCGGTGCCAGCGTGGGGACCGCAATCACGTGATCCAGCACGTCCGCGAGGCCGTCGGCCAGCTCGTCCGCCACGATGCCCACCACATAGCCCCCACGGGCCCGCACCTCCATGATGTTGGAACGGGTCTTGGCCACCAGGGCCGGGTTCGACACCACCGCCACCACCGGAACGTCCTGCTCAATGAGGGCCAACGTGCCGTGTTTGAGCTCGCCGGCCGGATACGCCTCGGCGTGAATGTACGTGATCTCCTTAAACTTCAGTTGGCCCTCCAGCGCCGACAGGTAGTCCTGCCCGCGACCCACGTAAAACACGCTGGGCGCCTGCGCGAGCCGACCGGCGATGCCGTCAAGGCCCGTGGGCGCCGCGAGCCAGGCCGCCCCCGCGGGCGGCAGGGCCTGGAGCGCGGCCGCGAGATCCGGGCGCGCCCGGCCGCGCGCCTCGGCCAGCGCCAGCGTCCACAGTGTGAGCAGCACGATTTGGCTGGTGTACACCTTGGTGGAGCAGACCGACACCTCGGGGCCCGCCCGGTTCAGGGCCACGCGGTCGGCTTGCCGCGCCAGCGTCGAGCCCACCACGTTGGTCACGGCCCACACCGGCAGTCCCCGTCGCTGCGACAGGTCGACGGCCGCCAGCGTGTCCAGGGTTTCCCCCGACTGAGAAATGGCCCAGACGATGGTGCCAGCGGGGATGGCCGCCTCCCGGTACCGAAACTCGGAGGCCACTTCGACGGTGGCGGGGATGCCCGCCACCCGCTCCAGCAGCTGCGCCGCCATCAGTCCCGCGTGATACGCACTGCCGGCCGCCACCACCCGGACATGCTCGACTGCGGCCAAATCTTCCGGCGTGAGGCCGACCTGATCCCGCACCACGTGGCCGTCGGCCCCCAGCCGCCCCGCCATCGTCGCGCGCCACACGTCGGGCTGCTCTTTAATCTCCTTGAGCATGAAGTGGGGATGCCCACCGCGGGAGGCTTGTTCCCGATCCCAGTCGATGGGAAATGGCTCCCTTACCACGGCGGCCCCAGCCATGTCCCGCAGTTCCACCGAGTCGGCTCGAATCACGGCCATCTCGCCGTTGTCCAAAACGAGCGCCCGACGGGTGTAGGGCACCAGCGCCGTCAGATCCGAGGCAACATACGTGCCACGCTCCGCCAGTCCAATCACCAGCGGACTGGCTTCCCGCACCGCGACCAGCGTCATAGGGTCGTCCGCCGCCACCGCCAAAAAGGCATACGCGCCCTCCAAGTCGCGCGCCGTGGCCGCCACCGCATCCCACAGATTTCCTCGATAGTGGTGCTCCAACAGATGGGGAATCACCTCGGAGTCCGTGTCGCTGACAAACTGATGCCCCGCGTCCTGCAGCATGCGCTTTAAGACCTGATAGTTCTCGATGATGCCGTTGTGCACCGCCGCCACCCGCCCGTGACAGTCGGTGTGGGGATGCGCGTTCACATCGGTGGGCGGGCCATGGGTCGCCCAGCGGGTGTGGCCGATGCCGCACTGCGCGGCGCCCGGCAGGCTCTCCACCACCCCGATGAGGCTCTCCAAGCGGCCCGCCTGCTTCACATGCGCAATGCCGTCCGCATCGACCACCGCCACCCCGGCCGAGTCATAGCCGCGATACTCAAGTGCCGACAACCCTTCCAGCAAAAATGGCAGAGCCGCGTCGCGACCCACATACCCCACAATCCCACACACACCGATCCGTCCTTTCCCCGAATGCCCTTCCCCGCATCCTCCGTTCCGTCGCCCTGCATATCCGAGGCGCATCCCCTGACTGGGAGTGCGCCGTCGGTGCCAGAGGCACGCGTTCGCCCCCCAGCAGCCCGCCGGGCGAGCTGCTGAAGACACCAGGAGACACCTATGAAAGGTGGTCGAGCTCGGCCTCACGGTTTTGTGGCGACATTGCTGTCGACCCTTTGTCCCGTGGTTGTCGGCCGCCGAGAAGCCGGAGGTCACCCGCCGAATGCTTCGAGATCCCTCTCCTCGTCAGCCCAGTTGCCTGGGCTCCGGCGCTTAAGGCTCAGAGTTCGCCCGCACTTGTCCCGACGTCAGCGCTTGACGAACAACCGTGGTCAACCGGTCGGCCCACGACTCCACGACCGCGGCATCCCTCCCTTCTATCATGATACGCAACAGGGGCTCGGTTCCGGAAGCCCGCACCACCAGCCGACCATCGTCACCAAGGGACGCCCTGCATTCCTGAAAGGCTTCGTCGACGCCGGACATGCGCTCCCAATGAAACCCGATGGCGGGCAGGCGCACGTTGTCGAGCCGCTGCGGGTAGTGAGGCATCTCGGCCACCAATTCGGATATCGTCCGTCCGACGCGGTGCACCTCCGCCAAGACCGCCAGCGCGGTCAAGAGCCCGTCGCCGGTCACGGCCCACTCCGACAAAATCACATGGCCCGATTGCTCGCCCCCGAGGGGAGCCATCCGGGTGGCCATAGCCTCGGCCACCCAGCGATCGCCCACCGGGGTACGGTGGAGCCGAATGCCTTCGGCCTGCAGCGCCCGCTCCAGCCCCAGATTGGCCATCACGGTGCCCACCACCTCGCCGCCGGGCAGGTGCCCGGTGTCTTTCAGCCCCCGCCCCAACAGGTAGAGAATACCGTCCCCATCGATGACGCGGCCCTCTTGGTCGCACGCAATGACGCGGTCCGCATCGCCATCGAAGGAAAACCCCAGATCCGCCCCGAGCTCCTGCACCGCCTGGGCCACAATCGCCGGATGGGTGGCCCCCACCCCCTGATTGATGCGCGCTCCTTCGGGCGCGCCGTTTAACACGGTCACCTCCAGACCCAGCGCCTGGAGGACGGCAGGAACTGTCGTGCTGGCCGCACCGAAGCCCAGATCCACGACGACGTGCATCCGCCCCACGCGGCCGCGGAACCCCGCCACCAGCCGTTCCCGATAGAGATCCACGCGCTCCGCGCAGGGTTCCACCCGGCCCATCTGGTCCCATGCCGCCCAAGGCACCTCCGCCCCAGCCACCCGCGCTGCCACGGCCGCCTCGCGGGGAAGCGTCCACTTGCGACCCTCGGCGTCCAGCAGTTTCAGCCCGTTGTACTCCGGGGGGTTGTGGCTGGCCGAAATCACGACACCGGCCTGGGCCCCCAACAGGGGCACCAGTGCCGCCACGGCCGGGGTCGGCACCACGCCCAAGAGGCCCGCCGTGCCGCCCGCCGCCGTAATGCCCGCCACCACCGCCGCTTCCAGCATAGGTCCCGACACGCGCGTGTCACGGCCCACCAGCACCAGCGGCGCCCCGGGCAGCTCCGCCACGGCCGCCGCGCCCACCGCCAGCGCCAACGTGGGGGTGAGTTCACGAGGGGCCTGGCCCCTTAGGCCGTCTGTACCAAACAGTGCCACCCGTTGTCCCCCTACGTCCGCCGACTGTTGTGCTGAATCCGCGACGATGGCCCTTCAGGATCCCTATGACTATGCCCGCAGCTCGGCGCGGCGACGGACCTACGGACCGATCGACACGGTCGCCCGGACGCTTGACGGCGACGCGGTCACGCCCGACGGCAGCGTCAGATTCACGCGCTTGGTAACCGAGGTGGTCCGCCCCGAAATGGTCACCGGGTTGGTGTCCACCGACGTCATGCCGGACAGCGTCGAGGCGGGCCCAAACACCGTGACCTGGCCGGGGTCTACGGAGATGGGCCCCACCACGAAGCCAGTGCCCGGCGTGCCGTGATACTTCACGATCACGGGCAGCGTCTTTTCGGGTGACACCGTCACCGCAACATCCATCAGGCTGGGACTCACCGTCACCTGCGGCACGGCGTGACCCGCCGCATTCACGGCCACCAGGGTCACCTGGGCCTCCAGGTTGCTCGTCTGCCCGCTGACATTCACGCGGGCGACCACCTGCGCCACCGCGGCGACGTCATGCGACGGGCCCGAGACCTCTGCCGCTGTCGAGACCGGCGTCATCACCACGATGCCGTAGCCGCTGGCCACGTGGCCCTGGGGCACCGTCGTGATGCTAAATTTCTTGGCCGTGATGCTGTCCACCGTGACGGTCACGTCAGTGGGCGTCACGGAGACGAGGCTCGTGCCGGGCGGCACCGAGGCGCTCACGGGCAACGAATAAGTGCCGGGTTTGGTAATGTGCGCCAGGTCCACCCAAGCCTCCGCATGAATCGACTGCGTCACCGTGGTGGGCGATCCCTTGATGAAAATCGTCACCGAGGCCGGGTGCATGCCCAGCACCGTGTAGTGGTTGGTGGCGGCCAGCCAGGTGACGGGCACCGGCCCCAGGCGGCGGTCCACCTGCCGGGGCACCCCGCTGTTGACCTGCACCCAAATGGCGATGGCAATCAGCACGGAGAGAATCTTGAGCGCCGTGTCATTCTCCAGGAGCCGATCGGTCATCGCGCGCTGCCCCGCGTAAAGAGCTTAAACCCGTTGTAGGGGGCGCGGGCGCGATACAGCCGATTCAACATCTCGCGCAGCGTCCGGTCCTCCAGCCGGCGGTTCAGCTTGCCCTCGACGGCCAGTGAGATCCAGCCGGTTTCCTCAGACACCACCACCACCGCCGCATCCGACTGCTCGCTCACGCCCAGCGCGGCCCGGTGTCGACTGCCCAACTCGCTCCCGGGCCGGGCAGCATCGGTGAGCGGCAGGAACGCCGCGGCCGCCACAAGCCGGTCTCCGCGAATGATTACCGCGCCATCGTGCAACGGGGTGTTCGGCACAAACAAGTTTTCCAGCAGAGCCGACGACACTTTGGCCTCGATAGGCACGCCGGTGGCCACGTATTCATTGAGACCCGTCTGCCGCTCCAGCACCATGAGGGCCCCGGTGCGGCTCCTCGCCAGGTGGTCCGCGGCTCGCGCCACCTCGTCAATCACCTCGGACATGTCCACCGGCTCGTGGCCCAACAGCGGCTCCGAAAAGAACCGACCGTGCCCAATCTGCTCCAGCGCCCGCCTGAGCTCCGGCTGAAACACGATCGGGATGGCCACGATCAGCATCGTTTGGATCGCTGCCAAAATCTCATGGGTGGCATAAAGGTGCAGATACTGAGACACCGGCACCGCCAGCAGAATGAGCACGATGCCTTTGATGAGCTGCACGGCGCGGGTGCCGCGAATCAAGCGAAACAGACGGTAAAATCCGTAGCTGACGATGGCGATGTCCACCACGGACAAAAGCCATTGGGACCACGTCATCGTTGTGATGAAAGAAAGCATCACGCACCACCCGGGTTTTCCGCTAATCCGTCCCGTCCCGGCGCGCTGGCCGCCTGTGTTACTCTAAACCGCGGAGGCGGCCGGATGTCCACCGTGAACGAGCCTAGTATACCGCATTCGCCTGCCCACCGTGGGAGCCCGCCATCGCGGCCCGCGGTGCGCATCTACATGGTGCTGACGCTGTTTCTATCCATCTTGGTTGACTATTGGCGCCTGCGTTGGACATTTCGCGCATACGGTCCCACGGCGGCTGAGGCCCGTCTCGAGCGAACCATGCGGCGCCAAGCCATACGGATCCGCGAGACGGCGGAGCGCATGGGTGGCCTGGTCGTTAAAGTGGGCCAATTCCTGTCCAGCCGACTGGACCTGCTGCCGAAGGTGTTTATCCAAGAGCTGGCCACCCTGCAGGATCGGGTGCGACAGGCGCCGTGGGACGAGGTGCGGGTGATCCTTGAGACCGAGCTCGGGCCGTTGGAGCAAGCCTTCTTGTCATTCGAAACCACGCCGATGGCGTCGGCGTCCCTTGGCCAGGTGTACGGGGCGGTCGACTGGGATGGCCGTCGGCTGGCAGTGAAGGTGCAACGGCCGCACATTGACCGCATCGTGCACGCGGACCTCCAGGCGCTGGGGCTGGTGGTGTTGCTGGCCACGCGGCTGACCAACCTGTCCCGGACGTTTGACCTGCCGCGCCTGTTGGCGGAGTTTCGCCGCACCGTCTTAGAGGAGCTGGACTACGAGGCCGAAGCCCAGAACGCCGCCCGCATCCGAGAGGAAACGGTGGAACTGGCCGATCTCAAGATTCCCCATGTGCATCGGGACCGGTCCACCCGACGGGTGCTCACCATGGAGCGGCTGGACGGCATAAAAATCTCCGACGTCGCCGGGCTGGACGCCCTCGACATTTCACGCCAGGCCCTGGCCGAGCGCGTGATTCACCTTTATCTGCACATGGTGATGGACTCCGGATTCTTCCACGCCGACCCCCATCCGGGCAATCTCCTCGTGCAGCCTGACGGCACGCTCGTGCTGTTGGACTTCGGCATGGTGGGACACCTCCTCCCGGCCGCCCGGCGGCAGATGCGCCGCCTCTTTGTCGGGTTGTCCGAGCGCCGGCCGCAGGTGGTGGTGGACAGCCTGTTTGCGCTGGGCGTGCTGCACCCCGACGCCGACCGCCGGCGGCTCCGGTCGCGGGCCGCCTACCTGCTGGAGCGCTACTATGCGGAAACACTCCAGGACATGCGCCAGACGGACGTGGAGGCCATGCTCACCGACGTGGAGCAGCTGGTGCGGGAAGAGCCGATTCAGTTTCCGGCCCAGTTTGCCTTTCTCGGGCGCGCGGTCAGCATGCTGGTGGGTGTGGCCACGCACTTGGATCCCTCGGTGAACCTCGTGAAGCTGTTCACCCCCTACGCCCGCCGCTTCGTAACCCAGGAGGCCGGTGGCACAGCCGGGTACGCGTGGAACCGCACGAAAGAATGGGGCCAGTCGGTCCTGGCCCTGCCACCCATGGCCACCCGCGTACTGCGCCGGATCGAGGACGGGGAACTGGAGGCCCGCATTCAGTGGCCCGATGGCCAGGATGCGCTGGGCCGCCTGGATCGCGGCGTGGACGCCGTGGCCGGCGCCATTTATACGGTGGGCCTGCTCGCGATCGGCATTTGGCTCACCCGCATGGGCTGGACGCTGTCGGCTTTATTGGCCTGGGCCGCAGCCGCGGCCCGCTTGGCGTGGCGGGCCTTGAGCCGCCGTCGCCGCCGCTAGCCGGTGAGGCGCCCCCGGAGCCGGCTGCCGTCGCCCACCGGCTCCCCGTCCACGATCAGCGCGCGCGCCCGGTCCATCCGATCCCACAGGTCGACGGCCAGCACACCCACCACGTGCTGATCTTCGAGATAAAACACGACCCCCCGCTTTTGGGGCTCCACCCAGTCTTCCACCGTGGCGAGCTGGCTGTCCAGCCGCCCGACGGCCTCAAAGCCCAGGTCAAACAGGTCCGAGTAGAAAAACGGCAGATAGTCGTAGGCCTGTTCCTGCCCCGCCATGTTGGCGCCCACGCATTCGCCGTGCCGATTGGCATGGTCCTCGTGCTCCATCCGCATCCGACGACCCAGCGCAGGCGATGGGAAATTGGCCACGTCGCCCGCCGCATAGACAGCTTCCACGGCGGTCGCGCCCAGCCGGTCCACCACGATGCCGTCGGGACAGTCCACCCCGAGGGCAGTCATCAGATCTACGCGCGGCACGATCCCGAGGCCCGCCACCACCCCGGACGCATCCAGTGCGGCCCCCGCGTCCGTGACCACACGCCAGGAGTCGTCGCCGCGCGCCTCAACGTGCGTCACCTGATGCCCCGCATGCACCGTCACCCCGCGTTGGGCGTAGTCCTCGGTGATGGCCGCCGACAGGCTCGGGGGCAAGAGGCGGCTCAACACGCCCGCCTCGGGCAAGACGAGATGCACATGCTTCCCCGCCAGCGTTAAGGCCGCCGCCATTTCCGCTCCGATGAATCCGCCCCCCACCACCACTGCCTCGTGACCCCCTAACATGGCGCGGCGCAGGCGAAAGTAGTCCTCCACCGTGCGGAAGTACGTCACGCCCCTGGGATGGCCTGCCAGCTCTCGCGGCGCACCTCCGGTGGCCAGCAGCAGGCGCTCATAGGGGACGCGCACGCCCCCCGCCAGCCAGAGCTCGTGTGCGGCCGCGTCAATACGCTCGGCGCGCACGCCGAGCCGGAGGTCCACCCGCAGCTGGTTGTAGTCCAAGCTGCGCCAGACGTTTTCCACCCGGCCGCCCTGCTTCCACAGCCCCTTGGACAGGGGCGGCCGATCGTAGGGCGGAAAGATTTCTTGGGACACCATTAAGACCGTACCATTTGGGTCCTGGCCACGAATGCCGCGCAGGGCAGCATCCGCCGCCATGCCGCCCCCCACCACCACATATTTGTACGCCGCTGTCATGCCGCGCCCCCTTCGTCCTTAACCGGAAGGCCCCCAATCGGCTGCCCACCCGGCCATCCCACTGGTCGCCACCGTACCACAATCTGGAGCGTGAGCGCTGCGCGGCTGGGGCACACTTATGCGAGGGTGAGGACAGTGCCGCTGTGGTGGACGATGTTTTGGGCGGTCGGTGCGGCGCTGGCCGTGGCATCGGCCGGGTTTTTGATGTTCAATGGTCTGGTGGCCCGGCTCATGATGGGGTCGCTGTATCGCTACGGTATGCGAGAGCTCACGGGGGCTCGGTATCCTATGAATCTGGGGTCCATGCTGAACCTCTTGCGGCGGGCCGACCCCCAAGTCTTTTTGGAAAACCTGCTGAGAACCCGGACGGATCAGGCGCTGGACCGGCCCATGGGCGGTCCGGCCCGCACCTCTCCGTGGGGTCAGCTGGTGTTCAACCCCGCCCAGGTGGCCAAGTTGCCAACGCCGACGGCCGCGGCCATCGACATGCGGGTGACCCTCGGGCCGAAGGCGCAGCGACCCTTGCAGTGCGACATCCCCATCGTGATCACCGGCATGTCGTTTGCGGGCGCCCTCTCGGAGCGCACGAAGATTGCCCTGGCGGACGCGGCGGACGCGGCCGGCACCGCCACCAACACCGGCGAAAATTATCTGCCTGCGGAGCGTCACCATGCCAAGCGCCTCATCGTGCAGTACCACCGCGGGACGTGGCCAAAATCCGCGCAGAACTATGCGCCGTGGCTGGACCAGGCGGATGCCATCGAAGTGCAGTTGGGGCAGGGGGCGCAGGCGGCGGCCACCCGCCGCACCCCGTCTCGCCGGCTGACGCCGGAGATGCGGGCCGTCATGGGCTTGGCCCCCGGCGAGGACGCGGTCATTGAAACCCGGCTCAAAAACATTCACCACCCCGAGGATGTGGCGCAGCGGATTGCCGACCTGAAAGCCGGGCACCCGGTGCCGGTGGGCGTGAAGCTCGCCCCGTCCGCGCGCCTGTTGCAGGACCTTCACCTAGTGATGGCGGCCGAGCCGGACTTTATCACGCTGGACGGGGGGGAGGGGGGTACGCACGGGGGCCCGCCCATCCTGCAGGACGACTTTGGCCTGCCGCTCATGGCAGCCCTCTCGTGGACGCACCACTACCTCCAGGACCGAGGTCTCCGGCACCGCGTGTCCATCATTGCCGCCGGCGGGCTACGCACCCCGGGCGACTTTTTAAAGGCCATGGCGCTCGGGGCAGACGCCGTCTACATCGGCTATGCGGCGCTCATGGCCATGGCAGCCGTCGAAGCCCCGCAGGTGATGCCGTGGGCCCCCCCGGAAGCGTTGTTCTACGCGTCCGGTCCCTCGCGCCAGCGCATGCAGATTGGCCGCGCCGCGCAGGCGCTGACCCACTTTTTGAAAAGCTGCACCGCGGAGATGGCGTTTGGCGTGGAGGCGCTGGGGCTTACGCGCGTCGCCGACGTGGGCCCCGACGACGTCGTCGCGCTTGACCCCTGGACCGCCCGGCTGGCGGGCGTCTCGAGCCTCGTGGACCACCGCCCCCGGGTGGAACCCTGGGAACGCTCCCCGCGCCCCGAGCACCAGCCCGAACACGCTCCTCCCCACTAGGGCGCCCCGGTTCGCGCCGGATGTCACGGTGTTCGCGCAGCGCGGTTCTTCAGGAGCTGCCCGGCAACAAGGTCCGGACGCCTTGCGCCGGCGTGCGCCGCGGCTTACGATACCGGCCCCAGGGACAGCTCGTTCAGTCGGGTGCGCACGATGATCGGGTGGTCGTTCGCGCGCATGTCATGGACCCCTCCGCGTACGACGGGTGTGCGCATTAGCGGATCGCCCCATGTCCCCCCAGACCCAGTGGAAGTTCCGGGCCTAGTGGATGCCTGGCTTCAGCGCTGGAACACCGCGACCGGCTCGCATCCCATTGTTCGCGCGGCAGAGCTCCACAGCGCGTTCGTGGACGGTAACGGTCGCATGGCGCGGCTCCTCACCAACTTGGATCTTGTGCGGCAGGGCTTGCGGCCGCCTTGCTGCTTCCTTCCGAGCGATTCACGTATTACAGTGCGCTGGCAGACGCTCGGCAGCCGCGTTGGAACCCTCTGGTCGGTCATCTTGCGCTCGCGGTTCATCGGGCATTTCAGCACTATTGGGAACCGTATCTTCCCCCACTCCCACCGCGCGCACACTCTCCGGGTCGGCACCCGGAACCGGCGCTTCCGTGAGGGCCCACCGCGCCTCGACGGGTCACTCCCCCGTCAGGCCACGACCAGCGCAGGCGCCAAGCGCGGCATGATGTGTGTCGGGTGGTGGGCTGGATGGGAAAGGCCGCCGGGCCGGTCGGTCTGAAAGCGCCGCGTGGGTCTTTCGCGTCGGTCCGATTGCGACAGAGGGGGTGCTCTGGCGGCCACCGAGGTGGGCGGCAGGAGTTTGCGCACGACCGGCGAATCGTTAGGACATGCGCACGGACACGTCTTATCGGTACCAGGTGACCTTGAATGGTCTGCCTGTGTCCTATCGGGTCGAAGTGCGGCCGCGCCGGCAGCACGCCGCCATCCAAATTACGGCGCAGCGCGACGTGGTCGTGCTCCTGCCCCCCCAAGTGTCCCCGGAGCAGGCGGAGGCGCTGCTCCGCCAGAAAGCCGCGTGGGTCACGCGGCATCTGACAGCGCCCTCGCGTCCGGTGGGACCTGCGCCGTTGGCCGATGGCAGCCCCATCTGGCTCTTGGGCGTTCCGCTCGTGCTGCGGTTCGAGGCGGGCGGCGCCTGGCACTTGGCACCGGATCCGGACCACGGCCTCGTCCGCCTGATCGTGCCCGACGCTGCGCCGCCAGGGGACGCCGCTCGCGTGGCCCGAAGCCTGGTGCAGGAGTGGCTGGTCGCACGGGCGGCGGCGTCCTTCACCGACGAGGTGGCGCGATGGCAGCCGCGGGTGGGCGGTCCCGTGGTGACCGCGCTCCGCGTGCGCGATTACAAGACCCGCTGGGGCGTGGCGAGGTCGGACGGCACGCTGACGTTCAACTGGCGCCTCATCCAAGCGCCGGCGCACTGCCTCACGTATGTGGTGGTGCACGAACTGACCCACCTCCGCCATCCCCACCACCAAGACGCCTTCTGGCGCGCGGTGGCGCGCGTGCTGCCCGCCTATCCCGAGAGCAAGCAGTGGCTCTCCGCACACGGCCAGGAACTCTATCACTAACAGGCCGCGGCGCCTCTACGTCCAAAGCCCGATGACACCCTCCGGTGCCCGCGCTAAAGTGCATCCAGAGTCACCTGCCCAGCCCAGGGCGGGCCCCGGAGAGGAGAGACCGAGATGGCAACCACAACAAGGGTCACGAGCGCGCCGCCGGTCCCGGGATCGCGCTTGGTCGATGTCGGTGTGTCCCTGAACGATTTGCCCGATGGCGGCCATCGCGTCGTCACCGTGGCCCAAACCCCCATCATGCTGTGGCGCACAGGTGACATCGTGCACGCCATGGATTCACGCTGCCCGCACATGGGGTATCCGCTCACCAAAGGCACGGTGGAGGCCGGCATTCTGCGGTGCCACTGGCATCACTGGCGTTTCGACCTGGCGTCGGGGGGCTGCTTCACCGCCGGGGGCGATGACGTCCCCACCTATGACGTCGCTATCGACGAGGCCGGACGCATTTCGGTTGGCGCCGCGCCACGCGGCGCCACCGCCGACACCCAACGGCAGCACGCCTGGACCCGCCTCGAAGAAGGCCTCCGTGAAAACCGGTCGTTCCTGCGTGTGCGCTCGCTCGTCACCCTGATGGGCCAGGGCGCCACCCCGGCCGAGGTCGCGTCGCGGGCCACCCGCTTGGCGCTCCTGTACAGCCGGTCCGGTGTGTCCACCGGACTGGTGGTGCTGGCCAGCGTGCTGAACGTGCTGGACGCCACCGCCCTGACCCCGGAAGAGCAGGTGTTGGGCCTGGCACACAGCCTCGGTCACATTGCAGGGGACATCTCGGCCCGCTCGCCCAAACGTCCGGAGATGGGCCTGCCCGAGCCGTTGCCGACTCGCGACCAGCTGGCGGTCTGGTTCCAGGAATTTCTCGAGGAGCGCGAAACCGCCGGGGCCGAACGTTGCCTGCGCACGCTGCTCGAGGACCCCGACGCCATCGAGGAAGCGCTGACTTGGCTGCTACAGGCGGCCACGCGGCACGTCTTTTTGTCAACCGGCCACGTGCTGGACTTTCTCAACAAGACGCGCGAACTGACCCACCACCTGTCCGGCGACCCCGCCACCGTGACCGAGGTCCTGGTAGGCATGCTGACGCCCATTGCCGACGGCTTCCGGCACGAAGAAGACCTGGACTGGCAGGACCTGCTGCCGCTCCTGGCCGAGGCCGAGCGCGCCCCATCCCAGGCTCCCACACTGTCGGTCGCCGTCCTTTTGGGCGACGACCCGCACGCCCTCACCCAGGCCATGGCCGGTGCGTTCTTCGGCGGCACCCCAGTGGTGGAACTGGCCCGCCTGCAAGCCGAGGCCGCGATCCGCCGGCTGGGACGCTTCCCCGTGGCCAATGCGGACGACTGGGACACCGTGCACCACCTGGTCACAAACGCCAACGGCGTCCTGGGACTGGCCGAGGCGCTGGGGGGCCGAGACCGGGACACCGATCGAGCGCTGTACCGGGCCGTGATGCACAGCGCGCTGTACGGCTATCTGAACCGATTTCTGAACATGCCGCGGCACTATCTGCCGGGCGAGAACCGCCCGGTGCGCCCCGACGGCGACCCCGACACCATCCGCGACCACTGGATGGCGGCCATGGCCAACGGCCAAACCGACGACGCCGCGTGGCGGGCCGCGGAACTCTTGATGAGTCAGCCAGCGGACAGCGTGGCCGCCACGTGGGTGCGGGCCGTGTGGCGCGAAGACCAAGGCTTCCACGCGATGCAAGCCTTGGACGCCGCCTTGTCACTGGAGCGGCGCCTGGCGAACCGTCTGGACGGACACTGGCCGCTGCTGGCGGGCACGCGGTTCACCACGGCCCAGCGCGACCGCCGACTGGTGCAGTGGGAAACGGACACCGCCTTTAAGCTGGCTCGGGGCGAGCAGCTCGTGGACCCGGAGTGATTTCCTGAGCGATCCCGACCCGTGGATTCCCAAGGGATCCGCTCGAACCCCGCGGCCCCCTGCGAGGTTCGATCGGATCGCGGGCGCCCAACGACGTTCACCGCCAGGGACGCGCGGACGGATGGTTACGCATGACGGCCAGCACCACACCACACTCCGCACGGCCACGAGGCACTGCGTCGGTAAAACCGAAACGCTCCAGCCACACTGACCCAGTGGCCTCGACGATCCCTGACCGGCGGGCGTCTGGTTGCGCTGGCCGCATGGGTCCGCACCCTGGCGCACCGCTGGCTCCTACGGGGGTCCGGCGGCAGGCAGATCCTCCGGCGATTGACGCCCGGCGACCGCCCCACAACACACGGCGGTCCTGATGGGGAACGCCCAGGTGACGGGTGATGGGCGGCTCTTTGCCAGGGCGGTCTCGAGGACACCAGGAGGCGGCGGCCGGACGCCGCCGCCTCAAAGTGCGTCTCCTGTTGCCTAGGGGCCTACCTTCCAGTTGTTGTACGCCTCATATCCGGACAGCGTGTTGTAGTCCGAGTTGACGCCATGCAACCCCTGTTTGGTCACCAGGAGGCCGGTGGAGGCCGGCAGCCACAACACCGGCACATGCTTGGCCGCGAACACCTGGTACGCGTCCATCCGCGCCTTGGCCTGAGCCACGGTCGAGGGCGCATGCGTGGCGGCAATCAGCCGGTTCATCGTGGAATTGCTGTACAAGCCCGTATTGGCCACGGAGCCGGTGCCAAAGAGCGCCCCACCTGTGGGGTCCTCGGCGCCGTAGCACCACCCGCCGCCCCACCAGATGAGCTGGAACTGGCTCGACGTCAGCGCCACCACCTGATTGAACGGCTCCTCACGAATGGTGGCGTCGATGCCTTCTTTGGCCCAGTCCTGCTTGATGAGCTGGGCGATGTTGTTGTCCGTGGTGGACCCGGAGGCCACTACCCACGTGAACGCCAGCTGCTTGCCCTGCTTGTTGGTCATCACGCCGTTCTTCATCGTCCATCCGTTTTTCTCCAACAGCTTTACCCCGGCTGCCGGGTTGTACGGATAGGTCGGCACATTCGGGTCGTAGAACTGCGTCGCGGGCCGTACGGGCACCGGGCCGCTTTCCACCACCTCCAAGCCATGGAGCAAGTCCTTGACCCTGGCGGGTGATCGATGCCCATCTGCATCGCCTGCCGCACCGCCAGCTGCTTGAGGATGGGCCCCATGCCGCCGGGCGTCTGCGAGGACATGTTGGGGACCATGTAGTTAAAGCAGAACGAGTACGGCGCGGTCCCGCGCACGTAGTACGACGGCAGGTCGTTGCGCTGGGCGTAGAACGAATTCGGAATCGACGCGGTGGCGTACGCCCCCCGGTGCATTTGCGCCCACTGGTTGGCCGTCGACGTTTCGTACTCGAACAGGAGTTTCGTGATATTGGCAACGTGGCCGCTGTAGTGGGAGTTGGCCACCATCGTCCACTGGCTGTTGTTGACGAACGACCCTTCCTGATACGGGCCGTCGACCACGTGAAACGCTGGGTAGGCCGGTTGGTTCTGAATCTGGGCGATGTACGACAGCTCCCGGTTCCCGTGGCCGTACTTATCAAAGGCGCCTTGGGAATCGGGACGATTTGCGCGATGCCGTTGTACTCGAACCACACCGGGTTCACCGCCTTGGTGGTGGTGATGACCAGCGTCGTCGGATTTGTGGCCACTACGCTTTTCCAGTCGGTGGGCACGCCCCCACTGCCGTCCGAACAGTAGGCCCAGGGCGCGTTGTTCTGGCTCGCGGCCAGCATGATGTCCCAGGAATAGACGGCGTCACTGGCCGTCACGGGCGTGCCGTTGGACCACTTCCACTTGGGATTGAGCGTGACCGTGTAGACGGTGTCGTTTTTACTCACGGTAATGCCCGACGCGAGCGAGTGGGTGAACTGGATCTGGTCATGGGGGTTCACGTAAACCAGTGGCACATACATGAGCGAGGTCACGGCGTAGTTCACCGTGGTGCACGTGCTGTCGGAGACGATCGGGAACCAGGAGTTCGGCTCCGTCGTCACCCCGCCCAACAGCGGAATGACTTTTCATTGAGGCCGGGAGCTACTTGGCCGGTGGCACCCCGCTGGCGGTCAACATCAGAGCCAGCCCGCTCACCGCCGCCAGTGCGACGCGGCGCCAGTGCGCCGTTTCAACGGACATCATCCCCTTCTCCCGCGGCGGCGCGCGGGTTTTGCCTCTGGGACGACCGCCCCGAGGCAACCGTATCCACAACATTCGGTGTTCTTCGGCGAGATCCGGCCGTTCGGGGGTGAAAACTCGAACTGAGAATAGGACCGACCCGTGCCGTCACACGCGCGCCGTCTCGTGTACCTGCACGAAGTACGCCAGCGTCTGCAGTTCGATGGAAAGGTCGATATTATGAATGGTGACGGGCGGCCCGTCGTCAGCCGCGGGGGGCAGTGACAGCATCACGGGGGCGAAGTTCAAAAACCCGCGCACGCCCGCGGCGGCCAGCCGGCGCGCCAGCGGCTCGGCCGCGGCCTCCGGCACGGCCAGAATGGCCACCGCCACTCGGAGCCGCTCCACCTCCCCCTCCAGGTCCACCAGGGAGGTGACGGCGGTCCCAGCGATTTCGCTGCCGGTTTTCTCGGGGTCGGGGTCAAAGATGGCGACGATGCGCACGTCGCGATGCGTGGCGGCCACGTAGCGCGCCAGGGCCGTGCCCAGGTGGCCGGCGCCAAAGAGCGCGGCCTTGAGCTCGCGGTCCAGTCCTAAGATGTGCCGAATTTCGCTGGCCAGATCCTGCGCGGGATAGCCGACCCCGCGAGTGCCGAACGCCCCGAAGTACGCCAGATCCTTGCGCACCTGCTCCGAGGAAAATCCGGTCAGCTCGCCCAGCGCCGCCGAGGTCAACCGCTGGCCCGCCTCCGCTTCGAGCGCGCGCAGGTACGCTGGCAGCCGCCGGATGCTGGCGTCCGGAATGCGCCGCGCGGTGCGGGGCACTGTATCTTTGCCCATCTCAAAAGTCCCGCGTGACCACAAAGGTGGCCAGCACATCCAACGCCCGGACGGCGGGCGACAGCGGCAGCACCGCCAAGGCGTGCGCGGCCCCGACCCGGTACCCATCGATCTTAGCGCGCACATAGTCGAGCGCGCCACTCTCATGAAGGATCAGGCGCACGCGCGGCAGATCGGCCGGATGGCCGCGCTCCAGCAACTCCTCCAGCTCTCGCGCGTCTCGACTTTCGGCCAGCGCATACACGACGGGCAGGGTCAGGACCCCCTGCCCGTAGTCGGCCGCCACGGCCTTGCCCAGCTTGTCGGGATCCGCCAACAGGTCCAACAGGTCGTCCACCAGTTGAAACGCCATGCCCACCTGCCACCCGAACTGGTACAGCGGCTCGGACACCTCGGGGCCGGCGTCAGACGCCAGTGCCCCCAGTCGACAGCAAATGGCTAAAAACGTCGCCGTTTTCGCCTCGATGCGGCTCAGGTACTCAGACTCGCTGGGACGTCGCCCGTGACCCAGGTGCTGGCGAATTTCCCCGAGGCACATCGCATGCACCACCTCGGCCGCCTCGGCCACCACGGCCGGGCGCCCGGTCGACGCCAGCAGCTGCACCGCCCGCGCAAACAGAAAGTCCCCCGCCAGGACAGCCACCTGGTCATTGGCCACGGCCCGCACCGACGGCTCCCCCCGGCGCCAGTCCGCCCGGTCCAAGATGTCATCGTGCGTCAAGGTCGCCATGTGAATCAGCTCGACGGCCGTGGCGGTCGGGAGCAGGATGGCGCTGGACGCGCCTGCCGCCTGGCCCGCCAGCAGCACCAGTGCAGGGCGCAGACGCTTGCCCGGTGCGGCCAAGAGCGCGTCCGCCACCTCCGCCACCAAGCGGTTCTCGTCGCGCACCACTGCCTCCAGTTGGCGCGCCACCAGTTGCATCTCCGGCTCCACCAGGCTAAACAGTCCAAACACGTCTGGGTCCGCGGCCTCCGGTTTACTCACGACCGACTCCTCTCCCTGTGCGAGCGAACGGCCCGGCATACAGGTCCTCTAAGGTCCTCGTCCGTTTATCTTAATGCAGCCACGTGAACCGGGCCGACTGGATGACGGCGTGCAGCACCGGTTCAGGGTAGATGCCGATGAACAGCGTGCCCAGCGCCGCCACCGCGAGCACGATGCCTGTCCCCACCGTGAAGCGCCCCGTGGCGCCCTCGCCCGGCGCAAACATCTGCTGGACGGGCCGGAAGTACACGGCGAGGCCCACAATCGTGGCCACCACGAGCCCCATGGCCACTCCCCACTGATCGGCCGCAATGGCGCCCCGCACCAGGTAGAACTTCCCGATGAAGCCCGCGGTCAGGGGAATCCCCGCCAGCGACAACATCGCCACCAGGAAGCCTACCGCCAGCCAGGGCTGGCGGTACGCCAGCCCCTTTAAGCTGGCCAGCGTGACGGGCGCTGCCTCCCGCCCTTCCAGGATGCGTACCACCGTGAATGCCAGCAGGATCGCGAGGCCATACGGGAGAAGATAGAACAGCGCGGCCTGCGCGCCGACGACGTTGTGCGAGGCAATGCCCACCAGCACGTACCCGGCATTGCCCACACCGGACCATGCCAACAACCGCTTCAAGTCGCGCTGCGGCAGCGCCACCATGTTGCCGGCAATCATCGTGAGCACGGCCAGGTAGCCCAGCATCAAGCCCCACCACGCCGCCGACAGCGAAAAGCCGAACGCCAGCACGCGGAGCAGAGCGGCGGCCGCCCCCACCTTGGTGCCAAAGGCCATGAACGCGGTCACCGGTGTCGGCGATCCCTCGTACACGTCCGGTACCCACATGTGAAACGGCACAATCGCGAGCTTGTACAACAGCCCCACCAGTAGCAAGCCCAGGCCAGCCGCCATCAGGCCGGGCACCACGTGCACGGCGGTGAAGTTCACAAACGTCATGCTGCCGGTGGCACCGTACAACAGCGCGGCCCCAAACAGCAGGATGCCGGAGGAGAACGCCCCGATCAGCAGGTACTTCAAACCCGCCTCGCCCCCCAGCGAGGTGCGCCGGGACGCGGCCAGCACATAGAGGGGCAGGCTTAAAAGTTCCAGCCCCAGGAACAACAGAATCAGGTTGCCGGCAAAGCCCATCACCATGGCGCCCACCCCGGCCAGCTGCATGAGCGCAGGAAATTCGGGACCGTAGCGCTCAGGGTCCCACGCCAGAAGCAAGCCCGCCATGACCGCCAACAGCGTGAACACCGTGACCACGATGCTGTAGCTGTCGCCCAGCACCGCCCCCCCATAAAGATGCGTGTGCTGCTGGAGGGTGAGTGCTCGCACCAGGGCGGCGGCGCTGAACACCAGCCCGAACCAATACGGCACGGTGGATCGCGGCCTCACCAGCATGGCCGCTACCAGCGTGGCCAGAATGCCTACGGCGGCAATGATCTCGGGTTCGAGAAAGTGCATCATGCCCGCTCACCCCCTTTCCGGGCTGCGGCCTGCGCCGCCTGATGCACACCCGAGGGGGCCAGCGTGGGCAGGTGGCTGGTGACGCTGGCGGGCCAGATGCCCAGGACCAGCACCAACAACCCCAGCGCGCCAATCAATCCCACCTGGGGCGTCGTGAGATCCCCCGGCGCCCGTCCCGGCGCCCGCGGTCCCTGCATGGCGCCCTGGAACAGGCGCAGCATGTACCACGCGGCCACCACCAGAATGACACCCGCCACGACCGCCACCGTCACGTTGCTTTGGATGAGCCCCTGAAAAATCATGTACTCGCCGGCAAAGCCCGGCAGGCCCGGGAGCCCCAGCGTCGCCAGCGCGAAAATTTGAAACCACACCGTGAGCTTAGGCACCGCCTGGTTCAAGCCCCCGAGTGTCCGGAGCTCCCGACTTCCCGTCCGGTCCTCGTACCAGCCCAGAATCAAGAACACGCCGCCCAGCATCACCCCGTGCGCCACCATGTAAAAGGTGGCGCCCACGAGACCCGCCTGCGTGAGGGTGAAGATACCCAGCGCCATCATGGCCATGTGGGAGAGCGACCCGTACGCGGCCACCATCTTGACGTCTTTCTGGCGCAGCGCCAGCTCAGCCCCATAAACCAGCCCCACGGCGGCCAGCGCCATCAGCCAGGGCTCCGCCTGGGCCATTTCCACATGAAACAGCGGCACCAGGATCCGCACCATGGCAAACACGCCCAGCTTGGACAGCACTCCGGAGATGACGGCCGTGACCGGCGCGGGCGCGTCGCTGTACGCCGGCGGCATCCACCCATGCAACGGCCACAACGGGGCTTTGATGATAAAGGCAACCAGGAACGACAAGAACACCCACGGCGCCACGGCCGGCACCAGGGTGGTGTGCGCCAGGCTGGCCAGCTGGAACGTCAGGTGGCCCGTCTCTTGGGCATGGACGACGCCCAGCGCCACCACCCCGATAAGCATGAAGAGGCTCCCAAACAGGTTCATGATGAGCCACTTCAAGGCCGTGCGCCGCGCCGGACCGATGGCCCAGCCCCCCAACAGGAAGAATACGGGCACCAGCACCACTTCCCAGAAGACGTAAAACGTCACCAGGTCCAGCGCGGTGAACACGCCAATGGCGGTAGACTCTGCCAGCAGCAGCCAGAAGTAATACGCCGCGCCCCGGTCCCGGGGCGACGTCAGCACGGCGGCCAGCGTGATGACCGTGGCCAGTCCCACCAGGAACAGGCTGAGCCCGTCGAGGCTCAGGTGAAAGTGCACGCCGAGACTGGGGATCCAGTTCCAGTCCACGGTCCCGAGGCTTTTGCCGACCGGCGCCACGAGCGCCCGGGCAAACAGCAGCACCTCCACCAAGGCCAGCACGACCGCCCCGGCCTTTACCCACGCTTTGGGCAACAGGAACAGGGCCAACCCGATCCACGGTATCAGCACCAGGAAAAACGCCAACATGCCACGGCCCCCTAAATTGACCCTCGGAAATGCGAACTCGACTCACGAATCCCGCTAGAAGCGGACCAAAAAGTACGCCAGCAGCACAAAGGTGCCCACCATCACCGACAGCAGGTAGCGCCGGACCAGCCCGGTCTCGATGGGCCGGAGCTCGTCCGCCCACGCCATGACCCCGCGGCCCACGCCCACGAGCGATCCCACGATGGAACGCTCCACGCCCGTGAGCCAGTCGCCCAGCACCTGGAGCGGCAGAACAGTCGTCCACGCCCAGGCCGTGTCGCTCCCCCACGACGCGGCCGCCCATCGGCCCGGGGCCCGCTCGGTGCCGGCCTCCACCGACCGCGCCTGAACCAGATAGAGCCGCCAGGCAATCCCGATGCCCGCGATAGCCAGCGCCACTGCCACCGCCGTCGCCCACTCCGGGCCCGTTTGCAACCCAAAGTGCGCCGCGCCCACGTAACGGGTGAACGTCGGCGTGAGCCACGTGTTGAGCCCGGTTCCGAAGTACCCCCCGATGATGGCCAGGACCGACAGCACCACCACCGGACCCGTCATCACCCACGGTGCCTCATGCGCGTGCTCGTACAGGTGCTGGTCACGAGGCTTGCCCAAGAACGTGAGGAAGAACACGCGAAACATGTAAAATGCGGTCAGTCCGGCGGTGAATGCCCCCACCGCCCACAGCCACGGATGGCCCATATTGAGCGCCTGGCCCAAGATCGCCTCTTTGGAGAAGTACCCGGAGAAACCCGGAATACCCGAAATGGCCAACGTGGCGGCCAAAAAGCCCGCGGCGGTCCACGGCATCTTTTTCGCAAGGCCGCCCATCGCCCCCATGTCCTGCTCCCCTGCCAGCGCATGAATCACGCTGCCGGCGGCCAGGAACAGCAGGGCCTTGAAAAAGGCGTGCATCATGAAGTGAAAGACTCCGGCCACATACGCCCCAATGCCCACCGCCATAAACATGTAGCCCAGCTGGCTCACGGTCGAATAGGCCAGCGCCCGCTTGATGTCTTTCTGGAAGATGGCGACGGTGGCGGCAAACAGCGCGGTCAGCGCCCCAATCGTGGCAATGGCCTCCCCCACCCCCGGCGCCAGCGCCAGCAGCGGATACAGCCGCGCGATTAAATACACCCCGGCCGTCACCATGGTGGCCGCATGGATCAGGGCCGACACCGGCGTCGGACCCTCCATGGCGTCGGCGAGCCAGATGTGCAGCGGAAATTGCGCCGACTTGGCCATCGCGCCCAGGTACAGCAGGAGCGCCACCCACGTATAGAACATGGGAGCCGGCGCCGCATGGGCAAACGCGGAGAACAACCCCTGATAGGACAGGGTGCCGAACCGCTCGTACAGCAACACGATGGCCAGCAGGATCCCCACATCGCCAACGGTGTTCACGACAAACGCTTTCTTGGCCGCCCGCACAGCGGACGGCCGGTCGTACCAGAAACCAATGAGCAGGTAGGACGACAGGCCCACCAGCGCCCATCCAATCAGCAGCACCAGGAGGTTGCCCGCCAGCACCAGCAACAGCATGGAGAAGATAAACAAGTTCAGTTCGGCAAAAAAGCGGCCACGGTCCTTGTCCTCCGCCATGTATCCATTGGAGTACACGTGAATCAAAAAGCCGACGCCCGTAATAATCAGCGTCCAGACGGACGCCAGCGGGTCCAGGTAAAGCGCCCAGTGAATGGCCGGCCCAAACCCCTGGGTCCAGACAAACAGGCTGCCAGCCAGCACGCGGTGGGCGGCGGGCAGCAGTGCGAGCCGATCCTTGGCGGCCCAGCTCAGGAGAAACGCGCCCAGCACCAACAGGCTCGCCCAAATTCCCGGGAGCACCCGGGGCAGGACTGACTTGAACACCGAAAGCGTCACGGCCCCCAGGAGCGGCAGGGCCAAAATTTCTACCAGCAGCGTCACGCCCGTCCCTCCGTCACGGTACCCGTGTTGTCAACGCTCGGCCCGTGAGCCCAAGCGCTTGCGCTCGGGCGCTTGGGCCCGGTCCGCCGTTGTGCCATCAGCCTTTCATCTCCGACACGTCATCCACGTCCAGACGCGGGCGGCGGTGGTACACCCACACAATCAGGGCGAGGCCAATGCCCACCTCGCCGGCGGCCGTGGCGATGATGAGAAAGGCCATGAGCTGGCCCTGCATCTGATGCCAGTGGGCGGCGTACCCGATGAACGCCAGCGCGGCCGCATTCCACATCATCTCGGCCGACATGAACATGATGAGCGGGTTCTTGCGCACCAAGACGCCCACGGCGCCGACGGCAAACAGCGCCGCCGCGAGTCCCACCACCCAGCCGATCGGCACCGCGCTCGTCATGAGGGATCCTCCTTCGCCATCTGTGCGGCCGCAGCACCCGGTGCCCTGGGCCGCGGGTCGTCCGCCGCCCGATTCAACACCAGCACGGCCAGCGCCGCAGTGAGCAGCATCAGTGCCACCACGGCCAGATAGTCGAAGTCGGGACCCCACAGCAGGCGGCCCATGGCCGCAAGCGACC
The DNA here is from genome assembly GCA_021846565.1 of Bacillota bacterium. Lineage (GTDB taxonomy): Bacteria > Bacillota > Sulfobacillia > Sulfobacillales > JAIMBI01 > JAJZWV01. The sequence goes on from JAJZWS010000022.1 coordinate 24,841, forward strand.
CGTAGCCCGAGGAGAACCGAGTGACCGACGGCCCCGCACTGTAGCGCACGGCGACACCGGCCAGCAGCACGCCCGCGGCGATGGCCAAAAATCCCGACAGCGCGCGCTGCCCGGCAAGCGACTCGGGCCGCTCCCGCTCTTCTTTGCCGGCGGTCAGAAGCGTCACCACAAACAGGAACAGGACCATGATGGCGCCCGCATAAACAATCACCTGGGCGGCCGCCATGAACTCGGCATTCAGCAGCAGGTAGAACACCGCGAGCGTGACCACGTTCCCGATGAGGTACAGCGCGCTGTGCACCGGCGTGCGCGCCGCCACCACGCCCACCGCGGACGCAAAGCTCAGAGCCGCCAAGATGATAAAGCCCACCATTCTTCCCTCGTCTCCTTCGTGTCATGCTCCGTGTCATGCTCCGTGTCGCGCGGATCCCGCATCTGCTGGCGCCGCCCAGACGACCCTACTTCCGAATTGCGGGCGCCAGCAGCTCCTCTTTATCGGCCACCATGTCCAACCGGCTGTAGGCGGCCAGTTCGTTGAACGGGGTGAGCCGCACAGCGTTCGTCGGACACGCCTCCTCGCACATCCCACAAAAGATGCAACGAATCAGGTCCACTTCGTAGTCCACTGCGTAGCGCTCGGTCCATGACACGGGGCGCCCTTCGCCCGCGCCGGCGGCCACCACCCGAATCGCGTGCGCCGGGCAGACCGCCTCGCACAGCCCGCAACCCACGCACAGCTCGTGGCCGTCTTCGTCCTGCGCCAGCATGTGCTTGCCGCGGAACCGCGGCGAGTACTCTCGCCGCTTTTCAGGGTATGGGATCGTATCCCGAGGTTCTTTCAGCATCTGCAACGTTGTCTTGAGCCCGTTCGCGATGGCTCGAAACCCTGCCAGCATGCTCCCCCTCCTTTCCGTTGCCAAATGCTTGCGCTAGATGGCCCCACTGGCCAGCGCCGCCGTGGCCAGCACGTACACAAACGCCAGCGGCACCAGCACCTTCCACCCGAAGTTCATCAGGCGGTCGTAGCGAAAGCGCGGCAGCGTGGCGCGAATCCAGATGAACACAAAGATAAAGGCGCCCACTTTTAGCAAAAACCAAACGATGGGCGGGAGAAAGGACCAACCCGACCAACCGCCGAAAAACAGCGTGACCGCCATGCCGGAAGCGGTGATCATGTTGATGTACTCCGCCATGTAGAACATGGCGAACCGAATCCCGGAGTACTCGGTGTGGTACCCCGCCACCAGCTCGGATTCGGCTTCCGGCAGGTCGAACGGAATCCGGTTGGTTTCAGCAATCGCCGTCGTAAAAAACACGAAGAACGGAATGACCTGGGTGAACACAAACCACCAGTGGTGCGCCTGAAACTGTACGATGGTCTCCAGGTTGGCGCTGCCGACGGTGATGAGGATGCCCAGGACGGACAAGCCCATCGCCAATTCGTAGGAAATCAGCTGGGCCGACGACCGGACCCCGCCCAACAGCGAATACTTGTTTTGCGAGGACCAACCCGCCAGCACGAGGCCGTACACACCCAGTGAACTGAACGCAAACACATACAGCAACCCAATGCCCGGATTGGCGATGTCCAGGCTGATGGTGAGGCCGAACAGGTGAATGGGCGCGCCAAACGGAATCACCGCGTCCACCGCCAGCGCGGCAAACAGGGCGACGACCGGGGCCAGGCGAAACACCAGCGGGTCCGCGGCCGACGGCAGCAGGTCCTCTTTGGTCATCATCTTGATGGCGTCGGCCAACGGCTGCAGAAAGCCCATCGGGCCCACCCGATTGGGTCCCAGCCGCAGCTGAAAGAATCCTAAGAGCCGCCGCTCCAGCAGCATGGTGTAGGCAAAGCCCGTCATGAGGATGCCTATCAGCAGGATGACCTTCACTACCGTGATGACAATCGACAGCAGAATCATTGGGCGGCCACCTCTTCATGCACGGGGTTGGCCACGGCCACCTGCACGCCCGCGGCGCGGTTCAGCCGATTGACCGGCATCTCCGCCAATCCCCGCGGCACGAACAGCCGGCCCGCGGGGATCCGCGCGTCGCGGCGCGCCCCGGCCACAAACCGCCGCTCCGCCTGCGACACCGCGATGGGTCCACCCTCGGGGGCGAGGCCCAATCGGTCCGCGTCGTCCGGGTGAAGGCGTACCGGGAACCTCTCGCGACTGCGCTCGGAAATCTCCGACGGAGGATGGCTCACCGCCACCACCTCCCCGGTGATGATTCGCCACTCCCCGTCCGCAATCAGGGTGGGTGCCGGCGCGGCGGCTCCCTCCGGCGACTCAGGCGCCGGCGGCCGCACGATGCGATCTCCGTCCTGCTCCGCAAACGGGTCAAAGTCCTCGCCCAGGCGCAACGGCTGGCCAAACGCCCGCGCCAGCGCCGTGACCAGCGGCCGCACCGGGCGCGCCGGGCCCGGCGCCGCCGCCGCTCCATGCGCCACCTGGAGGCGGCCCTCCATGTTGACATAGGTCCCGGTCACCTCGGCCCACACGGCGGTCGGGAGAATCGCCGACAGCGCATGGCGCGGCTCGGGCGCAAATCCGCCCATAAAGTACACGGCGGGCACACGCTCCAATGCACGCGCGGCCAAATCGCCGTCCGGAAAATCGCGCACGGGGTCGGCGCCCAGGAGAATCAGGGCGGCGAGCCGCCCTTCGGCCGCGTCCTCCAGGATGCCGCGCGTGACGGCATGGTCGGCGGAGATCCCCGCCCGCACCGCTCCCAGCCAGTTTCGCGGGCCGTGGGTGGGCAGCACCGTCGTCGGTCCCTCCCGCCGCGCGGCTAGCCGGCGCAACAGCGCCGCCGCGTCCGGGTCGGCCCCGTCCCACAGCACCACCAGGCGTTCGGTGGCCGCCAGTTCCTCGCGCAACGCGGCCCAGCGCTCGTCCAGATCCCCGTCCCCCAACACGGCGGCCAGTGCGCCGGCCACGCGGCCCGGTTCCACGACGAAGTCCTCACCGTCAAGCGTGGCGCGCGTGAGCCCGCGGTCGCCCAGGCCCCACACGGTGACAGCATGGGCACGCCGCGCCTCGCGGAGCTTCAGGTGCACCACCGGCGTCGTCTCGTAGGGGTCGGACCCCAACAGCAGCACGCCGGTGGCGGCCGCCAAGTCACCGAAGGTACCCAACAGCTCCAACGGCAGGTCGCCCGCCACAGGTTTCAGTACGCCCAGGCGGGTGGTGCCGAGCACCTCTTTCGCGAACCGCGCCAGCGCCCATTCTTCCTCGACCGTGTGCACGCCCCCCGTCAGCACGCCCACGGACTCGGCCCCCGACTCCGCCACGGCACGCGCCAATCGCTCGCCCACCGCCGTGATCACGGCGCTGGGGCTTTGGGGCTCGCCGTCCAGCTCGGCCGCCGTGAGGCGGGTGGGATGGTACGCATAGTCATACGTGAACCGGCCGTGGTCGCACAGGAACCCGTAATCGTTCAGGTCGGGCTGAGGCCGGCCCTCCAGCCGCACCGCCCGACCGTCGCGCCCCGTGACCAGGCTCGAGCAGCCCACGGGGCACACACTGCACAGTGTCTCCTCCCGTTCGATGTTCCAGGGGCGCGCCTTGAAGTGATAGGGCTCACTTAAGAGCGCCCCCACGGGGCACAGGTCAATGACATTGCCGGCATATGGCGAGGTGGCGGGCTGGCCCTCGACGGTGGACACCACCGTGTGCACGCCGCGGCCGTCCAGCATCAGCTGTTCTTCGCCCACGTACTCGCCCAAGAACCGGATGCAGCGCTGGCACAGCACGCAGCGCTCCTGGTCCAAAAGAATATAGTCGCTCACGGGATAATCCTTGCGGCGCTGGATCTTGGACTCTTCGAACCGGTTCTTACCGTTTCCATACCAAAACGAGTAGTCCTGCAGGAAGCATTCGCCACCCTTGTCGCACACGGGGCAGTCCAAGGGGTGGTTGATCAGCAGAAACTCCAAGATGCCCTGGCGGCCCTTGTCCACCGCCGGGCCCCCGGTGCGCACCACCATACCCTCGCGGACCGCCGTGGTGCACGCGGTTTGCAGCTTGGGCATCTTTTCGATTTCCACCAGGCAGATGCGGCACGCCCCCAGCGGGCCCAGCGCCTGGTGGTAGCAGTAAATGGGGACGTCAATCCCCAGTTTGGCGGCGGCATCCACCACCATCGTGCCCTCGGGCACCGAGATTTCGCGCCCATCAATAGTTAACTGTATCATATTGCCTCGCCCCCAGCGGGCACCGCTGCCCCGTGATGTGCTCCACAAACTCCTCGCGGAAATGCTTCAGCGCTGAAACCAAAAACCCCACGGCTGCGTCCCCCAGCGGGCAGAACGCCTTGCCGTTGATGTTGTCGGACACGTCCAGCAGCGTGTCGAGGTCGCGCATCTCGCCGTCACCCCGCTCCAGGCGGTCCATGATGTCCGTGAGCCAGTACGTGCCTTCCCGGCAAGGGGTGCACTTGCCGCACGACTCGTTTCGATAAAAGCGCACCACCCGCGCCACGGCCCGCACGATGCAGGTGCTGTCGTCCATCACAATGCATCCGCCCGACCCCAGCATGGAACCGGCCTCGATCAGCGCTTCATAGCAGATGGGGGTGTCCAGTTGCGAGGCTGGCATGCACGGCATCGAGCTGCCGCCAGGGATGACGGCCTTTACGGTATGGCCGGTGCGCACCCCGCCCGCCGCCTCGATGAGCTCTGCCAGCGTCCAGTCCAGCGGCACCTCGTAGTTGCCGGGGCGGTTCACGTGGCCCGACACTGACATGACCTTTAAGCCGGGGCTTTTCTCGGTACCCCACTGGCGGTACCAGTCCGCGCCCTCCAACACCAGCGGCGGCAGGTTCATGATCGTCTCTACGTTGTTGACCACGGTGGGCCGTCCGTACAAGCCCGCCACGGCCGGAAACGGCGGTTTGGAGCGCGGGTTGCCCCGCTTGCCCTCCAGCGACTCCAGGAGTGCGGTTTCCTCCCCGCAGATGTACGCCCCCGCCCCGCGGTACACAAACATGCGGTGCGAGAAGTCATGGCCCATGACGCGCTCCCCCAGGATCCCCGCAGCTTCGGCTTCCTGGATGGCCGCCGTCAGCCGCTCGTAGCCCTGCAGGAACTCGCCCCGGATGTACACGTAGGATTCCGGGGCCCCAATGGCGAAGCACGTGATCATCATGCCCTCGATCAGCTGATGGGGGTTGCCCTCGATAAGCTCGCGGTCCTTGAACGTGCCCGGCTCCCCCTCGTCCGCGTTGATCACCAGCACGCGGGCCCGCCCGTCCTTGGGGAGAAAGCTCCACTTCATGCCCGTGGGGAAGCCGGCCCCGCCGCGGCCCCTAAGCCCGGACGCCTTCGCGAGCTCCACCAGCTGGTCCGGCTGGTTCGCCTCTAGGGCCTGCTGCAGTGCCGCGTAGCCCCCGTGCTCGCGATACACCGCAAGCTGGTGAACGTCCGCCACGTCCCGCTGACGCAGCAGGTAGTGGCGGTTTGGCAGTGCACTACCCACGATTTGTCGCCTTCCTGGCCTCCGGCGTGGTGGGAGGGGCCCACTCGTCGGGCTCCGGCACAGGCACCTCGAGCAGCTCGCGAAACGCTTCGGGCGCCACCGGTCCGCGATACACCAGGTTCACCTGGGCCGCAGGCGCTAGGTCGCACGCCGCCAGGCACTCCGCCTCCAGCAGCGTGACCGCTCCGTCGCGCGTGGTTTGGCCCTCGGCGATGCCCAGATGATGCTCCAGGTTCTCCATGAGGGTATCGGCGCCGGCCATCATGCACGACAGGCCCAGGCACACGTGAATGGTGCGCCGCCCGGTCGGCTCGCATCGAAACAGCGTGTAGAATGACACGACCGAATCCACATGCTGCCGCGTCATCCCCAAAAGATCCGCCGCAGCGTCCAACGCCTCGGGCGGGAGCCAGCCCCGCTGGCTGCGCACGCGGTGCAAAAACGGCATGAGTGACGACTGGGCGTTGGGAAACGTCGCCCGCGACGCTTTGGCCCACTCCTGCCACTCGACCGGCCACTTGCGATCGCTCACTTGTCCACGTCCCCCAACACGATGTCGATGGTCCCAATCGCCACGATCACGTCCGCCACCAGGCCGCCGCGCGTCATGGCCGGCATCGTCTGCAAATTGTAGAAGCTGGGCGTGCGCGCCCTCCATCGGTACGGGCGCGCGCCACCATCGGACACGATGTAAAACCCCATCTCGCCCTTGGGGCCCTCAACGCCCTGGTACACCTCGCCCTTCGGCACCCTAAACCCGCCGCTCACCAGCTTGAACTGGTGAATCAGCGCCTCCATGTTTCCGTAAATCTCCTCCCGGGGCGGCAAGGAGACTTTGCGATCGGTGGTCGTGTAGGCGCCCACGGGCTCGATCTTGGCCAGCGCCTGGTTCATGATGCGGACGGACTGCTCCATCTCCTCCATGCGCACCCAGAACCGGTCGTACGAGTCCCCGCCGGTCCGCACCGGCACGTCAAAGTCAAACTCGTCATAAAAGCAATACGGCGCCGACTTTCTGAGGTCCATCGGGACGCCTGACGCCCGCAGGATCGGGCCGGTGGCGGACAGCGCCAGCGCGTCCTCCTTACTCAGGCGGCCGACCCCCTTGAGCCGGTCCTCGATGAGGGGGTTGCCCTGCACCAGGTTCTTGTACGACTGCATCCAGCGCGGGAATCCGTCCAAAAAGCGCTGGCAGTTTTCGTGAAAGCCCTCCGGCAGGTCGTACGCCAGCCCGCCCACCCGAAAATAGCTTGGGTTCATGCGCACACCGGCCGTCTGCTCGATAAGATCCAGGATCAGCTCCCGCTCGCGCAGGCAGTAAAACAGCAGGCTCATGGCACCCAGGTCCATCACGTGGGTCCCTAGCCACACCAGGTGGCTGCCCAGCCGGCTGAGCTCGCTGAACAGCACGCGGATGTACTGTGCCCGCTTGGGCACCTCGATGTCCATCAGCTTTTCGACGGCCAACACGTACGCCAAGTTGTTGGTCAGCGGCGACAGGTAGTCCATCCGGTCGGTGAGGGTGTTGGCCTGCTGATAGGTGTGCGTCTCCGCCGTCTTCTCAAAGCCGGTGTGCAGGTAGCCAATCACCGGCTCCGCGTGCAGCACCGTCTCTCCATCCAGCGTGAGCCGAACCCGCAACACGCCGTGCGTCGCGGGATGCTGGGGGCCAAGGTTCAACACCATGCTTTCGCGCGACAGCGACGACTCGAGGCCCGTGGCAAACAGGTCGTCGGTCTTCACGTCTTGGGCCATCAGGCGCCTCCCTTCCGGACGAGCGGTCTCATCAGTCGACCCGGGGACCGGCCACGGGGTAGTCCTTGCGCAGCGGGTGCCCCTCCCAGTCCTCCGGCATGTAGATGCGGTGCACCTCGCCCCGGCCCGAGAACACCACCCCAAACAAGTCGTAGGTTTCGCGCTCCGGCCAGTCGGCACCCGGCCACACGCCCATCACGCTGGGCATCTCCTCGTTCATGTGGCACCAGCTTTTGATCCGGACCCGCTCCATCGTCTCGGGGTTCAGGAGATGATAAACCAACTCGAACCGCGGGCGGGCCGGAAACCAATCGACCGCCGTCACGTCTACCAACAGGCTCATGCCGAGATTGCGTTTGGCAAAGTCCATCAGCGCCAAGAGCATCTCTTTGGGCGCCTTCACCGTCGGCTGATCAATGGCCGGCACCACCTCGAGGCTCCCCGGAAACCGGGCCTCCAGCGCGTCAAGCACCGGTGCTTGGGTGATGAGCGTCATGCCCGCCCTCCTGCCGCCGCCAGCTCGCGGTACTTGGGCGGAATGCCCTGTGTGATTTTCTCCTGCAGCTTTAAGATGCCAAACAGCAGGGCGTCCGGCGTGGGCGGACAACCGGGCACGTACACGTCCACCGGCACCACATGGTCCACCCCCTGCACGATGGCGTAGTTGTCAAAGACGCCCCCCGAGGACGCGCAGGCACCCATCGAGATGACCCACTTGGGTTCCGGCATCTGCTCCCATACGGTACGCACTACCGGCGCCATCTTCTGACTCACCCGGCCCGCGACAATCATGAGGTCCGCCTGGCGGGGCGAGGCGCGAAACACCTCCATGCCAAATCGGGCCAAATCAAAGCGCGAGTTGGTCACGTTGATCATTTCGATGGCGCAGCAGGCCAGGCCAAACGTTGCCGGCCACAGCGACGACTTCTGCGCCCAGTGCGTCATCTTCTCCACCGTCGTGGTGAGAATCCCGCGCTCCGCGGCCGCCTGCTCCACACTCTTCACCGGATCCTCGTTCAGTCCCACTTGAATCCCCCCCGTCGCCACACATAGGCAAACGCCACGGCAATCACCAGCAAAAAGAACAAAGCTTTGAAAAACCCGGCGGCGTGCAACGAGGCCAGGCTCGTAGCCCAGGGGTAAAGCGCCATGACGGCCACATCAAACACCAAAAACAGCATCGCAACCCGGTAGAACCGGATGGAGAAATGCATCACCGGCATCTCGGGCACGTTGCCCGACTCGTAGGTCACGCGCTTTAAGCCGCCGGGCGCCCGCGGTCCCAGCCGCTGGGAGGTAAACGAGATGCCCGCCGCCAGCACTCCCGCCACCAGCAGATAAATTAAGAGCGCCGCATATTGGGACATGCTCTGCCTCCCGACCGCGTTGCCATCCAGTCTCTCACGCGGGGTCCGAAGCCACTCGCCGCTTTTGTGCCCGCGTTCACATGCCGATTATACTCTTCTTAGTGTGTGTGGCCACCGTCGGACGGCGTCGAATTTTGCGCTGGATCGGGGACGCCCCCTGGAACCAGCATCGTCCCCCGGACATACCGGCGGGGATCCACCGACCGCACGTCGGGAAAGTGCCGCAGGTTGGACGTGGCCAGGATGGCCCCTGCCTCCAGTGCAGCGGACGCCTGCAGAAGATCGGGGAGGGGCAAGCGGCGGCCCGAGCGCTCGTGTTGCCAGAAGAGGCTCGCGGCGTGCATCGAGGCGGTCCGGGTCAGTTCCGCCCAGCCGAAGTCGGCCAACAGAGGGGCGACGCGGTCACGGTCTTTCGGCTCCAGGCCAGCCAGCACCTCTGCCACGGTGATAGAGGTTACCATCAGGAGAGCCCCGCCCGCCACCGCATCGGCCAGCCACGCCACCACGGCGCCGCGGCCCCGGAGCCAGTCAATCACAGCCGTACTGTCCAGCAGATAGGACGTCACGGCTGGCCCCGACCCCACTCACCGCGCAGAGCGCGCACCCAGCGGTCCACCTCGCGGTCTGAACCCCAGGGCCCATCGCGGTCTGCTAACAAGCCGGCTCCTCGGTCCAGCGCCTCGCGGAGGCGGTGAAGACGCACATACTCGCGAAGCGCCTCGACAATGACGGCGCTTCGCCGGCGTCCACCCGCCTCCGCGTCTATCTGCCGCAGGACCTCATCCGGTACACGGACATGTATCAGAACACCTTCTGCCACATGTATCACCGTATGCTACAATATAGTCGGCGCGGTGCTCCGTCAAGGGTTGCCCGGAGCGTGGTGTGTTCGTCAGGGCGGAGCGCATGGGACTTTCTGGTGCACCGCGCACGGGCGTGCTCGACGACCCAGATGGCCTTCTTGGCCATCGTTGCCCCCGTTAAGTCTGGCGAGCATGCGGACGGCCCCATTGGCGCCGCGGGGATGAATTTTTTGCCTGACGGCGGTGCTAACTTGGGGACAGGACATGACTGGCTCCGCCCGCCGCTGCCGCTGGTGGAGGTGCATTCTTGATGGGATACGCCAGCCCATGCCCAGGGTCTCGTGCGGCCGCGATGCCGCACGAGACCTCATGCGCGCCGATCATGCCTCGCGGGTGCTTGCCTTCGAGGAGGCGAATCGGTCCTATTTCGGCCTGGGTGCCCGATCGCGGGGACGACTACTTCGCCGGGTTTGACGAACAGCATCGTCTATCACTAGCATCGCCGGCGTGGACTGTGATGGTTCGATCGTGGGCTGGGTCAACCTGTACCAGGTTGCCGACGGCGCGGGCGACCTGGGGTGCCGGATCGCCCAACGGTCCTCGGGACGCGGCCTAGCCACGGCCGCGGTCCGCATGTTATGTGCGCTCACCGTCTCCGATTATGGCCTGACCGTACTGTATGCATCGGCCCGAACGGAGAACGTGGCGTCCCTGACGGTACTCAGCGGGACGGGGTTTGTCGCCATCGGGGATGTTTCGCGCTCCGGTCGCCCTGGCATCCGGTACCGGCGGGAACTCGCCAGCCAGCCACGGGCTGACCCGCCGCGTGCTGGGGGCGCCCTTTAGCAGGTGCCGTACGGGCCCCCAGATCCGAACCCATCACCACAAAATTTCTCAGCGGGCACCCGATAAACGTTCGATCACGGCTCACCAGCGTGAGCTCGTAGTGAATGGCTTGCGAAATCAGCAACCGGTCAAACGGATCCTGATGCGCTGCGCGCAGGCTCGCGACGCCCATGACCTGAGGCAACTCACATCCCCCACCGCAAGAGATTGGCTCGCGACCAGGGCAGGCGCCAAAGCCGCCACGCCCCCCTCCACTGCGATGCGCTCGAGCGCCTCCTTCGTGACGAGCTCACTGACACTACGGTCGTCTTGACGCGGTTGCGAGGGTCAGCCCGCGCTCGGAGGGTTCGGGCGGACAGATGCCTCGGATCCTGGGCCCGCCCCAAGAGGGCATGCGTGTCTGGCAGAAGGTCTAGCTCTTGGGCCACGGAGTAAACCACTCCTCGGGCAACGGGTTGACTCCCATCGGCAAGTCAAGCGGACCCGCCGACTAAACGGGGGAACCCAGGGTTCCCTGACTCACCGCCGACTCTGCCGTCCTCGCACCCCCGCTGGCGGTCTCTTCTGTGGGGGGACGCCGGTGAGCATCCGCCGCAGCCGATAGGCCACACTCGGCTTGCTCAAAGGAGGCATCATCGCGCGGCCCAGTTGCTCCAGCGTCCAATCGGGGTGGTCCAGCCGCAGTTGGGCCAACCGTCGAAAGGCCTCCGGCCAGGCGTCCCAGCCCCCCTGGCCGCCCAGCGCCAGCAGTGCATGTTCCTGCGCCACGCCGGTCTCTACCGCCCGGCGCAGGTTTGACGCCTCGCCGTTCACGCGCCGGTTGACCTCGCCTTTCATTGAGCGCACGACGAACTCGGCCTCCAGCCGGAGTTGCGCCCGATGCGCCCCCAAGTGCGCCAAGACCGCCGCCACCTGGTCGTGGTCCTTGACATACACGACCGGGCGCTGGCGCCGGGTGGCCACCGGGGCGGAGATGCCCAGCTGCGCCATGGCTGCTTGCAGGACCGATGCCCACTCGGCCGACGGCGCCACCACCTCCAGATGATACGGTCGGCCCGGGGCCGCCACGTAGCCCCGGGCCAAGACCGCGCCGCGAACCAGCGCCCGTGGCTCACGACCCGTCGGATGGTGCAGGGGGTAGCGCGACAGGGTCACAGTGTAGCGGCGCCGACCGGGTTCCGACAGCAATTGCGGCGCCAGGCCCACCGCCTTGGCCAGAGCAAAGGCGCGCCGGGCGACAACGGGCGAAGTCAGTGTGACCGGGCCATCGGCGCCCAGCGTGCCCAAAAGACCGGCCAACTCCGCGCGCGCCTCATCGACGCGTTTCCACGCGACCCGGCTGAGTTCGGCCTTCACCTCGCGGGTGTGGGACCAATCCGTACGCATGTGCGTCCTCCTCCTGTGCCTGCCTGAGGCGCTGGTCCAACATGAGGCCCTCCCAGGGGCGCCGCCGGGCCCAGTCCGGTTTGAGCCGCAACAACAGCCGCAGTGTGGCGCGGGCTACGCGATCCGAGTTGTGACGCACCACCCCCGCCACCTCCAGCAGCGGGGCGTGGACCACGACCACACGACGCGGAAACCCGGTGCCGCGCCCCACCGGCTCCGCTCCGCTGGCCCGGTAGCGGTCCAACACTTCGTCGGGCGCCGGCTCATCGTTGATGAGCACCGCGTCAATGATGCCCGGGCCCACGTGGTCCTCCACTGCCTTGAAGTGATCATAGGCCGAGTAGCCGCCGGTTTCGCCCGGCTCCGTCATCACGTTGGCCACATACACCGTGGCAGCCCGGGTTTGCCGCACCGCTTCGGCAATGGGCCCGATCAAGAGGCTCGGGATGACCGACGTATAGAGACTGCCCGGCCCCAGCACCAGGAGGTCCGCGTTCAGGATGGCCCGGACAGCTTCCACCGGCGGCGTGGCATCCCCGGGATTCAGCCACACCCGTTTGATGCGCTCCGGACTCTGTCCAATCACGCTCTCCCCCCGGCGCACTGAGCCGTCAGCCAGCTCCGCCACCAACTCGACGGAGTCCAGGGTGGCGGGAAACACATCGCCGCGCACCGCCAGCACGCGCGACGACGCGCGCAGCGCTGTGACGAAGTCGCCCGTGGTTTCCCGCATCGCGGCCAAAAACAAGTTGCCAAAGCTGTGCCCGCTGAGCTCGCCCTGATCAAATCGATACTGAAACAAGTCGCGCATCAAGGGCTCCGCGTCTGCGAGCGCCACCAAGCAGTTGCGCAGGTCGCCCGGCGGCAGCATGCCCATCGCGCCGCGCAGCCGTCCCGAACTGCCCCCGTCGTCCGCCACCGTCACGATGGCCGTGAGATTCGCGGTGTAGTCTTTGAGTCCTCGGAGCAACGCCGGCAGGCCCGTGCCCCCGCCCACAGCCACCACTTTGGGTCCGCGGGCGCCGCGCCGGCGCACCAACAGCATGCGCGCCAGGGAATCCTCGGAAACATCAAACGCCTGCGCCAGCGATCGGACCAGCTGCAGCGAGCCTACCAGCACGAGGGCGATGCCCAAGAGCAGCACCCACACCAGCAGGTCGCCGTGCCGGGTCCACGCCCGAAACGGCGCGGTGATTTCGCCGGACTCGAGCGCAATGGCGGCGCCCACGGCCAGCAGGCCCACGCCCACCATGGCAAGGTAGCGCTTGAGGCGCAGCCCCGGGGCCAGCCAACGCCACACTACCGCCGGCTCCCAAGGCTGTCGTCGCCGTCGGGCGGGGTTCCGATGTCACGGTGCTCCACCTCAACCGGCACGCCCTGCCGCTCCAAGTAACTGGCCAGACGGTCGGCCACCACCACCGACCGATGGCGGCCGCCGGTACACCCGATGGCCACCGCGAGCGATGCCTTGCCCTCGTGACGATAAAGCGGCACCAAGAAGTCCAACAGTTCCGACAGACGCGCCAGCGTACCCTGGGTCACTGGCCAGTTGAGGACGAAATTTTGCACGGCGGGGTCGGTGCCGATGCGGGGGCGGAGCTCCGCCTCGTAGTGCGGGTTGGGCAGGAAGCGGACGTCAAACACCAGGTCCGCATCCAACGGCAGCCCGTGCTTGTAGCCGAAGGACACCACCCGCACCTGAAACGGCAGCCCTCCCGGGTCAAGCGCAAACAATTGCGCGACCCGGTCGCGTGCCTGGTGCGGCGTCAGGCTGGATGTATCGAGCACCACGTCGGCGCGCCCGCGGAGATCCTCCAGGCGCGCCCGCTCCTGGCGGATGGCTTCGGTCAGCGACGTGCGGGACCCGAGGGGATGGGCCCGGCGCGACGCTTTGTAGCGGTGAATGAGCACGGTCTCCTCGGCCTCGAGAAACAGCAGGGAATACGGCTGGCCAGCCTCGGTGAGATCGTCGAGTGCCTGCTCCACGTCCTGAAAGAAGTTCCCGCCGCGGACGTCGATGACGATGGCCGCCCCCACCACTTCCGGCGCTTTTCGAACCAGCTCCGCAAACCGCAGCAACAGCGCGGGGGGCAGGTTGTCCACACAGAAGTAGCCGAGGTCCTCAAACGCGCGCAGAATGAGCGTGCGGCCGGCCCCCGACTGCCCCGTGATGATGAGAAGCCGCGCCATTCCCCACCTCCCATCCCCACAATTATCGCCCAAACGGGTCGGCTGCGCGACGTCGACCCCCCCAAAGTCCAAGCCGTCGACGAATTCCATAGCGATTTCCAACGCGATCCCGGAGTCCAAGCATGACAGGAGGCTGTTTCATGAGTATGCGAACTACGCTCGGCCTGTTGGCCGGAGCCACCCTGCTCGCGGTGCCAGCGTTGTCAACGGTGGCGTTTGCCCACCCGTCACCCGGGATGAGCGTGTGGGGGCAAAGCCGTTATGCCGGCGGCTCGGCGGCACTGACCGCCGCCGGTGGGGTGCAGGGGGCCACGCACTCCACCACCCAGGCTAGCGCGCCCATGGCGCAGGTGGAGGGAGTGCTCACCGCGCCGGTGGCGGTGACAGCCACCACCAGCACCTCGAGCTCCTTGCAAAGCTCCTCCACCTTTTCTGGGAACGTGGCTGGGCTGATCGTGATGTTTGGGGGACAAGCCAACGTCCGGCCACTGCTCACCGTCACCACCCTATCTTCGGTGCAGTCCACCGCGACCCTCACGCTGGCATCAGGCGCATCGTACACGATGGCGGCCAACGCCACGGTGACCTACCAGGGACAAGCGTACGCGGGCACCATGCTGTTCCCCGGTGAGCGCGTGCACCTCACCCTCAGCCAGGGCATGGTGACCGCCATCCAGTTGCAAAGCACCAGTGCGTGGGAGACGTACAAGGGCATGTCCACCGGCAGCGTGCAGTTGTCTTACGCCGGGGGCACGACGTTCACGGCCCCGTTGGCCGCGTCCGCCATGGTGCGCACCGCGTCGGGCACGACGGCGGTGGCCTCGAGCACCCTCACCACCGGTACGCTGGTGCGCGCGGTGTTCAACGCCCAGGGCCAGGTGGTGCTGCTGCAGGAAACCGGCCGCACCAAGGCGCCGGCAGGCCAGACGTCCACGTCGGCCTCGGGTCGAGCCAACGCCAGCACCAAAAGCCAGGCATCCTCGAAAGGCCAGGGCGTGGCGAATGCCTCACCCCAGGGCCAATCGGCGGGCTCCACCCACAGCCAGGCCAGCGCGCACGCCCAAGGGGCCGCACACGCCAACGCCCACGCGAAGGGCCACGGAGGCTTGGCCCTGGGACTGTCTGCATCCGCCAGCACCAACGTCGGGGGCAACCTCGGCTCGTCATAACCCCGCGGCGCATCCACCGCACCGACAGCGGGCCCCTCGGGGTCCGCTGTCTCGGTGTGATCGGCCCGTCACCGGGGCGCGTCGGCCGTTGGGGAAGCGCCGACAGCAAAATGGCATCCGCCGTCGCGGACATAGGCGTGGAGCCCGCCTTGCCGACGACGGTCAGCTGGTAGGACACCCCTTGGTACCTTGTCTGCACCGTGATGCTGGGCTCACCGGTCCCCACCGTGAGCGCCTGCGACGGAAATCGTGTGCCCATCAACGACCGACGCCGTGACGCCGGCCCCCCCAATCTGCATGGGGAGGGCGGTTTCCATCAGCTGAAAGATCCCTGCCGCGGCCTGGTGATCCTGCATGCTTTCCGGCCACGACCGGCTCCATGCGATTGCAGAGGAGGAACCGTCATAATGGACGACACCCACCGGCGCCTGGCTTTAGTGGGGTTTGGTTTCGGCCTCGTCATCCTGGCCGAGTGTTGCCGGACCGTGGACGCGCTCCAGCCCTCAGCGGCAGCGGCCGCGGGGCTGTGGCTCCGCATCGCGGAAGTGTCCCTGCACATGGGCGCGCTTACGTGCACGGCATCAGCGCCGGCTCGCCGCCAGAGACCCGGTGGCGTGCAGACATCAGCCAAGCCTGGGCGCTGGTGCTCATGGGTTGTGGCTCGCGAGCCCACCGCATGTTTTAAGGCGTTGCCGACGAGGCCTTGGGGCTGGGCTGCGCGGTCTGGGCGTCCCATGCGTTGAGCAATGGGGTTTGGCATCGCGATCCGCGCGTCGGCGACGCCCTCGCGCGATTCCTGAAGGCCGGGGCATTGGTGCAGGGCGCCGGCGACGTTGCATCTGCGGCCGCCGCTCGACTCGGGGCGGGGCTCATCGCCGCATCCGGTGAAGACCCAACCGGACTGATGGCCATGCGCCGGGCGCGGCTGTCCTTTCAGGGGGTCGGCCAGGTCATGGCGTTCGCGCGGGCCGCTCGCCTGGAAATGTTCGCGCTCCTGATCCTCGACCGCGTGGAGAGCGCACGGGCACTGGGTCGCGAGGTCTTGACCCACCTGCGCGACCGGGACGGATCGGTGCTGACGGCGTGGATCCGCGACCCGCTGGCTTTGGCCGGCACCTGGGACGGGTCCTCCGACAGCACTATCCAGGAGACGCTCGCCGAATCTTGGGGTGTATCGCGCCTTGCACCTCGGGCCCGACGCCCGGTGCGCCACCACGGCGCGGAACATGCTCACCGCGGGCGGCTCACCCGCGCTGCGCCAGTGGGTGCAGCGCACGCCGGCCGCCGCCTGGTGTTGGCCGATTTCCTCCAACACCAATTTTATAGTGCATCTGCAAGGCGAGGAGGAACTACGTGGCGGATACCCTGTTCCCCATTGGGATCTCGGCCGGCAGAGAGCACGTGGTCGACCGCGAGCAGTTCGGGGACAGGCTGGCTCAACAGCTTGCCGACCGGGTCAGCCTCGTGCTGTCGGCGCCCCAGCGTACGGGAAAAACGTCCGTGGCGCTCGAAGTGCTGCGGCGCCTGAAGTCGGGCGGCGTCCTTACTGGGGCGATCGACTCGGCCGGCGTCACCTCGACCGAAGATTTTGCAGACCGGCTTTCCACCGAGTGTCTGCACAAACTGCCCCCTGCGGGTCGCCTGTCGCGCGCCGCGGGCCGCGGGTGGCGCGAGTTGCTGACGCACCCGGAAATTCGTGTCCGGCTCCACGATCTGGAGCTGGCCGCCTCGTGGCGCGGGTGGGAGGAGAGGGATCCCTTGGACAAGCTGGACACCGCGTTGGGCTTGCCCGAGGTCATCGGGGCCCGAACGGGACAGCGTTTCGTGGTCATGATGGACGAGTTTCAGCTGCTGCGGGATCTGGGATCGGCGGCGCTGATGCGGCGCATGCGCAGCATTCTCCAGCTGCAGCAGCACACGGCGTTCCTGTTCCTGTTCCTGGGCAGTCGGGCGGCATCATGCATCAGCTGTTGGAATCCCGCCAGCAGCCGTGCTTCCGATACGCCCTAGGCCAGGAGCTGCCCGCCATTCCGGGTCCGGCCTGGCGCACCTATATCCAGGCGCGCCTGGCGACTTGAGGCCGCACGATCGAGGACCGCGCGCTTGATGCCGTGCTGGAGGCCACCGGCGGCCACCCCTACGACACCATGGAAGTCGCGTACTACGCCTACCTGCTGGGGCGCGACCGTCCGAATCCTTTCGACCGGGCGTTGGTCATGGCCACCATTGACCAAACTGAAGACATGCTGGCGCCCGTCTTCGCGGCTGAACTGGACAGCTGGGGGGCCAAGGCTCGCCTGGTGCTGGCGCGGCTCGCGCAGGGGCAACCCCGGTGTGGGCGGGAGGGATCCAACTCGGCCATTCGAAATGCCCTTCAAGACCTCCTCCCAGCCGGAGGGCTGGTCCGCTTGCGCCGGGGACGCTACGCGTTTGGCGAGCCGATGCTGTGGCGCCACCTAAGGCGATAAGGCGCCGATGTCAGGGGGTGCGGCCCACCTTGGCCAGGCAATACAGGGCTCGGCTCACGTTCCCGCCGGCCGACAACAGGCGGCCCGCCGGTGCGCGGAGAGCGCCCCGCACCTTCCGGTCGGACAGATAAAATCCCAGCAGGCCCTCAGCGACATAGCGGTGAAATGCTTGGTCGGCCAGCCCCTGGGCCCGAGACTCTGCTTCCCGTTGGAGTCGCCCAATGCCGGAAACCGCCGCCGCCTCACTGGGATAGCACATGACAAAGTTGAAATCGCCGTGCGCTAGGTCTTCATCCTGATCCACGAAGTAGTCCAGCAGGATGTGGAGCGCCCCCATCCACGGAAAGTACACGGACTCCAGGCGTCGAGCGCGTTCGGCGCTGACGGGGTGGGTGGCTTCGTGCCACAGTGCGAAGATGCCCAGGGTCGATCCGGTCGCGGCCGCAAATTCCCACCACGCCACGTCCCACTCGGGTTCGCGGTAGGTGGCGGCCCAGTGTTCCAGGGCGCCGGCCCGGTCCGCCTCGCTCCCGGGCGCGTGCTTCAAGCTCTGCAGGTCGACGTACCGATCGGCCAGCCACGCCGCGCGGTCCGCCACGGCACCGTAGTGCGGCAGGCTGGCCAACACCGCCTGACAGTCGTTCACCAGCCAGGCCAGGTAGCCGCCGTCGTCCTGCGGGTGGCCCTCCCAGTAGTCCTGCAAGGCGGCGTCGGGGACGAGCGCGTCGCCGAGCGACCGGTGCAGCGACCGAATGACCTGGGACGGCACTTCGGGCCCCCGATCCGTGATGGTGTCCAGGTAGTCGCAGAGGCTCTGGTAAGCCACCACCGCCCGCACCAACTGGGGCGCCGCCCCCACCAGCACGGCGCCCCCCTCGCAGTGAAAGCGCTTGGTCGTCAGCGATTCGTGCGCCATGGCCCGCACCGCAGGGTCGGGGATGTGCGCCGCCTGGGCCTCGACACGCCTGAGCGCCTGGTGCACCAGGGGCCGGATCCGAAAATAATAGTACAGGGCCCAGCGCGACGTGCCCCCCCCTCGCATCATCACCGGCTCCTCTCGGCCAGCACGTATTGTTCCAGGCCCACCGCCGCACCATCATCAGCCACGGGCGGCAGCACCACGTTGGCGGCCCTGAGCGCCGCCGGGTGTCCGCCGCCCATCGCCATGCCCCAGCCGGCCCACGCCAGCATCTCGGCGTCGTTCTCGCCGTCCCCAACGGCCGCCACCGCTTCTCGGACGACCCCGAGCCGCTCGGCCACCCGGGCCAAGGCGCGCCCCTTGGTGGCCGCTTGCGGCAGCACTTCGAGATAGTCGGTCTGACTGTTCACGACGCGGACGCCGGACGCGGCCGCCCACGGCGCCATCTGCTCGCGCAACCGCGCCAGCGTCGCCGGTTCGTCCTGAATCAAAATCTTAATCGGCGGCTCGGGCCAATCTAAGATGGCCGGGCCGGGCTTGATTTCGGCCGGGATGTGATTGGCTTCCACATACGCACGCACGCGCGGGTCATCGCGCGTCACCCACAGCCCGTCACCGATGTACACCTGGGCCAGGTGGCCTCCCGCCAGCACCAGCTCCATGGCACGGCGGGCAGCACTGTCGGGCAGCCGGTCTACAAACCAGCGCTGGCCGCCGGGGAGATCCAGCACCTCGGCACCGTTGTAGCAAATCATGGGGCCGGCGGGGAGCGCCCAGCGCTGACGAAACAACTCGACCGAGCGGGCCGTCCGGCCGGTGGCAATCGCCACGCGGATGCGGGCGGCCACCAGTTGGTGCAGGGCTGCCAGCACCCGCGGATGCACCTCGTCCCCGTGGGCAAAAATCGTCCCGTCCAAGTCGACCGCCACCAGCTCAATTCGTGTCCCGGGCCGCGCCGCCGCCCGGCTTAGCGAATCACCCAATTAGCCACCCCCGACACCAGTCCCAAAATAACGGCCCCCTCCAGCGCGGGAACGAAGCCCGCCACATGGAACCCGGGCACAAGCGCGCTGGTGAGCCACAGCATCAGTCCCGACACCACCCACCCAAACAACCCCAGCGTCAACAGGTTCAATGGCAAGGTCAACAGCGCCACCAGCGGCCGCACGGTGAGGTTCACCAGCGCCAGCACCACCGCCGCCTCTAGCAGCGGGACGAATCCGGCCGCGGAGATGCCGATGCCCAGATGCGCGACCAACAGCAAAGCCAGGACCTGGATCGCCCATCCAATTATACGCCGTCTCAAGCCTCCGATCCCTCCCCGGATGCCCCAGTGGGACTGGCCGATGAGCCAGCCAGTGCCTCCAGCCGACGAAAGTGCTCCTTTAGGGATTCGGCCGCCGCCACTGTCATCCCAGGCACCTGCGCCAAGTCCGCCACGTCGGCGGCGGCCATGGCGTCGACCGTGGCGTAGGCTTTCAACAATTGGCGCTTGCGCGTCGGCCCGATGCCCGGCACGTCGTCCAGCAGGGATCTGAGATTGCGCTTGGTGCGCAGCTGGCGGTGAAACGTAATGGCAAATCGGTGGGCCTCGTCGCGCAGGTGGCGCAGAAGTTTCAAACCGGCTGAGTTCATGTCCAGCACGATGGGGTCCGGGCTTTCGGGGGCATACAACCACTCGTGCTGCTTGGCGAGGCCAAAAATCGGGACGTCCACCTGCATGCGCTGCAGCGCCGCCACCGCGCTGGAAAGCTGCCCCTTGCCTCCGTCCACCACCACCAGATCGGGCCAGGCGGCAAACCGCTTCACCTGCGGGTCGTCGCTGGCTTCCGCCAGCGCTTGGTGCTCGAAGCGGCGGGTCAGCACTTCCGCCATCGATGCGAAATCATTCGCGCCCACCACGGTCCGAATCCGAAACCGGCGGTACTGGGATTTGTCCGGCGCCCCATTCACAAACACCACCATTGACGCGACGGACTCGGTTCCCTGGGTGTTGGAGATGTCGTAGCACTCCATGCGGGTCGGCAGCCTCAGCAGGCCCAGGCTATGCTGGATTTGCAACAGGGCCTGCCCCCGGTCCCGCTCCCCCACGGCCTGGCGGCGCAAGGCCTCATCCCGTGCCCACACGGCATTTTCCCCCACCATCTCCAGCAGCCGCCGCTTTTCGCCCCGCTCGGGCACCCGGATGTGCACCCGCTGGCCACGCCGCGCCGTGAGCCATTCCTCCAATAGCGGGGCGTCGGACGGTGCGACCGGCACCAAAATTTCACGCGGCACGCGCTGCGCCCGTTCGTAGTACTGGGTCAGAAACGCGCGGCTGAGCTCACTTTCCGACCCATCCGCAAGGCCTTCCAGTCCCTCCAGCTGGAAGCCCTCGCGCCCCTGGAGCCGCCCGTCCCGCACCATGAACACCTGCACCTCAGCTCCGTTGCCCGCCGCCGCCCAAGCCACCGCGTCCAATTCCCGGCCCGCCCCGCCCGCCACTTTTTGTTGTTCCTGCAGCACCGTGAGCGCCCGCACCTGATCCCGAAGTTCCGCTGCGCGCTCAAATTCCAGCGCCGCCGCCGCCGCCGTGAGCTGCCGCGTGAGGTCGCTGACCACTTCGTCGGACCGCCCTTCCAACACCCGCTCCATGCGCCGCACGTTCCTGCGGTACGCGTCTGGATCCACCAAGGCCTGGCAGGGAGCTTGACACCGCCCGATGTGGTACTCCAGGCAGGGACGCGCTGCGTTCTTGAATTTCTGGTTCGTGCAGTTGCGGATGGGAAAAACGCGCCGCAGGAGGCGGATGGTTTCGTGGACGGCGCCCACGCGGGGGTAGGGCCCGAAGTAGCGGCTGCCCTCGACGGAGGGACGGCGGGCCAACAGCAGGCGGGGAAAGGATTCCTCCCAGGAGATGCGGAGATAGGGGAACGCCTTATCGTCCTTGAGTTGAATATTATATTTGGGCTGGTGGCGCTTCACGAGCGTGGCTTCTAAAATCAGGGCTTCAATCTCGGTGTCGGTGACGATCACCTCGACGTCGGCCACCTTGCGCATGAGCGCGCGCACTTTGGCATCCAGCCGCTCAAACGGTTGCAGGTACGACCGGACGCGCTGCCGGAGCGACCGCG
>JAJZWS010000085.1 GCA_021846565.1 Bacillota bacterium
CCCCGGCGGCCTCAGGCCCTAGAGGGAGGGTTGTTGACTCCCGGTGGTGGGGCTGGTGTTGGTTCCGTGCGAGTGCGCCAGCGGCTGGCCGCCAGAGGCGCGGAACGACTCCCGACGGACTGCCCTCTCGCACTGATGCGCAAACGGGGAGGGCCGGGCCACTGGCAAAGCCAGTACCCGTCCCGCCGTCGGGGCGGCACGAACGGCGGATGTCCGGGTTTGTCAAGCAAAACGGGCAGCTGCCGACACCACTATGTCATCCGCGCTGTTGGAGCTGACCGTGTCCGACACCCGGGTCGACATGGGTTTGGTTCACGCTCATCCGGGGCAGGCGCCCGGACCCCTAAGCCCGGTCACCGTGGGAGCCACGCCCGCCGATGGGGCCGCGCTGGGGGCCGCTTCTCCAGAGGCTCCGCCGTCGCTACGCGCTACTCCCACGGGGCAAATGATCGCGCTGAGTCGCCACTGCAGTCGCTGCAGCTCCACCACATCACCCGAACGCTCGGGGGGCCGCCGCCGGTCGACACCGGTGGATACCGAGGTCACCTGCTTTGGGGGAGTGGCCAACGCAGCTGGCCCGTGCCTGGGTGCATGACGTTTGGGCCAACGGCGGGCAGCCGGCGGGCGCGGCGTAGCGAGCGCACGGCGACTTAGCGGAAGCGTGGTTGGGCAGCGCCTCGCCAGGATGTGCCGACCGCGACCCATGCGACCCGCTGGATGGTCGTCCTGCCGGTCGTCTGCGCGGGACCACGCCCCGGATCCCCTGGGCGTCCCGCCCTGATTTCGCGGGAGCCCGCATCCCGCTGGCCGCCGACGACCACCGAGTGCGCGAGGTGGTCGATGGCCGGCTCACCCTGTCCGGCGGCACGCTGACGACGCCGGGGGACCCTGCGGCGGCTCAGGACCTCATATGCCGGCAGCCCTGGGACCCGTCGCTGGTCGACCTGCCATGCCAGGCATGTCGGGCCTGCGGTGGGCGGCCGGGGCGCGTCGCACCGCCGCCACAAGGCGAATCGGGATCCTTGCGAGCTGGATGGAGCTTGGCCAACGCTCTCTTGTAAAACCGCCCGTCAATTTGGCGATCAAAAAGCCGTCGAGGGCACGCGAGCTGGCCACGTTGTCTCACTGGCTGGCAACGGCGCTTGATGGGCCAACCGTCCACCCGTCCCCGCGCTCAATAAATTCGCGTGCGAGCCGCCCTTGACGCGGCGTGGCGCACCTGTTATCCTGGAGCCAGGATGCGGAAGTAGCTCAGTGGTAGAGCATCGCCTTGCCAAGGCGAGGGTCGCGGGTTCAAATCCCGTCTTCCGCTCCAATTTTTGTTGCTGGCGACGTAGCCAAGTGGTAAGGCAGGGGTCTGCAAAACCCCGATTCCCCGGTTCGAATCCGGGCGTCGCCTCCATCGCGCACACAAGGGCGGTTAGCTCAGCTGGTAGAGCGCTCGCTTGACATGCGAGAGGTTCAGAGGTTCGAGTCCTCTACCGCCCACCAATTTTTCGATGGAGCCCACGGGCGCTTGGTTTTCATATTAATATCGCGTTGCGATATTATGGCCTAGGGGGGCGTATATGCCGAATGAGGCATCGACGGGCGTCACCAAAGACCAGTACGAGGTACTGGCGGCATTTCGGCGTGAGTTGCGTGCCTTCTTGCGCTTCAGCGAGCAGGCTGCGGCCAGGGTAGGTTTGACGCCCCAGCAGCATCAACTGCTACTGGCCATCAAGGGGTACCCCGGCCGGGAGTGGGCGACGATATCGGAGCTGAGCGAGGTGCTGGCGCTTCGTCATCACAGCGTCGTGGGCATTGTGGACCGGTCGTGCCGGGCAGGAATCGTGCAGCGGCGCCCGCATGCGGATGACCGCCGGTACATCGAGGTGGTGCTGACCGCCACCGGCGAGGCGCGGCTGGAGGCGCTGACCAAATCGCATGTGGACGAGCTACGGCGCTTGTGGCCCACCCTGGCCGCCTTGCAGCGGTTGCACTGACGCGACGGCTCACTGGGTTGCGACCCTATATATATCGTATTGCGACATATATGACGACTGGTCGCGTGGAAGGGGTTCACTGATGCCAACAGGCTCACAGAGGACTCGGGGTGCCGAGGATGGGGCCGTTCGGGGAGGAGCCAGCGTGTTTCGGCCACTGGGAGATTTCACGGTGGATCCCCGCCGGCTGTTGTACCTAGCCACGCTGGCGCTGGGCATTGGCGGGCTGTCCGGGCTGGTAGCCTTGGTTCTCCTTCGGCTGATTGGCCTCATCACCAACCTGGCGTACTTCGGGTGCTGGTCGACTACCTTGGTGGCGCCCGCCGGTCATGGGTGGATCATGGTGGCCATTCCGGTGGCCGGGGGCTTGGCCGTGGGCCTTCTGGCGAAGTATGGCACTGAGAAGATTCGTGGGCACGGCATTCCCGAGGCGATCCAAGCCATTTTGGAAAACAAAAGCCGGATGGAGCCGCGGGTAGCATTGGTCAAGCCCATCGCCTCAGCCATCACCATCGGGACCGGCGGCCCATTCGGCGCCGAGGGGCCCATCATCGTGACGGGGGGAGCGGTGGCGTCCCTCATCGGGCAGTTGCTCCTCATCACCGCCGCCGAGCGCCGCACGCTTTTGGTGGCGGGCGCCGCCGGCGGCATGTCGGCCACGTTCGGCGCTCCCATCTCATCGGTGCTGCTGGCCGTCGAGCTGCTGCTGTTCGAGTGGAAGCCGGCTAGCCTGATTCCCGTGACCGTCGCGAGCGTGGCCGCCTACGCAGTACGCGTCCTCATGATTGGCAGTACCCCCATCTTCCAGAGTCCGGTCTCGCCGCCATCCCCCCTGCCGTGGCTGGTCGCGGCCGCACTCTTAGGCGGGCTCGCGGGCGTGGTGTCGGGCGCCATTACCAAGTCCGTCTATCTCGTGGAGGATTGGTATCGCCGCCTGCCGATTCACTGGGTGTGGTGGCCAGCCATCGGCGGCGTGGCGGTTGGGTTGGGTGGACTCCTGGTGCCCCAAGCCCTGGGCGTGGGGTACCCGACCATTCGGGCGCTCGACGCCGGCAGCGTGCTGGTGACGCTTGCCCTCGCTCTGCTGGTGGTCAAGTTCATCATTTGGGTGGTGGCCCTGTCGTCCGGGACGTCCGGTGGAGTGCTGGCCCCGCTGCTCCTGATGGGGGGCGCGCTGGGCACCGCCCTGTCGCCCATCCTGCCGGGCCACCAGCCGGGACTTTGGGCGACAGTGGCGATGGCCGCGCTCTTGGGCGCCACGATGCGCGCACCGTTCACGGCGACGATCTTTGCCATGGAAACGACGCACAACTGGACAGCTGTGGTGCCCGTCTTCCTGGCCACCGTGATGGGGACGCTGGTCACGGTCCTGTGGGTGCGCCGCTCGATTCTGACCGAGAAAGTGGCGCGGCGCGGTACGCACGTGGCGCGCGAATACGCCGTCGATGTTCTGGAGGGGGCGCCGCTGGCGCGGCTCATGACCCCGCGCGACCGCACCCCCACCCTCCCCCTTGCCTGCACCGTCGGGCAGGCGGTGGGCCACCTGGTCGACGACACCCCCGCCTGGGTGGTGCTGGACAGTCACGGCCAGCCGTCCGGCGTCGTGGGCTGGCGCGGCCTTTGTGACTTGGCGCACGACCCCGAGACGGCGGACCAGCCGGTCGCACGCTACATGTGCGCCGTGCCGTCCATTGGGGTGGCCCGGCGCGCGCGGGAAGCCGCCGTCGTGATGGGACGCACCGGCAGCGCGGTGCTGCTGGTGGTTAACCCGGACGGGACGCTCGCGGGGCTCATGACTCCGGACAACTTTCTGGCGGCCTGGTCCGCCGCGGCCGCCGACGAGGAGCAACTCGAGCAGGGCCTCCTCGTCCCCCCGGAGTCGCCGGCTCGGGGCGCCGCCGCGTCTCCTCCAAGCCCTCGCGCCCGTAATTAATACTGATAGAATCCCTGACCGCTCTTGCGTCCGAGCCGCCGGGCTCGCACCAGCCGGCGCAGCACCAGCGGAGCCGCAAACCGATCGTCGTGGGTTTCCGAGAACAAATAGTCCATGACGTTTAAGTCCACGTCCAAGCCGGTGAGGTCGGCTAGGGCCAGCGGGCCCATCGGGTGGTTCAGCCCCAATTTGACGGCGCGGTCGATGTCTTCCGGCGAAGCGATGCCCTCTTCCAGAATGCGCATCGCCTCAATGAACAGTGGCATGAGCACACGATTCACGATGAAGCCAGGCGTGTCCTTCTGGACGACGACCGGCTCCTTGCCCCAGCGCCGGGCCAGCCCCACCGCCTCGTCCAGCGTGGCGTCCGAGGTGTCCTGGCCCCGCACCACCTCGATAAGCTTCATCACCGGTGCGGGATTGAAAAAGTGCAGCCCCACCACCCGGTCCGGCCGGCCCGTCGCCTGCGCCAGCTCGGTGATCGAGAGCGACGAGGTGTTGGTGGCCAACAGCGCCGCGGGCGGCAGACGCCGGTCCAAGTCGGCGAACGCAGCGCGCTTGACGTCCATCACCTCCAGCACGGCTTCCACCGCCGCCTCGGCGTCGGCAAACCCGTCCAAATCGGCTGCGTGCAAGCGGCCGAGCGTCGCGGCCGCCTCCGCGGAGGTTTCCCGCTGCTGTGCGACGGCCCGATCCAATCGCGCCCGGATGCCCGCCAGTGCGCGCTCCACCTGCGTCGGGTTGGTGTCATACAGCAACACGTCATCACCAGCCCGGGCAATCGTGTGGGCAATGCCGCTCCCCATGGTCCCCGCACCTAACACCCCAATTTTCATCGTGACCCTCCTCTGCTGCGGGTCGCAAGACCCCTCTTACGCCCTGAACACGGGCTGCACACCGGTCACACCCCGGTCACATGATAGCCCGCGTCGACAAACAGCACTTGTCCCGTGATGCGCCGCGCCCAGTCCGATGCCAAAAACACCGCCGCGTTGCCCACATCGTCAATCGTAATCCCGCTTTGCAGCGGCGAGCGGTCGGCGATTTGGTGCAGCAGGCTCGAAAATCCCTGCACGCCCGTGGCAGCCAGCGTTTTCAGGGGGCCGGCCGAAATCGCGTTCACGCGTACCTGGCTCGGCCCCAAGTCACTGGCGAGATAGCGCACCGACGCCTCCAGCGCCGCCTTGGCCACCCCCATGACGTTGTAGTTGGGCACCACCCGGTCGGCCCCGATATAGCTCATAGCGAGAAGGCTCCCACCGCCCCGAGCCTCCCACAATGGCAAGCAGGCCCGCGCCACCAGCGCCAGCGAATACGCCGACGTCTCGGTCGCCACCTGCCAGCCCTCCCGGCTGGTGTCCACGAAACGCCCCGCCAAGTCTCCCGGCTGGGCGTGGGCGATGCTGTGCACGACCGCATCGACTCCGCCCCACTCCCGCGCCAGGATATAGCTCATCTCGGCGACCGACGCATCGTCCATCACGTCGCAGGGCACCAGCAGGGGCGGCGCGGGCCAGTCCTGGACCCACTGGCCCAGATGTTCCCGCACGCGGTCCCGTCGGTAGCTCA
Source organism: Bacillota bacterium (assembly GCA_021846565.1). Classification (GTDB taxonomy): domain Bacteria; phylum Bacillota; class Sulfobacillia; order Sulfobacillales; family JAIMBI01; genus JAJZWV01. The sequence goes on from JAJZWS010000085.1 coordinate 5,488, forward strand.
ATGCCAGGTCCGCCCCTTCGCGGGCAAAAGCTTGGGCAATCCCCCACGCAAGGCTCCGCTTGTTGGCGACGCCCATCACCAAGGCCCGGCGGCCCGCCAAAAGTCCGCGTGATCCCGGTTCGTTGGCCACGTTCTCCGCCCCTTTCGCCAGCATCAAGCCGACTGCTGTCCTGGTCGCCCGTCCGGCCCATCCCCGAGCACCCAGTCCCGGGCTTCGGTCAACGCACGGCACACGGCCGGTCCATTCACCGGGACGCCGGCGGCCACCACCTGAAGCGGCTGGGGCGCCGCTAGGTCTCGCAGACGATGCCGGAGCTTCGTCTGGACACGGTCCGTGCCCACGGCGTTGCCACGCGTCTGGTGCAGTAGCAGCACCGCGAGCCAGATGGCGGCCTGAACGCGAGGGCTCCTGGTGTCACGCCAGCGCGGCTCCAGGCAGTCGTGCGCCTCGAAGTAGCGAGTCTGGCGCATTGCGTCCAAAAAGCGCGCCCAATCGTCCATGCCTCGTGCCGCCGCCTCTCGGTCCCCCATCGCTACCCGGGCATCCCCACCTGCGCGGCATCTCGCTCCCACCACCACAGGGGCTCCTCGGCACTGGCCTCCTGCCGACGCCAGCTGTCCAGCGCCCGCGGAGACAGCCGCCGCAAGCCGGGGGGATTCTCCGCCCCCCACGCCACCGCCAGGGGATGATCCACCCACGGCACATTGTCCTGGATCGGACGGCACCAAGACAACCCGGCATGTCCACGTCGGACCCGCGCGGCCGCCACGATATCGGCAAGCACTGCCGACGCCGTCGGACCGCCCCCAGCGCCCACGCCCATGAGGAGTGCGTCGCCCGTGTCGGGGCCAGACAACAGGACGGCGTTTTCCGCCCCCGAGAGATGCCCCAGGGGATGGGCCGCCGGCACGACGGCCGGCCCCACCACCGCCGCGACGCCGGCGGCCCCGTGCCAGGCCTGGGCCAGAAGCTTCACCCGATAGCCGCGGCGCCGCCACCGCTGGACCTGACTGGCGTCCACGGCCCCAATCCCTCGGGTCGGGATGTCTTCCGGACTCACCGCCACCCCGAACGCCAGCTGCATCAGCACGGCCAGCTTGCGCTGGGTATCCCGTCCCGACAGGTCCGCCTCGGGGTCCGCCTCGGCCAGGCCCGCCGCCTGCGCCGCCGCCAGGGCTGCGGAGAGGCTCTGACCCGCGGCCATTTGCTCCAGGACGAAGTTGACGGTCCCGTTCAACACCCCCGCCAGATACTGAAACGAGTAGCCCGGCCACGACAGTTCCAGCGTGCGCAGGACCGGAATGGCCCCCCCCACGGAAGCTTCCATCCACACATCGGTGCCTGCCGCACGGGCGACGCGCCGGATCTGGGGCCCATGCCAGGCCGCCAGTTCTTTGTTTGCAGTGACAACCGGAACCCCCCGGCCGACGACGCGCTCCAGCAACGGGGCCCAAGAGCGGCCTCCTGCCAGCTCGACCACCAGATCCACGGCCGGGTCCAGCACGGCCGCCTCGGCGTCGGTGGTATAGCCGTGCGTGGGGGTGGGACACCCCCGATGGCGATGCGGGTGGCGGACCACCCCGTGGCGCACCACCAACGGTTCGCCGATCAACTCCGGGAGCTGCCGCTGCATGCGGTCCACCTGTCGCAGCAGGGCCGCCCCCACCTGCCCCACCCCGATGACGGTCAGCTCCATGGCGCCCCCGCGACCGCATCCGCCGCCCGGGTCCGCTCGCCCACGGCCTCGTCGACCACCCCCGCCACCCACGCGTCCAGTCCTAGGGCGCCCGGCATGAGAAACGCGTCGTGCCCCACGGCGTTCGCCAGCTCCTGGTACTGGGCATCCACGCCGACGGCGGCCATCCGCCTCGCCGTGTCGCGGACGTCCTCGGGCGGAAACAACCCGTCGCGTTCCAAGCCCAGGAGCCTCACGGCGGCCGTGGCCCCCACGAGGCGCCGTACGTCCAGCTGCCAGCGCCCCATGGCTTCCGCCAGTCGGTGGTAGCTGGCGGGGTGGAACCGGGCGATAAGCTTTTCGGCTTGGTGATCCAGATACGACGCCACCCGGAAATCGCCCACCGGGCCGGTGGCGCGCCCGAAACGCGCATCCAGATGGTCCGCCGACCGATACGTCAGCATGGCGGTCATGCGGGCCCAGCCCAGCGCGGCCCGAGCCGCCTCGGGACCATGGGCGAGTCCCCACTCGAGGGCGGCCAGCTGCACGTGGTTCTGGCCCAGGGCCAGCGCGGACAAGCCAGACGACACGCCCATCCCCGCGACCGCTCCCACACGGTCGGGCAGCGCCGCCAACCACTCCAGGGCCCGCATGCCACCGAGCGACCCCCCGATGACCAACGCCACGCGGCCGATGCCCAGCCGGTCCAGCGCCAGAGCCTCGACCTGCACCATGTCGCCCACCGTGATGGCGGGAAAAGCAGCCGTCGGGTCCACACAGGCAGGCCCGGTCGTGCCAGCGGAGCCGCCCAACACATTGGTGGCGACGATCTGCACGCGGTCGGGATCCAGCGGCCGCCCCGGCCCCACCAGCCATTCCCACCAGCCCGGGCGGTCGTCCACCTGGTGGCGCGCGACGTGGGCATCACCCGTCAGCGCATGGCATACCAGCACCACGGGACGGCTCGGAGCTCCCCAGGTTTCTACGGCCACCGTGGCCTCTGGTAGCCACCCGCCCATTTCCAACTTCAATCCGTCGCTGGCGACGGTTACCTCGGTCTTCGTGGTCACGGCTCCCTTCGCCGACGCAAAAAATCCGCCAGACAAGCTGACGGAGTCGCACGACCGCCGTCCGCTTATCTCTCAGACCCCTCTTGATGGGTGGTCTGCAGGAGTTGGCACCTTCAGCTAAGCTGGGTTGCCGGGCTTCATCGGGCCAGTCCCTCCGCCGCTCTGGATAATCGGGCCACGCTATGAAGTTTTCTGCCACTGCCGGGGCAGTGGCCCTACGCTAGAGAAATCCTGCGCCCTTGTCAAGCGGGGGCGACGGCCTTGTCCGCGGCGCCACCTCCCCCTCGTTTTCACAAGGAGGCAGGGAATCCCGCGCGGCTCGCGAACTGTCGAGGCGTGGAGACCGCCGGCAAGCCAGGCGGCCAAGTTGCAACCGGGGTCTCCGCTACGGCAGGGCCGAACGACACTTCAGCAAGCTGGGAGGGGTTGGACAGTGGACGACGACAGCGTGGCGACCGACCCGAACACCTTGGAACTCCACTACGGCGCCCAAACGAAACTGGAGACGCACCTCCAAGGGTTGGGCGCGACCGGCGACAAATATGTGGTCGAGTACCGAATGCTTTCGATGCGCGATGGCACTCGCCTGGCGACCGTGGTCATCCGTCCGCGTGCGACGGCGCCGGTCCCCGTCATCATGGTGAGGACCCCGTACCAGAGCCCCGCGACGCATGAGCCGGGCTACAACGTGTTCCGAAAAGCCTTTGCCGCGGGCTGGGCCGCGGTCATCCAGAACGAGCGCGGCACGGGCTGGTCCGACGGGCCGTACACGCTCATCGGCCGCGGCGCCGAGGACGCGGCCGACACGATGACCTGGATCGCGGAGCAGGCGTGGTCCAACGGCAGCGTGGGTCTCATCGGCTGCTCTTCGCCGGCAGAAAACCAGCTGGTGGTGGCCGCCGAGGGGCACCCCGCGCTGAAGGCGGGGGTGCCAATGAGCCCTGGGGCGGGCGTAGGAAACATACCGGGCTGTGAGGGCAACAACGGCCTGTTTTACCGGGGGGGCATTCCGGTACTCAGTACCTGGACCATGTGGTACCATCCGTCGGCCGTGCTGGAGCGGCCACGGCTGCCCGACACCGACGACCCGGACGCACTGGAGCGCGCGATGCGGACTTTCGTCGTCACGTCGCCCGGCTCCCGGGACCCGGCCTACAAGGCGGCGCTGGAACGCATCCGCCGCATCCCGCCCAGCGGCGACGTGTTAAAGCGCATGGGCGTGCCCAAGACCGGGTACGACACCTACATGCGCGTCACGCCCATGGACCCGGTGTGGCAGGAATCCTCGCACATCCACGCCCACCACACGGGGGCGACGCCGCAGATCAACATCAATGGGTGGCTGGACGTGGGCGCCTACGAGTCTGTCAAGCTGTTCGAGTTCCAGCAGCACCACCCGGACCAGTACCTGATCATGACCGCCAGCTCCCACTGCGCCATGATCCGGGCCGCGTCCCCCCAGGCGATGCTGGGCGACCGCCCGGTAGGCAACACCACGTTTCCTTACGACGACGTCATCTGGGCCTGGTTCCGCCGCTTCCTGAACGACGAGGCCGATGCCTGGACCCCCATGCCGAAGGTGCAGGCGTTCCTGATGGGTGCGAACCAGTGGCTCACCGGCGAGCGGTGGCCGCTCCCCGACACACGCTGGGAGTCCCTGTACCTCAAGAGCGCCGGTCATGCCCAGAGTCTATACGGCGACGGGGCGCTGACGGAGGCGGCGGACGGCCCGACCCACGCCTACGATGTGGTCCGGTCCGACCCCCACAATCCCGTGCAGTCGCTGGGATTCGCGCTGGGCTCCGACCCAGTCGTCTGCGACCAGCGATCGGCGGAGTCGCGGCAGGATGTGCTGGTCTATTCCACCCCACCGCTGGAGACGGGGATGGCGGTCGCCGGCGACGTCGACGCCGTGCTGCACGTATCGGTGGATGTCGCCGACGCGGACGTGTTCGTGAAGCTGGTGGACGTGTATCCCGACGGCACGGCCTACAACGTGGCATGGAGCGCCCTGCGGCTGCGCTACCGGGACAGCATGGCCGTCCCGACGCCGGTGACGCCGGGGACCATCTACGAAATCCGCATCAAGGGGATGACCACCGCCAACTACTTCGGGGCAGGCCACCGGCTTCGGCTCGAGGTGTCCGGCTCCAACTTCCCACTCGCGGACCGCAACTGGCACACGGGCGGGCTCAATGCGGAGGACGTGGACGGGCCCGTGGCCCACATCACGGTCCATCATGACGCCCAGCATCCGTCGCGACTGGAATACCACCGCTACACCGGCGCGATTCGCCAGAACTCGGCGCCGAGTCGGAGCTAAGGGCTCCCGGCCAATCGGGGAGCTCTCAGCAGAGCCCCCCGCTTGCCGGAGCGTGCGAGCCCGACCCCGCCGACCTGAGACGCCCCCGAGGCCCGCACGCCGGGGAACGCCGTCTGGATGGCCGCGGGCCCGTTTGAACCAGGAGGACAGCCCATTGGAGCGCACCGTGGTTCTGGTCGACGGCGCGAGCGACCGGCTGGCGCTGAACCTAGACCGTGTCCAGATCCAGGATGTTGGCGGGGTTCCCAACTTTCGATGCTTCCTGCTGCGCTACGGACCCCTGGGGGAAGGGCGTCGGCTGGCAGGCCTGTGCGACTTCCCGGAATGGCCCCGTGTCCTGAATGCCCTCGAAGCGTCGGGGGTAGGCTCCCTCCTGTCGTTCGCCACCTTGCGCGACTGCGCCTTCTTCGTGTGCCGTGCCGACTTGGAGGACGAGTTGTTGGCGGCGGTCGGGGTCCCTGCGGTGCTGCGCATCATCGAACGGCACGGGGACTTGCCGAGGTTCCGCACCATGCAACGCCAGCTGGCCTATCGGTCCGCGCCCCT
>JAJZWS010000023.1 GCA_021846565.1 Bacillota bacterium
GGGCACCCACGCTGGTACTCCTTGCGAGGCAAGGCGGATTTCCCAGGGTGGTTGCCCCTTGGCCGGTCACGCAGTCCGGTAGCTGGCTTACTCCGGCGGGGAAGAATACGGTTAGATAAAGTCAAGAAGAACTGTTAAAGCCCTCCCCGGCGTGCCGCCTGAGGGGTGGCACGCCGGGGGGAGAGGTTGGCGGTCCGTTTTGTGCCCGTGGGCTCGGGCGTGTCTTGCTCCTGCCGGGCGAGGGCTCGGCCGACGGAGCCCACCGCGTGTCCTGGGCGAAGCGGGTGGTTTCCGTAATCCCTGCACGCTCCATGCAGCAATCCCGTACACCAACGCTCACAGACTACTCTAGGGTGGGGGGGCAGAGACGGTGGCGATCGAGGTGGATGCGGCCCCCTTGCGTACGCGACAGACCGCGGTCGAGAGCAAGCTCCCGGTCCAGCGGGGCACGCCCCGGTCATGGACGTTGCCGGGTTGACGTGTGATAATGACGCGAGTTGGAGGGCCAGAACGTGGCAGTTAGAGAAGGCAGTGAACACGACACGGAGACAAGGGGTGACATCCGCCGTCGATTGAGCTTGGCGGAATTTCAGGCGGCGGGGCTCGCGAACGTGAGCCCCGTGGACAAAATCGAATCGGTCCCGCTGGCGGGCGCGGTAGGGCGCGTGGCCGCAGAGGTAGTGCGGGCGCGCATTCCGTTGCCCGCCTTTCGGCGCTCGGCGGTGGATGGGTATGCGTTGCGATCCGGGGATCGCGAGCGCCCCCTGACCGTGGTGGGCAAGACGACGGCGGGGCATCCGCCCGACCGAGGCGTCGGTCCCGGCGAGGCGATGATGGTCACCACGGGGGCGATGGTCCCCGAGGGAGCCGACGCGGTGGCGCTGGTGGAGCGCTCGGTCGTTCGCAACGGCCGGGTTCACGTGGAAGAGCCCGTCGGTCCCGGGCAGCACATTTCTCCCATTGGCGAGGACTTTGAGTTGGGACAGGTGCTCGTCGACGTGGACCGCGTCCTCGAACCGGTGGATGTGGCGGCGCTGGCGAGCCAGGGCCTGGAGTACATAGAGGTGTGGCGACGCCCGCGGGTGGGGGTGGTGTCCACCGGCGACGAGCTGATCCCCTTGGGTCAACCCCTCCAGCCGGCGCAGGTTTATGACGTGAACGGCACTGTGCTTATGGCCATGGTCCGCGCCGCCGGGGCGGAACCCGTGTGGCTGGGTCGGTTGGCGGACCGGTATCCGGTGGTGCGTGAAGCCTTGCAGCAGGCGCGCGATCGGGATGACTGGGACGTCTTGGTGAGCTCGGGCGGCACGGGGGCCAGCATCCCGGTGTTTCAGGAAATGCCGGTGGAGGAGTTGCACGACCTAATGCCGGCGGTGCTGAGCGAAGTGGGGGAGTTGTTGGCCCACGGCATCCGCATGACCCCCGGCCGACCCACGGCCTTGGGGCGTCTGGGCGGCCGGCCGGCGTTTTTGCTGCCTGGGTGGCCATATGCGGTGCTGGTGCATTTTGAGATGGTTGTGGCGCCGGCGCTGGCCAAGATGGCGCACCGGCCGCCGCCGACCCGCCGGCGGGTCGCGGCGCGCTTGGGGGCGACCCTCGCGCCGTCAGCCGATTTGACCCGCATCATTCAGGTGGAGCTGGTTCCCGACGATAGCGGTCAGCGGGTGGCCCATCTCTTGATGCCCCCGCCGCCCCCCTCGGCGTCGCGGATCATGACCCAAATGCTGAAAGCCGACGGGTTTGTCGTGGTGGAGCGCGGCGAGCGGCTGGAGGCGGGAGAGGAGGTGGCGGTATGGGTGTCAAGCGTCGGGAACAGCCCGGTGGACAGTCGGGAGCTGCGGCGACCGGATTAAAGGGGCGCTGGGAGGCACTCCCGTCGCCACGGTTCACCAAGAAGCCCAACTACATCTGGTACGTGGTGGCCACCGTGTGCGTGGGGGCCTTCATGGCCGCCGTCGATGCCAGCATTGTCAACGTGGCGATTCCTACGCTGCAGGGCAGCTTCCACGCGACCGCCGGGGATGCCAGTTGGGTGCTCATCGCCTACCTGCTGACGCTCGCGAGCGCCGTGACGGCCATTGGACGCTTCGCGGACATGATTGGCCGTCGGCCGCTCTATACGTTCGGATTTCTGGTGTTCATCGTTGGGTCCGCGCTTTGTGGCGCCGCCCTCTCGTTGCCAATGCTCATCGCGTCGCGCGTCCTGCAGGCACTCGGGGCCGCTATGCTGCAGGCCAACTCCGTGGCCATCATCACGGCCACGGTGCCCGCCAGCGTGCGGGGCAAGGCCATTGGATTTCAGGGGTCGGCCCAGGCGGTGGGCCTCAGCATTGGTCCTGCGGTCGGCGGCGCCCTAATCGCGCTGTTTGGGTGGCGGGCCATTTTCTATGTGAACGTCCCCGTCGGCATTGTGGGCACGCTGCTGGGCGCCTTTATCTTGCCGAAGGACCGGCCCGGCGATGCCCATGCGCCGTTTGACTGGGGCGGCATGGCGTACTTCGCGGGGTTCCTGGTGAGCATCATGCTGGCCCTCACCGAGGGACCGGATTGGGGCTGGACCGCGCTGTCGATTCTGGGCCTGTTTGCCCTAGGCATCCTGCTGTTGTGGCTGTTCATTCGCCGGGAGGCCGGCTTCCCGGCCCCGATGGTGCGCCTAGAGTTGTTTCGCATCAAGACCATGACCATCGGCAACATCACCGGGCTCCTGTCGTACGCGGCCATGTTCGGCACCCTGGTGCTCATGCCCTATTTTTTGAAAGAGGTGCTGGCGCTTCCGGAAGCTACGATTGGTCTGCTGCTGACCCCGGTGCCGGTGGCCATGACGGTGCTGGCACCGATTGCGGGCGGCTTGGCGGACCGGTATGGCTCGAGGATTCTCACCACTGCGGGGATGGGTCTCACCACCGTGGGGTGCCTCTTGCTGGGCATCACCCTCGGTGGGGGCGCCAGCATTCCCATGGTGGTGGGCGAACTGTTGCTGGTCGGGGCAGGCCTGGGGCTTTTCACGCCGCCAAACAACAGCTCGGTCATGGGTAGCTCCCCGAAGGAGCATCTGGGGGTGGCGGGCGGCATTCTGAACATGTCGCGGTCGTTGGGCATGAGCTTCGGCACCGCATTTTCGCTGGCGGTCATGACCGCGATTCTGCTGGGCCTGGGCGCCAGCACGACCCACGCGGCCCCTAGTCAGTGGGTGCCCGCCATCCACGCGGCCTTCCTGGGCTTGGCCCTGTTGTCCCTGGTGGCGACGGGCCTGTCAGGGATGCGGGCGGCCGGCGAACAGGGACCGGGGTCGGGGGAGTCGCATCCGCTGGAGTTGGCGTAGATTGTCTCTGGTCCGTGCCAGCCCGGGAGTGGCGCGCAGGAACAGGAAAGGAAGCGCAACGATGTGGACAGTGGTATACATCGCCACCAGCTCCGCGGCGGCCAACCGCCTGGTCGCCGTGCTGAGGGAGGAAGGACTCATGGTTACCATGCGTCCGATTGATTCCTCGGCCGACGGCAGGGGCAGCATCGAGATTCTGGTTCCGGACGGGGAAGCGGAGGAGGCCCACGAAGTGCTGGCGGAGCACCTGGGGCATCTGGGATGAAAGGCGCCACGCGCCACTGGAGGCAGAGAAAGGGAGGGGATTGCCCTGCGCGTCTATCTGAACGGGGCGTTTGTGGATGAGAGGGAGGCGCGGCTGTCTTTTGACGACCGCGGATTTCTCTTTGGGGATGCCGTATACGAAGTGGTGCGTCTGTATGACGGGCGTCCGTTTCGGCTGGATGCGCATCTAGCCCGGCTCGGGCGCAGCCTGGCTGGGGTGTGGCTGCCCGCGCTGGACCTGAAGCAGTTGGGTGCTGTGGTATACGACTTGGCGGGCGAGGAGGGGGCGGCCGTCCCCGATGCCCTGGTGTATATTCAGGTCAGCCGCGGGGCGGCGCCCCGCAACCACCCCTTTCCCGATCCGCCGGTGCCCCCGACGGTGCTCGCGTGGTGTCGTCCGTACCACGCGCTTCCGCCGGATCAGTTCCTGGCGGGCATTCGGGTGGTGACGGTGCCGGACGACCGCTGGGCGAAATGCTGGATCAAGACGGTCAATCTGCTGCCTAACGTCCTGGCTAAGGAGAAGGCCCGTCGGGCCGGGGCCGACGATGCCGTGTTTGTCCGTGATGGCATGGCTATTGAAGCCACGTCCGCGAACTTCTTCGTGGTGCGCGAGGGCACCCTGCAAACCGCGCCCGTGACCAACTACATTCTGCCCGGCATCAGTCGACAGGTTGTGCTGGAGCTGGCGGCGGCAGAGGACATCCCCATTCGGCTGGACCCCGTGGTGCTGGAGGACTTGGCGCAGGTGGATGAGGTGTTCCTGACCCACACCGGCTGCGGCGTCGAGCCGGTGACCACCGTGGACAACCGCCGCCTGGGCGAGACGGCGGGACCCATCACTCGGCGACTGTACGACGCCTTTGAGGCTTTGGTGCGCGTGCCCGTCATCCGGTGACGCTGGACGTTGTGCTGGTGGAGCCGGAGATTCCCCCGAATACGGGCAACATCGCTCGCACGTGTGCCGCCGTGGGGGCGCGGCTGCATTTGGTTGAGCCGCTAGGATTCCAGTGGCTCGACCCGCGGGTCAAGCGAGCCGGGGTGGACTACTGGCACTTGGTGGAGGTGCACCGACATGCCACCTGGGGCGCGCTCCCCGAGCAGCTCCGGCGGCCCGACACGTTGCATCTGTTTACCAGCCGGGGCGGGCAGCGTTTCGACCAAGCTCAGTATGGCGACACGGTCGTGCTGGTGTTTGGGCGGGAGTCCACCGGACTGCCCGACACCCTCCTGGCAGCCCATCCGGACCGCTGGCGCATGATACCGATGCGGCCGGGCCTCCGGTCGCTGAACCTTTCGAACGCCGCAGCGCTCGCGGTCTACGAGGTCATGCGCCAGCGGGGCTACGCTGGCTTGACCAGCGGGGGATGACCCCGCCCCGACGGCCGTATACTGCGTCAGGTGGGCGGCGAGGGGCAATGCCGTGCTTTTTATAATTCTCTCGGGCATGATCCTGATCGTGCTGTCTGCGGACTACTTCACGAACGGGATCGAGTGGTTGGGAAAGGCGCTGGGGCTGAATGCCAGCGCTGTCGGGACCTTGATGGCGGCGCTGGGAACGGCCCTGCCCGAAACACTGGTGCCCGTGATCGCCTTGGTTTCCGGGGCGGGCGGGGCGGCGGCCGTGGGCTTGGGCGCCATCCTGGGCGCGCCCTTTATGCTGGCCACGCTGGGGTTTCTGGTATTGGGGGTGTCGCTGGCGTGGCCCGGCTGGCCGAGGAGACCCCCGACCGCGCGCCCGGACGCGATCACGCGCGACTTGAGCTTCTTTCTGGCCGTGTTTGGCGCAGCGCTGCTGGGGAGCTGGCTGCCGGCGCCGGTGAAAGTCTACTGGGCCGGGGGCATGGTGGTGGCGTACCTGCTGTTTGCCCGCACGGTGCTGCGATCGGGTCGGCAGTCACCGGCCGATGCGCCCACAACCCCGCTGCACCTGTCCCGGCAAATGCCGCCGGGACTGTGGGTCGTGGTGGGCCAGGTGGTCATGGCGCTGGCGGGGCTGGTGGTGGGGGCGCACTACTTTGTTACGGCCGTGGAGGCGTGGGCGCGTGAGAGTGGCTGGAGTGGATTTCTGCTCTCCGTGATTCTGACGCCTGTGGCGACGGAACTGCCGGAAGTGCTAAATTCGGTGATTTGGATCCGGCGCGGCGCGCACACGCTCGCCTTCGGCAACGTCACAGGAGCCATGGCATTCCAGGCTTCGCTGGTGCCTGCGCTGGGCATGTGGCTTACGCCGTGGCGGTTCAATCCGCTGGAGGGAGCGGTGGGAGTGCTTGCGCTGGCGGCTAGCCTGTTCGTGTATGTGTCAGTACGCCGCCGCGGACTTTCGCCCCGAGATTTGGTGGGAGCCGGCGCGTTTTACTTTGTCTTCGTCGGCGTGGCGCTGGCGGGCTTGCGCTGACGCGGCCAGGCCCGACATTGCGGCCACTAAATGCCTCTGCTGTTCAGTGACGGGGGTTCTGGGCGGTCGTATTATGACAAGCCGGTGATGGCAAGCAGTCGAGGGCACTCGTTTGGCGGCTCGGTGTTCCGCCTCGGGGTTCGGGCTCCCGCTACGGCGCGGTGGTGCGACTTTCGACTGCGACTCGCTCAAGGGCCCGATGGCGCGGAGATCGCACCAAAGTGCCGGTCGGCCTCCAACAAAGCGTGGGGTTGGCTCGCGGGGCGCCCGGTGGGGAGGACGCAAGCATGTGGACGCGGTTGGTGCAATGGGTGATGAACGCTTAATGGTGTCGGCATTTTGGCGCGACTTGGCGGACCATCCTGGGATTTGGTTTTACCGGCTATCTGCTGCCCCGGGATGAAAAGGCGTGCTTCGCCACGCAAGTGGGCGTCAACTTCGTGAAGTACGTGCCTTTCATCGGCAACGCCCTGTTCTTGGCCGTCGCGGGTGGGCCAAGCATTGGGGCGGCGACGCCGTCGCGGTTTCTCGCCGTACACGTCTGGTTTCTGCCGGCCGCGCTCCTGGGGCGGTTGGGCCTGCACTTTCTCATGATTCGCCGCAACGGGATCACGGCCCCGTACTGACCGGGCAGCCAGGAGACCGAGGGCCCATGGGTCCGGTCCGGAAGAGCGGGCCGACCGAGGAGGATAGCCGACGGCGGACGACTTGCATCCTGGGCACCAGGCCAAAGAGTACCAGAGCCCGACCGTGGTGCCGTTCTGGCCGGAACACCTGCTGAAGGAGCTGGTGGTGGCTTTGTAGCGGTGTTGGTCCTGATGCTGTTTGCGCATTTTACGCCCGTGCCGCTGGGCGCGCGCGCCGACCCGGAAGACTGGGCGTTCCAGCCAGCGCCCGACTGGCGAGTGTGCTGGGGCTCACCTCGCTCGACGGGATCTTGATGTTTGCTCTGGCCACCGTGGGCGTCATGCTGTTTATCGGCGTGCCGTTCATCGATCGGCACAAGGAGCGGCGCCTCTTGAAGCGCCCGGTGATGTTGGGCATCCTGCTGGTTGGCTTTGTGTTCTTCGGTTACTTCACTGCCAACGGGGTGTACACGCAGAAAAGGCTGGTGGCGGCCGACCCCATGGCCATTTATACAAGTTCGTGCGCCACGAGCCACGCGCTCGGACCGCTGGGCAACCAGACGGGGGTGGTCAAACTTCCGGATGGACAGTGCATCTACCCCCCTCCGCTGACCAACGTGGGCAGCATCCTGTCGGCGTTCGAAATTCGTCAGCAGCTGGTGCAGCCGGAGGGAGGCATGCCCTAGCTGAATGTGCCGCCCAGAGCCCTGAAATATCTGGTGGGGTGGCTGACCAGTGTGAAGTAGCGCTCGAGCGAAGGGAGTACACTGGGAGTCGGCTGCGGCTGCTTTCGGGCGGTCGCGGCTCAGGTGTGGATGGCGCGGGCAGGCTTTGGGCAGAGGTGATGGCAGATGACCACAGCCAAGGAGCCGAGTCCGGAGGAGTTGGCGCGGGAGGCGTTGAAGTGGGAGGCAGCGGCGGCACTCGATCTGGTGGACAAGGTGCGCCGTGAGGGCTGGGGCGGGCTCAGCGCCAGAGAGTCCGGGCGCGTGGGAGGCCTGATGACCAAGTGGACCCGGGACCGAGTGCCGTCCGCGCGACGACTGAACCTACTGGAGAAGCCGGGGGGATGACGATGTATTGGGAGCGCATGACGACGCGGCAGTTTGAAGCGGTGATGGGGAACGTGTCCACGGCCATTCTGCCCACCGGTACCGTGGAGGCGCACGGATTTCACTGCCCGCTGGGGACCGACAACATTGCGCCGGCTGAGTTGGCGCGTCGACTGGAACAGCGGCACCCCGAAAAACTGCTGGTGGCACCGGCGGTGCCGTTTGGCCATTCGTGGGATTTGGAGGAGTGGCCGGGCACGCTCAGCATTCCCGCGGCCGCCCTCGAGAACTACGTGGCCGAGGTGGGATTGGCCATGGGTCGCTGGGGGATTCGCCACATCATTCTCGTGAACGGCCACGGGGGCAACAACGGAGCGTTGGGACATGCGGCGGAGCGGCTGGCGGATGCGGGCCTGCGGGTGGTCATCAGCAACTGGTGGCTCGACTATGCCCAGGACATTCTGACGGTGACGGCAGGGCAGGGGCACGCGGGCGAAGATGAAACGTCGGTGATGCTGGCACTGGCCGCCGACGCCGTGGAGATGGCCCACGCAGGCGTGAACCCATATCGCCCGAAGTTTCGGTTTAAGGACCAGTCGGCTCGCAAGACGGCGCTGCGCCACGCCGTCACCGGCGATGGCCGCCACGGGACACGGGAGAAGGGGAAGCGTATTCTGGACTTGGTGGAGGCCCGCCTGGAGCAGCTGCTGCAGGATCTGTGGGCGGACCAGCTGTTTCACGAAACGCCGTCCCGCTGACGGCGCCTCGCCACGCCACCGTGACTCTGCGGTGGGCCGATATTTGGGATCCTTTGAGGAGGCGCACATGAAACTCGCACAACGGGTGGTGGATTTGGCCCCGTCCCCCACACTGGCCATTGACCAGCGGGCCAAGGCGATGGCGGCGGAAGGGATCGACGTGGTGAACCTGGGACTTGGCGAGCCCGACTTTGACACGCCCCGGGCCGTCGCGGCGGCCGCCGTCGCCGCGATTGGCGCCGGTGACACGCACTACACGCCCGCCGGCGGCACGCGGGCGCTGCGCCAGGCGCTGGCGCGGCACATTGAGGTGGAGACGGGGGCCCGCTATGCCCCAGAACAGGTGATGGTGTCCTCCGGCGCCAAGCATGCGCTCTTCAACGCATTGATGTCCCTGGTGAGTCCGGGGGATCAGGTGCTGGTGCCGACGCCCTACTGGGTGACGTATCCCGAGCAGATCCGGCTCGCGGGTGGTACGGCGGTGTCGGTGCCCACGCCGTCCTCGAGCGCGCACCGGCTGACGGCAGCGGCACTGGAGGCCGCCTGGCGGCCGGGGGTGCGTGGTCTGGTGGTCAACAGTCCCAACAACCCGACGGGTGCGGTGATCGACCCGGCGGAGGTGGACCGGATTGCCGCCTTCTGTGTGGAGCACGACCTGTGGGTGATTGCGGACGAAATCTACAGCCAGCTGGTTTATCCCCCCGCCGTCCACCGGTCGTTTGCTTCGGTGGCGGACATTCGGGACCGCTTGATTTATGTGCACGGGCTTTCCAAAACATTTGCCATGACTGGTTGGCGGATTGGCTACGCGGCCGGGCCCGCCCCCGTCATTGCCGCCATGGAGCGGTTGCAGGGGCAGGCGACCGGCAACCCCACGTCCATTGCCCAAGCGGCTGCTCTGGCCGCCGTGACGACCCCGCTGCCCGAAGTGGCGCGCATGCGGGACACGTTTTTCGCTCGTCGGGCGCTGGCCGCTGAATGGCTGGCGCGCTCCGCGCCGCTGGTGGGTCGGGTGCCCGACGGGGCGTTCTATCTATGGGTGGACACGGCAGGGTTGGTGGGCCACACGCTGGCCGGGGTAACCATCGCGAGCGGCGACGACGTGGCGCGGGCCTGGCTGGATGGAGCGCGGGTCGCGGCGGTGGCTGGTTCCGGCTTTGGCGCACCGCATGCGGTGCGCCTGTCGCTGGCGTCCTCCGAAGAGCGGCTGGCCGAGGCGTTTGCCCGGCTGGACCACCTCATGGTCCCCGTGGAGTAGCGGTGGCCGCGCCGGAGAACATTCTCATCCTGGGGTTTGGCATCAACAACGCGCCGCTGCTGCCGTACTGGGTGGCGCGCGGGGCCCGGGTCACCGTGGCCGACCGCAACGAGAGCGTGGTGGATCCCGCGGCCACAGCGGTCCGGTGGACGGTCGGGCCGAGCTATGTGGAGCAGGCGCAGGCTTGCGGTCCGTACGACCGAATTTATCTGACGCCGGGCATCCCGCCCCACCACCCCGACGTGCAGCGGTTGGCGGCGGGTGCGGTGCTGACGTGCGAGACCGACCTGTTTTTGGCGTTGTGTCCCGCGCCGGTGCTGGGGATCACCGGGTCGGCAGGAAAAACGACGACGACGACGCTGTTGGGCGCCATGCTGGCGGAGGACGGCCGCCGGCCGGTGCACGTAGGGGGCAATATCGGACGGAGCCTGTTCGCCATCGTGGAGGCCATACAGCCCGGCGACTGGGTGGCGATGGAGCTGTCGAGCTTTCAACTCCAGTTGGTGACCAAGAGCCCGGCCGGCGCGGCCGTGCTGAACCTGTCTCCCAACCACCTGGACCACCATCGCGACATGGGGGAGTACGCGGCCGCCAAGGCGCGTATCTTTCAGTTTCAGAGTCCCGATGACTTCCTGGTGACGGACGCCGTGCCCCCGCCGCTCATGGCGGCGGCGCTCGCCCGCCATCGGGGGCAACGGGTCACGGTGTCGCTGACGGCCCCCGTCGAGCAGGGGGCGTACCTCGAGGGCGGGACAATGATGTGGCGTCCAGAGCCGGGTCGCGCGGCCCTTCCGATCCAGACGTTGGACCGCTGGCGGCTGCCGGGGCGGATGAACGTGCACAATGCGCTGGTGGCGATGAGCCTGGCACTCAGGGCGGGCGCGCGCCCCGAGGCCGTGGCGGCGGCGCTGGCCGCCTTTCGGGGGGTGCCGCACCGGCTCGAGCTGGTGGCGGAGCAGGGCGGTATCCGCTATATCAACGACTCCATTGCGACGGCTCCCGACCGGACCCTGGCGGCGCTGGACGCGCTGGGCAATGCCTCGGGTGGGGGGCGGCCGCGGCCACTGGTGCTGGTGGCGGGCGGTTATGACAAGCACCTGGACTACGGACCCCTGGGCCGGGCCCTGGCCGAGCGCGCCCGGATGGTGGCGCTCACGGGCCCCACGGGGCCCGACATTGCCCGCGCCATCAGCGCGGCAGTCGCCCCCGGGTCGGGCCCACGGCTGTTAGGCCCCCTGCCCTTCGACGACGCGGTGCAGGCTGCCCTCGAAGCCGCCGAGCCCGGCGACATTGTCCTGCTGTCGCCGGCGTCCGCGAGCTACGATGCCTTCCGGAATTTTGAAGAGCGTGGCCAGCGCTTTCGGACGCTGGTGGCGTGTCATCTGGGTCCGTGATCGGACCGTGGCGCTGTCCGTGCGGCAGTCGCGCATGCATCGGGAGGACCTTCGCGTCTGGCCGGGGCGCATCCCCGGCCAGACGTCTGCTGGAGAGGCCTGCTTGATTGCTCTGGGATGGTTGTCTGCGTCCGCCGGTCCCGGTCATCGGCAGGCGTCCCTTGTGAGGAGGGGCCATGACAGCATGCGCCTGACCAGACCACGACATCGGCGCCGTGTCCCTGACACCGCATGTTTGAGGTTGAGACGGCTCGCGCGCGGCCGCCGTCATAGACTCGGGCAGGGGCGGGGGCTTCCCCGCGGATCCGGGCGGCGCTCGTGGAGACGCTGGCCGATGTCGGGCTGGTCAGGGATCCCCGGGGCCGGGGCGGTTGCGGCCGGCGACGCGCGGTTGGCTCGCACACGCGGTTGGGCTACACTAGGTGGCTGATTGGTTCTGCGGCGTCGGTCCGAGCGCTGGCCGGGCCGGCGGCAGCGTGACCGAATCGGTCGGAAGACGTTTCGAAGACGTTTGGACAAGTTTGGAGCTAGGACAGTGGACACTTTGGAGCTAGTGGCTCAAAGCCAGATTCGCAACATCGCCATCATTGCACACGTGGACCACGGCAAGACGACGCTGGTGGACGCCATGTTGCGTCAGAGCGGCATTTTCCGCGACCCCGGCCAGGTGGCGGAGCGGGCCATGGACACCAATGAGCTAGAGCGTGAGCGCGGCATCACGATTTTGGCCAAGACGACGTCAGTGCCCTATCGGGACTACCGGATCAACATCGTGGACACGCCTGGGCACGCTGACTTCGGAGGAGAGGTGGAGCGGGTCCTCAGCATGGTGGATGGTGCGCTGTTGGTGGTGGACGCGCTGGAGGGGCCTATGCCCCAGACTCGATACGTCCTCATCAAGGCGCTGGCGGCAGGGTTGCACCCGATTTTGGTGCTGAACAAGATGGACCGGGCCGGAGCGCGTCCGGCGGAAGCGCTGGAAGGGGTCTTGGAGCTGTTCATGGACCTGAACGCTACCGATGAACAGCTAGACTTCCCCACGGTGTACACGGCCGCCAAGGCGGGGGTCGCGGCGCTGAGTCCCACACTGGACGGCCACGACGATTTGGGCCCCTTGTTTGAGACCATCGTGGCGTGGGTGCCGGCGCCGGCGGGCGACCCTGCAGCGCCGCTGCAGTTGCAGGTCACCACGCTGGAGCATGATGACTACGTAGGCCGCCTGGGCATCGGCCGGGTGTCTCAGGGGAGCATCGCTGCCGGCCAGACGGTGGCGCTGGTCAATCACGAGGGGCAGGTCACGCGGAGTCGGGTCGCCAAGCTGTTTGGGCGCATTGGGCTCCACCGGGTCGAGGTGGAGCGCGTGGGGACCGGGGACATCGTCTCGGTCGCGGGGATCAACGGCGTGTCCATCGGGGACACCATCGCCGACCCCGAGAAGCCGGTTGGCTTGGTCCCGCTTACCGTCGACGAGCCCACGCTCACCGTGCTGGTCGGGGTCAACACCAGTCCCTTTGCGGGGCGTGAGGGGCAGTACGTGACCAGTCGGCACCTGCGCGAGCGACTCTATCGAGAGCGAGAACGCAACATTGGGCTGCGGGTGGAGGACACCGAGAATCCCGACGTGTTTCGCGTGTCGGGGCGTGGGGAACTGCATCTGGGTATCCTGCTCGAGACCATGCGGCGCGAGGGATTCGAAGTGGCCGTGTCCAAGCCGGAGGTGATCATGCACGACACCCGCGACGGGCGGATGGAGCCATACGAACACCTCGTGCTGGACCTGCCGGACGAGTTCGTGGGGGTGGTCATGGAACGGCTGGGGCCACGTCGTGCCGCGATGCAGGTGATGGCCGCGGCCGGGCCCGGCCAGACCCGTCTCGAATTTCACGTGCCGGCCCGTGGCCTGCTGGGATTTCGCTCCGTGTTTGTGACCGACACCCGCGGGTACGGCGTGATGAACCACTTGTTCCTGGGCTACCGTCCGTACGCGGGGCCCATCGATGCCGCGCCGCGGGGGGCGCTGGTGGCGCTGGAGGCCGGGCCCGCCACCGCATACGCGCTAGACAACGCTCAGCAACGCGGCGTTCTGTTCATCGGGCCGATGACCCCCGTGTATGCCGGCATGGTGGTGGGCGAGAACAGTCGGCCCCAGGACCTGGAGATCAACGTGTGCAAGAAAAAACACGTGACGAACGTTCGCAACACCGGGTCTGAAGAGGCGATTCGGCTGACGACCCCCCGCACGCTCACGCTGGACGGGGCACTGGAGTACCTGGCCAGCGACGAATTGCTGGAAATCACGCCGGCCAACCTGCGCATTCGCAAAGCCACGCTGGATCGGCATGCACGCAAGCGGGAGCGGAAATCCGGCTCATGACCGCACTGGCGGCCGATGTCTGGTCGCACTGGTCACTGGGACGAGCGCTGGGTAGTCCGACCCAGTTGGCGCGCGTCCTGGCGGATCACGGCTACACGGCCGCCGTGTTGGCTGATTGGGAAAACCTCAACGGCGCGGTGCGCTGGGTCGAGGCCGCCACCGCCGCGGGTATCACGCCGCTGGTGGGTACGGCCGTCCCCGTCGCGGGCGCACGCGGCGTGGACGTGGTGCAGGTGGTGGCCCGAAGCCGGCTAGCCTGGCCCTTGCTGTGCCAACTGGCCGCGCCTGGGCCGCCTCGAACCCCGGAGATGCTGGACGATGCGCGCCTCGTGTGGCTCGTGCGCCCGTCCGTGGCTATCGAACCCCCGAGGCAGAGTCCCGCGTGGATGATGGTGCCGCGTCCCACCGCCCCCACGCCCGCCGGGTGGCCCCTGCTGGCAGCGGCGCCGGTACGCTTTCGTTCCCCGGAGGAACGGGGCGCTTGGGATGTCCTGCGTCGCATGGGCTCCGAACCTTCCCTAGCCGAGGTGGGGGGGCCGCCGGTTCCGGCAGCCGAGCTGGCCGGGCGGTTTGGGGCCCAGCACCCGGCTATTCGGGCGTGGGACGAGGTCATGGCGGCGGTGGTGGACCCGGTGCTGCCGCGGGCACCGTCGCCGGTGCGCTTTGACGCCCAGGGGTCGGCCACTGAGGTGCTCACCCGCCGGGCGCAGGCCGGGCTGGCCGCCCGGTGGCCCGGGGGCGCCCCCCCCGTCTATCAGGAGCGGCTGGCGCATGAGCTGGCAACGATTGCTGCCCTGGAGTTTGCGGACTATTTTTTGGTGGTGGCCGACGTCGTCGCGGCGGCCCGCGAGCGAGACATTGCCGTCGGGCCAGGCCGGGGGTCCGCCGCGGCCAGCCTCGTGGCCTACAGCCTCGGGATCACCGAGGTGGACCCGTTGCGCTGGGGCTTGGTGTTTGAGCGGTTTTTGAACCCCCACCGCGCCAGTCCGCCGGACATCGATCTGGACATTGAAGACACGCGGCGCGGCGAACTGGTGGCCTACCTGAAAGAACGCCACGGCGCGGATCGGGTGGCGCAGATTGGCACGTACAGCACGCTCGGCCCCCGTGCGGCGCTGCGCGAGACCGCGCGGGTGCTGGCGGTGCCCGCCGCTGATCTCGCGCCGGCGCTGGAAGGTGAGGCGGCGGGGGGCGCGGCGTGGCGGGCGGTGGCGGCCCAGCTCGAGGGAACCCCGCACCATGCCTCGGTGCACGCCGCGGGCGTGGTCATTGCTCCCGCCCCGCTCACCGAGTGGAGCCCGGTGATTCAACACGATCAGCAAACGGTGACTGGCCTCGACATGCACGCGCTGGCGGCACTCGGACTGGTCAAGTTTGACCTGTTGGGACTGCGCACCCTGACGGCGCTCAAACACGCCAGGACACTGGACGGCACGCTGCCGGCGCTGGGCGCGGTGCCGCCGGACGACCGGGCCACGGCCGTGCTGCTGGGCCAAGGAGACACGGACGGGGTGTTTCAGCTGGATGGGCGGGGCGTGCGGGAACTGCTGCGTGGCATGCAGGCCCAACGCCTCGAGGACGTCATGCTCGTGATTTCCCTGTATCGGCCTGGCCCAATGGACCAGATCGGTGAGTATCTGCGACGGCGGCGGGAAGGGTTCCACCCGTCCACGCCGTTGGAGGAGCTTTTGGCGGATACGCTGGGCATCCTGGTGTATCAGGAGCAGCTTATGGCTGTGGCGCGCCGCTTTGCCGGATACGACTGGGCGGCCGCGGACCTGTTTCGGCGTGCGGTGTCCAAGAAGGACCGGGATCTGCTGGAGGCGGAGCGCCAACGGTTCGTGGACGGCGTCCGGCAGCATCAGGGGCCCGGCGTGGACCCGGAACACCTCTGGCAACAAGTGGTCCCGTTCGCCCAATATGGCTTCAACCGGGCTCACGCGGCCGCCTATGGCCTGGTGGCCTACTTTGCCGCCTACGTCAAGGCGCATGCGCCCCAGGCCTTCTGGGCCGGGGAGATGATGGCGCACGGAGGGGACGGACTGGGCCCCGCCTTGGCGGCGATGCGGGAGGGGGTCCAGGTGCTTGCCCCGCACGTGAACCACAGCGCGTGGGAGCCCACGCTCGCGCCGGGGACGTCCGGGCGGGACGAACCTGCCATCCGGCTGGGGCTGTCCGCCATCCGGGGGTTGCCGCGTGAGTGGGGCCGTGCCCTGTTGGGCACACGGCCGGCGGAAGGATTTCACCACGTGGCTGAACTGCGGGTCGGAGCGTGGGGCCCGATGAGCCTGGACCCGATGGTGCGGGCGGGGGCGCTGGACGGGTTGATCGGCGTGGCGGGCGGTGTTGTCGCCGGGGACCAGCTGAACTTCGGATTCCTGGACGAGGCAGTGCCGGCCCAGCGGGTGGCGTCCGGGGGGGCGCGGCCCGAATCGGTCTGGCCGCGACCCGACGGGCGGGTGTATGTTCAGGTGGACCGAGTGGACGAAACCGTCGTGGGCCGACTGGCCGCCTGGGCTCGCGACTGGGACGGGCCGGCGGAGCTCGTGGTGGTGGAGCCGCGTCGCCGGCAGGGCCGGCGCATTGGCGTAGGCATGGCCCCGTCCGTGTCGGCGCGGCGGGCGCTCCTAGGTGTACCCGGGGTGCTGGCGGTGGCCGTGGGGGTGACCGCCCCTGATGGTCGGGAAAGACGGGGTGGGTCGTGAATCAGGAACAGTTGGTGCAGCATCTGACGCCCCCCCAAGGAGTGGAGATGCCGCCGTATCCGGCGGAGCGGGATCGGGTGTATCGCTGGGCGCTGGTCGCGGCGGCGGCGGGGCTCGCGGGGTTTGGCGTGGGCTTGGGGCTGGGGGTGCCTGCGGTGGCGTGGGTATCGCTCGGCTGGCTCTTGGCGGCCACCCTTACCGCCTCGTACGTGTTTTTGGTGTGGATCGCCCAGTGGCGCACCGGCGTGCTGGGCCTGTCCGTGGCCGCCGTGGCCGCGTGTGGATGGATGCCGGGGGTGGCGGTGGGCCTCACACTGGCGGCGCTGTCGATCATGGCCGCGAAGGAGGCCCACTGCTTTCACTACCCGACGGGCCGCTATCTGCCCTGGGCCTCGCTGGTGACCGCCATCGTGACGCTATTGGCGGGAGGCGTGCTCGGCCTGCGGGTACCGGCCCTCACGGTGCCGGCCGGCCTGCTGTTCTTACTGCTGGCGGGGTTGTGGGTGCCGCTCCTGCGCGGGCGGTTCAAGCTGCCGTTGTTTGCCGTGGGGACCCCGGCCGAGCCCACGAGGTAGTTGCGGTCAGGCGGTCAAACTGCGTGAAGCTGCGTGAGGAAGCGTCAGTATGTTGAAAGGCTCCGACGCCAGGCTTGGTACAGCGCGTCGGGGCGCATGTGGTAGATCGCCCGCATGGTGGCGGCAAACGACGCGACTCCCGCGAGCGCGTGCACGAATTGGCGAAACCGCGGCGGTCCGCCGTACCGAGGACTCACGAGGTATTGCACCAGCTTCAGGCCCTCGCGGTACGCGAGCGACTGGTGCGGGAGGGTGTAAAAGTTCTCGTTGAGGGCTCTCCACGAGTAGAGCCCCCCGCCATGGCCCATCTGATTGCTGGCGGTGAGCCACTGGTAGCCGGTCGCACGGTAGTCCTCCCACTGGGCCACTCCCTCATTGAACCACGCGGGGTAGTTTTCATGGCCGACGCGGTCCAGCAGCGCGTGGCCCAGCTCATGGGCCACCGGCCCCTCGGCCTGAAACGTGGGCCGCCAGGACCCGTGCGGAATCCAGGCGCGCGGCAGGTCGATGCGGATCGTGCCCGCATCGTACAGCCCGATGTTGTTGGCGGCCGCGGGAAGCCCGGCGCTGGTGTTGAGCGACGCCCGGGTAGGGTAGATCACCACCAGCAGGGGAGTGGACAGCGTGGCGCCGAGACTCGCCCGCTCTACCGGATAGTCTCGCTGGAGGTCCTGCAGGACCAGCACCGCGGTCGCCCCGTGCCCGGGTGGGTAAACCACGTGAAAGGGCCCCGCCGTGACCTCCGGGTCGGTGAGGACGGTGAGCCGGAGCGCCGCGGCTTCCACCGGCCACCGCCAGCCGTACGCGGGCGGCACCGAAGCCACCCCGAGGGCGCCTACCACCACGACGGCGGCGACCCACGTCCACCGTCGCGTCATCCGCCGCCCGCTCGGCACGCGCCGGGGCCTTCCCTACGAACCGGCGCCGCCCATCGGTCCCTGCACCAGCACGGGGCTCGAGATGCGGTTCCACTTGCCGCTCTCCAAGAGCGGGGTTTGGCGGATGGCTGTCACCAGCTTCGCCATGTCCCGGTCGACGGGGATGACGCCTAGGGCGGCGCGGCCGGTCGCGTTGGGCAGTTCCATGCGCGTGAGCGCCCCCTGCTCCGGGTAGCCCACGTCCTTCTGCACGCCGACAGCGGTGACGGCCTCATGGGTGATGGCCTGGCGCTGGGCCAGGTTCCACAGCACGGCCTGGCCGCGTGGCCCCTTGGGGCTCAGAATGACGCCGTATCCTTCCGCAATCCAGCGCTGCCGCGAGTGGGGCAGACCAATTTCCATCAGCATGACGTCGTCGACGTACAACAGCGACTCCTTGGTGAAGTGAACGGTGCCCGGGGTCACGTCGATGACGTCGCCTACCACGGCGCCCGCCATGAGCTGCTGGGACAGCACCAGCACTCCCAGTCCGCCAAGTACGCCGGGCACCAGGCCGGCCCAGGCGGTGAGACCCGAGACGCCGAGCGCCACCAGCATCGCCAGGAAGGCCCGCGCCTCGTAGGTGCGGGCAATGCCTTCGATGTAAGACGGCCCACGCGGCACCAGGATGAGCTGCTCTTCTTTTTCCAGGGTGTTCCGCTCCGACTGCCGCGTGTTGTAGAACTGCGTCGCAGCCAGCGTCAGAAACGTGGCCGCCGTGAGCTGCTTGGCGATGAGCGACGTCACGATGGCGGAACCTATCAAGGCGGCGATGAGCGCCATGGCCACCTGAATCACGTAGCCGCTGGGATAGCCGGGATAGTCCCGCCGCCCGGACTTGAGAGACAGCATGCGGGTTAAGACCCCGGCTGCGAGCCCAATAATCATGGGGGTCCAATCGATCGGTGCCGAACTGGAACTCATGCCCCACCTCCGCCCGGCTAGTATGAGCGGCGCAGGCCGGGCGTACGCCCTGCGCGCCGTTTAGTCCTTGGGGAGCGGTGCGGGGGCATGGACGCCCCAGAAGGCGAGCGACGGGAGGGCCACCAAGACGCCCGACAGCCACAGCACCCGCGCTATCGGCCACACGGTGGCGGCGAGGCCCGCCAAGACGGCGCCCACGGGCCCGGTGGCGTTGGACAGCGCGCCGATGGCCCCGACGGAGCGGCCGATGGCCTCTTCGGGCACCATCAACAGGAGCGCCGTGTTGATGCTGGTGCTTTGCACGCCGAGCGCGAATCCCATGGCCAGCATGCACAGCAGATCCCAGAGGGCGTTCGGAACCAGTGCCAGCGCGACTACCGCTGCGCCGATGGCCACCATCGCCGCCACGTTCAGCGGTACCACGGCCAAGCGCTGCACCAGGCGGTTTGAAAGGGCGCTGCCCACGATGCCGCCCACGCCGGCGGCCACCCAGAAGCCCCCATAGACAAGGGGGCCGGCATGCAGCACCTGGCGCACCCACGCTACATCCAGCACCGAGATGGCCACCGAGAAAAACCCGACCGCCATGGCTATCGGGACCAGGCGCCGAAGAAACGGATCTTGCCAGATGACGTGCTGCCCCGCCTTCAGCTCTCGCCAGAGGCTGGCCGCCCCCTGAGCGGGTGGGGTGGGCGGCGGGGCGGCCGGGCGCGGGCGGATGAAGGCCAGCGAAACGCTGGACGCCGTGAACGACGCCCCATTGAAAAGAAAAAGCGCGGCGGGCCCGAAGAGGCCCAACAGCACACCGCCGGCCATCTGGCCCACGAGACCGGCGGACGTGCGGGCAGTGGCCAGGATCCCGTTGGCGCCTCCCAGCTCCTCGCGCTCGACCAGCTCCGGCAGCAGCGCAAAGGACGCGGGCGCAAAGAACGTGCCCGCCAGGCGGGCCAGTATGACCAGCGCCACAATCCCAGTCAGACTGGCCCGGGCGGTCAGCGCCAGCCCGCCCAGCGCAAAGGCGGCGGCGGCGCGGATCAGGTCTGCACCCAGCATGGTGCGCCGCCGGTTCCAGCGGTCCGCCCACACCCCGGACACCATCATGAAGAGACCCACCGCGTCGCCGACGCCGCTGACCATGCCCAGCGCGGCGCGGCTTTCGGTCACGCTCAGCACCAGCCACCCCAGCGCCAGGCCGTTGAACGCATTGCCCACGGTCGACACCCACTGTCCCGCGGTCAAGAGACCGAGACTGGGACGGCGGACGGGCAGCCAGTCCGCCAGCGGGTGCGAGGCACGGTAGGTTTTCGGGTTCGCTTCCCGGTTGCTATTCGTCGCAGCCACACCCTCCCGTTCGGCGTTGCGCCTCGGTGGTGTGGTCGGTGGCGGAAGCCAAAAGGTTCTCGGGCCGCTTCGACTAGGCTCGGTCCCAACGAGCGAGGACGGTCAGGGGCGTAGGCCACTGGCTGGTGTGACGCCACAGGATGGCGACCGCTCCGTGCACGGTGCCGACCCAGCTGGGGGTGGGACGCGCCGCCTCGAGGCGCGCGTTGGCCGGCAGCTGGACCAGCAGCACATCGTCCAAGTCCGGGGAGACGGTCACGGGCACCTGCAGGGTGAAACGGTCCCGCCGTGCGCGCACCAGGCCCAGACGCTCGGTGTGCGCGGCGGACAGGTGCGTCTGCACCACGATGGCCGGGTCGTCCGCCGGCTGAAGCGTGAAGCCCATCTGGGGCCGCCCATCCGGTGTCGGAACCGACAGTCCCCATCGGCCCATGAGGCTTCTCCCGCTAACCGTCTGGAGTCGTGCGGGCTTGGGCCAATCCCCAGCTTGTGACACCACGTGCTGGGGCTCCCGGAGCGGGCCGAAACGTCGCAGCGTGCCCTCCATGCGCCAGGCGAGCGTGCTGCCCACGGTGACCACCAGCGCCTGGTGCCAATCCATCGGCGCCGTGGCCGACATCACCGCCCGGTACGTGCGGCGGCACGCCGCGCAGGGACACACGGCGAGCGGACGGCTGCCCGCCTCAGGATGGCGCCAGTCATGCAGGCGGGGCGCGAGGCTTTGCCGCTCGCGGTGGAGGCGCGACTTCACGGTGCCCAGCGGCAGGGCAAATTCTTGCGCTAGCTCGGCTAGGGTGCATCCATCCACGATTCGTCGCCAGAGCATAGAGCCTGGTGGGACATTCACCTGGCGGAGAAGGCTGTCAAGGGTGTCGTTGTCGGCGCGGGCCGGAACAGCATCTTCGGGGCCCGCCCCGGCACTCCGCTCGCCAGCTCGATAAAAGTTGGCGATGTGGCGGATGGCCAGCGTGTGCAAGAAAGCAGCCGGGTCCCGAATGGGCTGCTTGCGAGACGCGGCCTGCCACCACGCCAGCCAGATGTCCTGGCACACGTCGTCGACGGCGCTCGCCGGCACACGACGAGACACCAAGGCCCTTAGCCGGGGGGCATGGGCGGTGACAAAGCGGTTGTCTGCGGGAATGGTCTCATCCATGCGGTGCGCTCCTTTCCGGCACGAAGCGGCCCAGGGTATACGATACACGGGTGTGCCACTGGTATGGGTGGCCGAGACCCGGTAGAGTGGACGCTAAGAGGCGCCGAACCGGCAGGAGGGGACGATGGACGTGGGCGAATGGCGATGGGTGTCGGCGGGGGAATCCCATGGCCCGGCGCTGGTGGGCGTGGTGGAAGGGGTCCCGGCGGGCGTCCCGCTGACGCGGGCGCATGTGGACCGGGATTTGGGCCGGCGTCAGCAGGGCTACGGACGCGGCGACCGCCAAAAGATTGAGCAGGATCGGGTGGAAATCCTGGGAGGTGTCCGCCATGGGCGCACGCTCGGAAGCCCCGTGGCGCTTCTGGTGCGCAATCGGGACTACGAAAATTGGCGCGAAAGCATGTCCCCGGACCCGGGCGATCCCGACCGGGTGGTGACGCGGCCGCGCCCCGGACACGCCGACCTGGTCGGCGGGCTGAAGTATGGCCACCGGGATCTGCGCAATGTGCTGGAACGGGCCAGCGCCCGCGAAACGACCATGCGCGTGGCGACCGCCGCCGTCGCGCGGGCGTTTTTGTCGGAACTGGGGGTGCAGGTGGCCGGGCACGTCGTGCGCATTGGCCCGCATACGGTCGCCGATCGCGAGTACACGCTGGCCGACTTTGACCGCGTGGACGAGTCCCCAGTGCGCGTGATTGACCGCCAAGCGGAGGCATCGATGGCCGGGGCGATCGACGCGGCCAAGGCGGCGGGCGATACCCTGGGCGGCCAGTTCGAGGTGCGCGTGTTTGGGCTGCCCGTGGGCTTGGGCAGCTACGTCCAGTGGCACCGGCGGCTGGAATCCCAGCTGGCGGGCGCCATGCTGTCCATTCCTGCCATGAAGGCGGTGGAAGTGGGCACGGGATTCCGTCAGACGGAGGCGTCTGGCTCGCAGGTGCACGACCCGATTCGCTGGTCGGCCGAAAAGGGCTTCTACCGGGACAGCAACCGGGCCGGCGGCATTGAAGGGGGTATCACTACGGGAGCGCCGCTGGTCATTCGCGTGGGCATGAAGCCGCTGTCGACCCTCTTAAAGCCGCTCGACAGCGTGGACATCGCCACCAAAGAGGCCTACCAGGCGCAGGTGGAGCGTTCGGATGTCACGGCAGTGCCCTCGGCCGTCGTGGTTGGGGAAGCCATGGCGTTGCATGTGGCCGCGGCAGCCGTGTTGGAGAAGTTTGGCGGCGACTCGCTGGAGGAGATTCAGGAGCGATGGCAGCATTGGGTCGAAAAGGTCAGAAACTTTTGAGGCCTGTGGCCCTGATTGGGTTCATGGGGGCGGGCAAGTCGTTGGTGGGCCGGGGGCTGGCGGAAGCGTTGGGCGCGCGGTTTGAAGACCTGGATGACCGGGTGGCGACCGAACAGCAGCAGTCGATCGGAGAACTGTTCGCCGTGGGCGAGTCGGCATTTCGCGCGGCGGAAATGGCCGCGCTGCGCCGCCTGATGCGAGAACGACCGGGCATCTGGGCGCTGGGGGGCGGAACCCCCTGCACCGCCGAAGCCCGAACGGTCCTGATCCAGGCGGGGTGTCTCGTGGTGTGGCTCCAGGCCGACTGGCCGGTATTGTTGGAACGAGTCACCGGACACGGGCGTCCGCTCTGGAGCAACGGCTCGGCCGCGGCGCGGCAGTTGTGGGAGGCTCGCCGGGGCGCGTATGAGGCGGCGGCGCACTGGGTGGTGGATGGCGCCCCTCCTGCCGCCGTGGTGGCCGCGGGACTGGCGGAGCGGCTTCGGGAGGCAGGCTATGTGGACTGAGCCGCTGGGCCCGGGCGCGGTGGTCGGCGGCAGCGGCGCGCTCGCGGCGCTGGAGACGCACCTGCCCGACGGCGGGCGGCCGACCCGGGGACTGGTGGTGGTGGATGCCGCGGTGTCCGAGCGCGCTCGATGGGTGGAGGAGCCTTTGATGCGTGCCGGGGTGGCCGTGGACCGGCTGGTGCTGTCGGGCGGGGAGTCCGTCAAGCGTTGGGACAGCGTCGAACGCATCGTGACCGCAGCGCTGGCGCACGGCGTGCGGCGCGACGGCTTTCTCGCAGCCGTCGGTGGGGGCGCCGTGACCGACGCAGTGGGGTTTTCCGCCGCCGTTTACCTTCGCGGCGTATCGTGGCTGGCGGTGCCCACCACGCTGCTGGGGCAGGTGGATGCGGCCGTCGGCGGCAAAACCGCCATCGACCTGCCAGCGGGCAAGAACCTGGTGGGAGCATTCCACCCCCCCAACTTGGTCATTGCGGACCCCCGGTGGCTGGATACCCTGCCACCCCGCGAGTGGCGGTCAGGACTGGGCGAGGTGGTGAAGACCGCTCTCTTGCTAGGGGGTGACGCGTGGCGTCAGGCGGCAGGGCTGGCGGCGCCGCCGGGAGGGCGGTTCCAACTGGCCGACCTAGCGGAGAGGGCTACCCGGTTCAAGGTGCGGGTGGTGGCCGACGATCCCGAGGAGCGTCGAGCGGACGGGGGCCGGAGCCTACTGAACCTGGGTCACACGCTTGGCCACGCCGTCGAGGCGGCAGCCGGCATGGGTCCGCTGGCGCACGGCGAGGCAGTGGGTGTGGGACTCGTGGCGGCGTGCTTCCTGTCCGAGCGCATGATGGGGCTGGATCCCGCGGTCGGTGAGGCGCTCACCGGCGTGCTACGGCGGTGGGACATGCCCACTCGGGCTCCCGGCCTGGATGAGGCGGCTGTGCGGCGGTTTCTGGCCAAAGATAAGAAGGCCACCAGCCGAGAACTGCCATGGGTGTTGCTGGCGGCCCCAGGGCAAGCGACGCTCTCCCCCGTGCCGGCTGCCCTGCTTGATGAGGTGCTCGCGCGTGCGCTCACGTCGGGTGGCTAATGTCTGCGACTTCAGCGGCCGCATCGGGTGGTAAGTTCGGTACACTAGCGGGGAGAAGCGTGGTGCTGCGAGAGGTTTTGGGAAACAGAGGAGGCGGCCGCATGCCAGAGGAGTCCACCGCGAGCCGGTGGCGCACGACCCCCTTGACCGCCTGGCATGAGGCGGCAGGCGCCCGCATGGGCGAATTTGGCGGATTTTGGATGCCCATCCTGTATGAAGGGATTTTGGAGGAGCACCGCCGGGTGCGCACGGACGTCGGCATGTTCGACGTGTCGCACATGGCGGAATTTCTGGTGGAAGGGGACGGGGCGGACGCGCTGGTGGACCGGCTGGTGACCAACTGGGTGAGCCGCCTCGAGAACGGCCAGGCCCTGTACACACCCATGTGTCGGGAGGATGGGGGCACCCAGGACGATTTGTTGGTGTACCGGCGTGGGGCGAACCGCTACCTCCTGGTCACCAACGCGGGCAATCGTGACGACGACCGTGGTTGGATCGAGTCGGTGGCCCTGAACATGCCCGACCTGATCCCGGTGCGGGATGTATCGGATGAGGTGGCACTCATCGCGATCCAGGGACCCGGCGCGGTCGCCGCCGTCGGCAGCCTGACCAACGAGGCCGTCGCCAATATCGGCTACTATCACTTCCGGGAGGGCGTCTCGGTTGCAGGGGTTCCCGCGCTGGTGTCCCGCACGGGATACACCGGCGAGGACGGCTTTGAGTTGTACGTAGCCGCTGCCGACGCGCCCGCGCTGTGGGCGGCGCTGGCCCAGCACGGCGTGAAACCCGTGGGGCTGGGTGCCCGGGATACGCTGCGCCTGGAGGCGCGGCTCCCCTTGTACGGACACGAGCTCAACCGGGACATCAGCCCGCTGGAGGCGGCGTTGGGCAGCTTCGTGAAGTGGGAGAAGCCCGGCGGGTTCATCGGCCGAGAGGCGCTGGCGGCTCAGAAAGACGTCGGGACGCCCCGCCGTCTGGTGGGGCTCGAGGCTATGGGCGGCATCCCTCGGGCCGGCTGTGCCGTCACGCGGGCCGGTGCGGCCGGGGAGGGCGTGGTGACGTCGGGCACGCACTCGCCCACGTTGGGGGTGCCCATTGCGATGGCCTTGGTGCCGCGGGCGTGGGGCATCAAGGTGGGGGAGTCCGTGGCCGTGGAGGTTCGCGGCCGCGCGGTGCCAGCCAAGGTGGTCAAGCTGCCGTTTTACCGCCGAGCGTCCTGACGCGGCGGTCGGCGGGTCAGCGGTGGCGTGGAGATGAGAAGGGAGGCCCGGAAGTGGCAAATGGCAAGGTGCCCGAGGACCGCTGGTATACGGCGGAGCATGAATGGATTGCCAGCGACGGGACCGTGGGCATCACGGATCACGCGCAGGACGCGCTGGGGGACGTGGTGTTTCTCGACCTGCCCGAAGTGGGGCGGCACGTGGAGCGCGGTACCGTGTTTGGCGTGGCGGAGTCCGTCAAGTCCGTGTCGGATCTGTTTTGCCCGGTGACGGGGACGGTGGCGGCCGTCAACGACCAGGTCAAGGAGCGGCCGGAACTGGTGAACCAGGATCCATACGGCGAGGGATGGCTGGTGCGGCTGGACACCGTGGACCCCATCCAGTCGGGTCCCGTGCTGCTGGACGCCGCCGGGTATCGGGCGCTGCCCGATTGAGCGCGAGCCTCGGTCATCGGGACGAGGGCCGGGGGGTCGGCGGACTGGTCTATCTGAACTGAAGGAGCGGCAGGATACGATGCGCTATATTCCCCACACGGCCGAGGATCGCGCGGCCATGCTGGCCGCGCTGGGTATGTCGGACACCTTGTCCCTGTTTGACGATATTCCCGCCGCAGCCCGGATGGGCCGACCGCTCCGCGTGCCCGGCCCGCTCACCGAAATGGAGCTTCAGGCTGCCATGCGGCGGGACGCCGCCAAGAACCGGAGCGTCGAGGACTTGGTGTGCTTCTTGGGTGGACAGTTTTACGACCGGTTCATCCCGGCGGCGGTGGGCGCGCTTGCGGGGCGGGGTGAGTTTGCCACGTCGTACACGCCGTACCAGCCGGAACTGTCTCAGGGCACGCTCGGAGTGATTTACGAGTTCCAGTCCATGATGGTGGGGTTGACGGGGCTCGCGGCCGCGCAGGCGTCTATGTACGACGGGGCTTCGGCGGTTGCGGAGGCGGCGTTGCTGGCTATGGATGCGACGCATCGGCTCACCATCGTGATGGACCGGGCGGTGTTCCCCGAAAGCCGCCAGGTGGCGGTTACCTACGTGACGGCCCGTGGCGGCCGGGTGGTGGTGCCGGCTCCGGACCAGTCGTTGGACGAGTTGCTGGCGTCGCTGGTGGAAACCCCGGCCGCGGTGGTGGTGCAGCAGCCGGACGTTCTCGGCCGCGTGCGGGACCTCAGGCCGCTGGCGGCATGGGCCCACGAACGCGGAGCCCTGGCGATTGCGGCAGCGGACCCGGTGGCGCTGGCCCTCATCGAACCCCCGGGCCGCATGGGCTTTGATGTCGTCGTGGGCGAGGGCCAGCCGTTGGGCAGTGGCCTCCAATACGGTGGCCCGACGTTTGGGTTCTTTTGCGTGCAGGATGCCCTGGTGCGCCGGTTGCCGGGACGGGTGGTGGGTGCCACGCATGATGGTTCGCACAAGCGCGGCTACGTCCTGACTCTGCAGGCGCGCGAGCAGCACATTCGTCGAGAGCGGGCCACGTCCAATATTTGCTCCAACCACTCCCTGAACGCGCTGCAAGCCACGATTTACCTGGCGCTTTTGGGGCCGGAGGGCCTTAGGGAGGTGGCGCGGCTGTCCACGGCCAAGGCGCACTACGTCGTGGATCGGCTGACCGCGCTGCCGGGCTTTAGGCGCATGGCACCCGAGGCGCCGTACCTGTATGAGGTGGCGCTCAGGGTGCCGGGATCCGTCGCGGACTTGAACCGCCACCTGCTGGACCGGGGCATTTTGGGGGGATGGGACATGGGGCGTTGGGACCGGGCGTGGGCCGGCGGTTGGCAATTGGCCGTCACCGAACAGCGAACGCGGGCCGAATTGGACCAGTTGGTGGAGGCGGTGGCGGCATGGCGGTAGGCACGGACGGGCAGCAGGCGGACCGGACGCCCCTGATTTACGACCGATCCCATCCGGGGCGCCGTGGGGTGCGGCTCCCGGCGCCCGACGTGCCGGCGCTGGACGAGGCGGCCCTGCTGGGGCCGGCGCTGGCGCGCACGACACCGCTGGGGCTGCCCGAGGTTGCTGAAAACGACGTGGTGCGGCACTACACGGCGCTGTCTCAGATGAACTATGGCGTGGACACCGGTTTTTATCCGCTGGGTTCCTGCACGATGAAGTACAACCCCAAGGTGAACGAGTGGGTGGCGGCGCTTCCCGGCTTCCAGCGCATCCACCCGCTCCAGCCGGAGAGCACCGTGCCGGGACTGCTGGAACTGTTGGCCAGCATGGAGTCGATTCTCGGCGAGATTTCTGGGATGGATGCGGTGACCCTGCAGCCCGCCGCGGGAGCCCAGGGCGAGTTCACCGGGGTGCTCCTGATGCGGGCACTCATTCGCGCACGGGGCGAGGAGCGCCACACGCTCATCATCCCGGACTCGGCGCATGGGACCAACCCCGCCACGGCGGCCATGGCGGGCTATGGGGTGGCGGTGGTGCCGTCGAATGTGCGCGGCGGTGTGGACCTTGCTGCGCTCCGGGGGTTGGTGAACGGAGACACGGCGGGACTGATGCTGACGAACCCGAACACGCTGGGGTTGTTTGAGGACGAGATCCTGGAGATCGCGGACGTCGTCCACAGTGCCGGGGGCCTCTTGTACTACGACGGGGCCAATGCCAACGCTATCCTGGGTGAGGTGCGGCCGGGAGACATGGGGTTTGATGTGGTGCACCTGAACCTGCACAAGACGTTCAGCACCCCGCACGGGGGCGGTGGCCCCGGGTCGGGCCCGGTGGGCGTGAAGGCAGTGCTGGAGCCGTTCCTGCCGGGGCCGCGCTTGCAGCGCGCCCCCTCCGGCGCACTGTCGTGGGACGACAACCGTCCTCAGTCCATCGGGAAGGTGCGGTCCTACTATGGCAACGTAGGGATTGTGCTCCGTGCCCTGGCCTATATTTTGAGCCATGGCCCTGACGGGCTCCGGGAGGTGGCGCACACGGCGGTTCTAAACGCCAACTATTTGCGCGCGCGATTGGCGGACCGGTATCCTACGCGCTACGACCGATCGGTGATGCACGAGTTTGTCCTCACGCTGGCCAGCCAGAAAGAACGCGGGGCGTCGGCCCTGGATGTCGCCAAGCGCTTGATTGACTATGGCGTCTACCCCCCGACCGTGTACTTTCCCCTGGTGGTCAAAGAGGCGCTGATGGTCGAGCCCACCGAAACCGAATCCAAAGAGACGCTCGACCGGTTTGCCGACGCGCTGGCCGCCATCGACCAAGAGATCGATGCCAGCCCCGAGGCACTCAAGACGGCGCCACACCACACACCCGTCGGCCGCTTGGACGAGGCCGAAGCCGCGCGCCACCCCAACATCCGGTGGTCGGCCGGCGGCGGACCACCGGAGTCCACTGGTCCCTGAGCCGGAGCCCAGAGAGAGGGAGGAGTACGCGATGCTGGCGGAAGTGGATCCCGAGGTGCAGGGCGCAATTGCCGGGGAGCTGGCGCGGCAGCAGTCCCACCTGGAACTGATTGCATCCGAAAACTGGACATCGCCGGCCGTGCGCGAGGCGATGGGTTCGGTCATGACGGACAAGTACGCCGAGGGGTATCCCGGCCGCCGCTACTACGGGGGCTGCGAATGGGTGGATGTGGTGGAGCGCTTGGCCCAGGAGCGCGTGAAGGGCTTGTACCGGGCAGACTTCGCCAATGTGCAGCCGCACGCGGGGGCACCCGCCAACACCGCGGTCTACATGGCCGCGCTCAAGCCCGGCGACACCCTGATGGGGATGGCGCTGGCGCAGGGAGGCCATCTGACGCACGGCAGCCCGGTCAACTTCTCCGGCAAGTTCTATCACGTGGTGGACTACGGCGTTGACCGCGAGACCGAACGGATTGACATGGACGCCGTTCGCCAGCGCGCGCTAGCCGAGCGGCCGAAGATTATCGTGGCGGGGGCCACAGCCTACCCGCGGGTGATTGACTTTGCGGCATTTCGACGGGTGGCCGACGAGGTGGGGGCTTTGCTGATGGTGGACATGGCCCACATCGCCGGGTTGGTGGCGGCGGGCGAGCACCCCAACCCCATGCCTTATGCGGACTTTGTGACGTCGACGACCCACAAGACGCTCCGGGGGCCCCGCGGCGGGTTTATTCTCACGCGCCGCCCGGACTGGGCCAAGGCCGTGGACAAGGCGGTGTTTCCGGGCCTGCAGGGCGGACCGCTCATGAACCTCATCGCTGCCAAAGCCGTCGCGTTTCATGAGGCGGCGACCCCCGCGTTTCGGACCTATCAGCACCAGGTGGTGCAAAATGCGCGGCGGTTGGCCAACAGCCTGGTGGCGGAGGGGCTCCGCGTGGTGTCGGGCGGGACCGACAATCATCTCATGCTGGTGGACGTGCGGCCGCTGTCGCTGACGGGCAAAGAGGCGCAGGCGCGCCTGGCGAAGGCGCACATCACCGTCAATAAGAACACGATTCCCTTCGACCCGGAGAAGCCGGCCATTGGGTCGGGCATTCGCATCGGGACCCCAGCGGTGACGACCCGCGGGTTCGGGTTGCCGGAAATGGACCAGCTGGGCCGGCTCATCGGGCGAGCGCTCCGCGCGGTCGATGATGCGGCGGCGGCGCCGGTTCGCCACGACGTGGAGCGGTTGGCGCGCCACTTCCCGCTCCCGGGGGTGGACGGATGACGCGCGTCGCCGTAGTCCATGGGCCTAATCTGGGGCGGCTGGGGCAGCGCGAGCCGGCCGTGTATGGTGCGGTGACGCTCGACGAAGTCAACCAGGCTCTTATATCCTGGGGCCAAGCCCACGACATCACGGTCGAGGCGCATCAGTCGAACCTGGAAGGATCGCTCATCGACGTCTTCGAGGCAGGTGTGGGCCGTCTGGATGGGGCCGTCATAAATCCCGGGGCCCTGGCCCACTATGGCTTGGCCCTTAGGGACTGCATTGCGGCCCTGCCCTATCCGGTCGTGGAGGTGCACCTGACAAACGTGTTTCAACGCGAGCGCTTTCGACGCCGCCTGGTGTTGGCGCCGGTGGTGGCGGGCCAAATCACGGGTATGGGGCCTTTGGGCTACCGACTGGCCCTGGAGGCGCTCCTGGAGCGCCTCCAGGGCGGTTGGCCCAGGCCATCGGGAGAGAATGGGCAAACAGAAGGAGGCGGACGCCCGTGATATCCAGCAACGATTTTCGCAACGGTGTGACCATCGAGTATGATGGCCAAGTATGGCAGGTGCTGGAGTTTCAGCACGTCAAGCCTGGAAAAGGTTCCGCGTTTGTGCGCACCAAGATGAAGAACCTACTGACCGGCAGCATCGTTGAGCGCACATTTAACGCGGGCGAGCGGGTGGCTGCCGCCAAGGTGGAGCGCCGCGAGATGCAGTACCTGTATGAGAGCAGCGGGGAGTACACGTTCATGGACACGGAGTCCTTCGAACAGATTGGCCTGTCGGCAGATCAGGTTGGCGATGGCGTGAAGTATCTGAAAGAAAATATGACCTGCTACATCGTGCTGTACCGGGAGGCGCCCATTTCGGTCGAGCTGCCCAACTCGGTCGAACTGGCAGTGACCGAAACTGACCCCGGGCTGCGGGGCGATACCGCCAGCGGCGGCAACAAGCCGGCAACCACCGAGACGGGGGCCGTCGTGAAAGTGCCGCTGTTTATCGAGACGGGCGACCGCATCATGGTGGACACCCGGACGGGCCAATACTTGGGCCGCGCCTAAGCCGTATGAAAGCGTCCCCCCGGGCGCACCTTAACGCGGCGGAGGAGGGAGCGTATGGCGGAACTCAGGCGCAAGGTGGCCTACGTGGCGGGATTGGCGGAGCGGTACGACTTGGCGGAGTCGGGCCGAGAGGGCAAGGTGCTGGCAGAAGTCATCCAGGTCCTGCGGGCGGTGGCGCTGGACGTCGACGAGTTGCGCCAGGGCCAGCGGGAGGTGGAGGACTATGTCGAGGAGATCGACAATGACCTCTTGTGTCTGGAAGAGTCCCTTTACGATGAAGAGGACGACGACGAGGACGTCTTGGGCGATGACATGCCGTCCCAGCAGCTGGGCGATCTCGACGACGATGAAGCGTATGTGGAGTTGGAATGCCCCCAGTGCGACCAGCCCAGTTATTATGCGGAACACCTGTTTTCTCAAGAGGGCGTGGAGCTCACGTGCCCTCACTGCGGATATGTAGTGTTTGACAGCGCGGCCGACCGCCTCGTGACCGATGACGATGACAGCCCTGACGAAGATGCGAAAGGCGCTGAGGCGGACCCGTGGGGTGACCGGGCCGTCCATGGGCGCACCGGTCGGGCGGACTAAAGCCCTAGCAACGGGGTGATGGCCGCTCGTCCCACCTGGAGCGCGGGCGGTGCGGCAGGCGCCGCCCTACGCCCACGCCCGGCGCAGGGCGGCCTTGTCAATTTTGCCCGCGCTCGTCACCGGCAGCGCATCCACGAAGGCGAAGGCGTCGGGCACCCAGAAGCGGGCCAGTTGACCGCGTCGCACAAAGGTCATCAGATGCTCGTGGAGCACCGATTCGCTCACCTCGGCCCGCGCTTGAACCACCGCCAGAGGCCGACTGCCCCATCGTTCATCGGGGCGCGCAATGACGGCCACGGCCACCACCAGCGGATGGTCGGACAGCAGTGCCTCGATTAGCCCGGTGGCGATCCATTCGCCGCCGCTCTTTAACGCGTCTCCCTCGCGGTCCACCACGTAGAGCGTGCCGTCGGGGTTGCCCACCGCCAGATCGCCGGTGTGGAACCAGCCGTCCACGAAGCTGGCTGCGCTGCGTTCGAGGTCGTGGTGGTAGCCCGACGGCAACCAGGGGGAGCGCACGTGCAGGCGACCGATGCTCTTTCCGTCGTGAAGCACAGGGCGCCCCTTTTCATCCGCGAGCCGTGTCTCAACCATGTAGAGGGGCGTGGTCGCGCAGGCGAGAGACTCCCAGGCCGCGTCGGCATTGGGATCGACGTCGCGCGGAACGACGGAAATGCTGGTGGCCAATTGGTCCGACCCGCCGTAGATGAGACTGTACCGTACGCCCTTTTCGCGTAGACGACGTGCGAGACCGGT
The DNA here is from genome assembly GCA_021846565.1 of Bacillota bacterium. Classification (GTDB taxonomy): domain Bacteria; phylum Bacillota; class Sulfobacillia; order Sulfobacillales; family JAIMBI01; genus JAJZWV01. The sequence continues at coordinate 32,148 of JAJZWS010000023.1, forward strand.
GGGCAGGGGACTGCCGCCGGTCAACACCTTGAGGCCGGGCAACTCCGGGACACCGGCGCCGTCCGCGTGGTCCAAGAGCATATGAAGCTGCGTTGGCACCATGTTGGTCCACGTCACGCCCTCCTCGCGAATGAGGCGCAGCTGCTCAGCCGCATCGGCCCGCCCCGGGAGCACGAACTTGGCTCCCAGGTAGGGCACCGACAGAGCGGTTCCCCAGCCATGGATGTGAAAGAAAGGGATTGCCGGCAGAAACACGTCACGGCTCGTGGCGACTGCCCCGCCCGGATGAAGTGCCAGGTGGTGAATGATGCCCAGTGACGCCAGCACCATGTCTCGGTGGCGATAGAGAACCCCCTTGGGCCGGCCCGTGGTGCCGGTGGTGTAAAACACCGAAAACGGATCGGTCTCCTGGACCCGGGCCGCTTCCTGCGGCATGCGCCCCGAACCCGTCGCGACCAATGCCGCCAACGTGGGCCCCCCCGGCTCAGGAACGTCCATGGTGTCCGCCATCCAGACCCAGCGGTCCGCAAACGCCGCGCGCAGCGGCGCCACGAGCGGCGCAAATCCCTCCCAAACGAAGAGCCACTCGGCTCCCCCATGTTGGATGGTGTACAGGAGGTCTTCGGCTGACAGCCGAAAGTTCAGCGTCAAGAGGACGGCGCCCAGCATCGAGCTGGCGTAGTGCACCTCGAGATTGCGCAGACTGTTCACATCCATTACGCCCAGAACCGTCCCGCGGCTCACTCCCAACTGCCTTAAGGCATCCGCCAGCCGTACGGCGCGCTCATGCAGTTGGCCATACGTGACACGCTGCGAACCGTCAACCACCTCCGCCCCGGTATCGTGGTCGACTGCAGCTGACAGCATCTCGTGCACCACCAACGCTCGCATCCCGCACGCCTCCCCCTGCGTTTACCGGGGACCCAGGTTCGAGGGCTCGTCTACGCCCCAGACCGCGGGATCCCCCATCATCCACACCTCCGGAGACGCCAGGGCCCACGCCGGATATTCTTCGCCACCGAGGAACCGTCGGGCATAGAGGGCGGCCAACGACCCATATCGGGGAGCTGCGGCCGCGAGGTCGTATAGGAGCGCCACCTGCGCCGCATCCGCCAGCCGCGCCGTGGCATCTTTGGCATACCACTGCGCCTCGTCCGGCCGCGATGTGGTGAGCTGCGCCACCACCCGTTCCATCGTATCGACCGCCAGCCGAGCTTCTGGCGTACCGGCGCGCTGGAGTCTCGGTATAAAATCGGCCAGAAACGCGTCATGCGCCTGCTTCTTCTGCATGGCCTCCAGCAGGTCGAGGGCCTGTACGTTGCTGGGTCCCTCCCAGATGGGGGTGATGAGCGCTTCCCGGTGCCAGCGGGCGACCGCATACTCCTCAAGGAAGCCGATCCCGCCGAAAAGCTCCATGGCGAGCCGGGTGACCGCCGCCGCGTGGTCCGCGGTGCGATTCTTGGCGAGGTGTGAGAGAAATCGCGCGGCATGATACCGGGCGGTGTAGGGGGGCGTCTCTGTCCACGCGTGCTGAAACAGGTCGACGGCGTGGAAGCTGAGAGCCAAGCCGCCCGCGATGCGCACCTCCATGTCTGTCAGGTCGCGGCGGACCAGGGGATGGTCCGCCAGAACCCGGCCGAACGAGTGCCGGCGCTGCACGCGCTCCAGCGCTTCAAAGTGGGCCTTGCGGGCAATGCCCATGGCGGCCACCGCGTTCGCCAGACGCGAGATCGTCAGCGCTTCCAAGGTATAGTAGATGCCGTGCTCGGGACGTCCCACCACGTAAGCTCGGCTGCCTTGGAATTCCACTTCGCCGGACGGCACGGCGCGGGTGGCGCTTTTGTCTTTGAGGCGGCGGACGTGATAGTTGAGCGTGCCGGATTCGTCGGCGCGGGGAACCAAAAAGAGCGCGAGCCCCTTGGGCCCCTCCGCGGCCCCCTCGGGTCGCGCCGTAACCACGGCTACGTCCGCCAAGCCCGCCCCACTGGTAAAATACTTTTCTCCGTAGAGGCGCCAGTGGTCGCCGTCACGCACGGCGCGCAGTGTGTTGGCGCCCAGGTCGCTGCCTCCCTGCACCTCTGTCATCCAGGTGGCGCCCCAAAACTCGCCGCGGAGGAGCTGGGTCTTCCATTCCGTGTGCTCTGGCGCATATTTGTGAATCACGTAGGCTGTCTGGTTGGTGATCGTAATGATGCAGTAGAGGCCGGGATCCGCCAGGAGGTACCCCTCCGCATAGTGCCGATGCCAGCTCCCATCGACATAGATCCCGCCATTCATAGGCGCCAGTCGCCGGAGAAGCGCCACTTCTGCGGGTGACAGGCGGACGCGGTCCACGCGGCGGCCATCCAGGTCGTGCATGATGAGAACCGGGGGCGAGGTGTGGTCCACATGGTCGGCCACCTCGTAGGCCTCCCGCCCGACCAGTTCGCCAAACCCCTCGAAGGCGGGAATGTGCTCAACATAAGCGGGCCAGTACCGCGCCAGCACGTGGCGCAAGTCCGGGTCGCGGTCCCAGTGATTCTGTCCGTACGCATACGATTGATACCGCATCACAGGCCTCCTCGGCTGTCGTCCTCGTCCGTTGAGCCACGGACGCATCGCTCCGTGGCCGCCGGCCAGTCCCATTCGGCCGACACCGCGCCGCCGGTGCGCCAGAGGCGTTGGAATGCCCGGGCGGCGGCGTCCGCGTTGACGGCCTCCGGGTCCACGGCCCACTGGCAGGCCAATCCAATTCCCATCGCCACAATGAGCGCGGCGGCGACCTCCGTCGGTGCTTGTGACTGCATGGATTCCCGCGCCGGGACCGACACCTCGCCAGCGTCCTCCAGCAGGAGGTCGTGGGCGTAACCCCGGAAGTCAGCGAAGAGGCGCGCCAGCCGGTGTCGCACCTCGTCGGATGCCCCGGTGTGACCCAGTGCCGCCAACAGGGCCTGTGTGGCCTCGCGGTGATCCCGCCCCATCGTAGCGGCGGCGCGCAGATATCTGGGAAGGCGTCCGCCTGACCCGGTGTTCGGCGCGTTCTCCACCTGATCCCGCAGCGCCGCGTCGGCCTCTCGGAACGCCATCGCCAGCGCCTGAAGCAGGATGTCATTCTTGTTGACGAAGTAGTGGTATAGGATGCCTGTGCTCACGCCCGCGTGCCGAGCGATGTCCTTCACCGACAGGCTCGCGAAGCCGTACTCAACAAGGCACTCTAGGGCCGCGCGCTTCACCTGCTCGCGGCGAAGGTCCGTCAATTCTGGCCGCTCGGTCACGGTGGTCCTCCCCAGTCAGCTCCGTCGCCTGTGCGCCATGGAGAATATATTGAACGTTCAATCGATCCGTTCAATCGAAGAGAGGCACACAGGGGAGACCGCGTCAAGCTGAGCGGCCCGTTTAGGGTGAGGCGTCGATCGCCGGTGAGGGGCGCAGCACGCGCGGCCGGTCGGGTGCCCCCCGATGGGGGGATGCCAATGCCTGCGACCGGGAAGCGGTCTATGCCGGTGGCCCGTCCCATACCTTAGCCACAACCTGTTTCCACGTGTCCACAGGAGGGATCGCATGGTCAACGCCCTGTCCACGGGGCCCACCGCCGGGCTCGAACAATGGGTGCCGAGTGTGCTGGTGCCGGGGTTCGTGCGGTTTTCCAGCCAGCGCCGGGAACAGGCGGCCGGGCTTGAAGAAATGCGCTTTCGCGTCCACCGCCCCGTTGCGCTGTATGGCGCGGGGTGGTCGACGTACCTCGGCCCCCAGGGGGCGTCGGATCGACCGGTCGGCTTGCCGGTGCTGGAGGCGGAGGACATTGGAGCGCTGGTGGAACGCCTGGCCGAACGTTCCCTGTACGCGCACGAGCATGAGTTGGCGGAGGGCTTCCTCACGCTCCCGGGTGGCCATCGGGCGGGGCTGGCCGGACGTGCAGTGCTTCAGAAGGGGCGGGTGACCACGGTGCGCGACTGGACGGGCGTGGACATCAGGGTGGCGCGGGCGGTGCGTGGCGCGGCCGACCCCGTGCTGCGGGCGGTGAAGGCGGCCCTGCCGGACCGCGCGGCGCCCTCGCTGCTGCTGATCGGTTCACCGCGCACCGGGAAAACCACTGTGCTCCGGGACCTGGTTCGGCAGTGGTCCGACGCCGGTCAGCGGCTGGTGGTGGTGGACGAACGCAGCGAGATTCAAGGGGGGCCCGGCCCGGGGCGTTTCGATTTGGGGGCTCACACCGACGTGCTGGACGGGTGGCCCAAACCCGCGGGTCTTCGGGCGGCGGTGCGGGCACTGGGCCCAGACGCCGTGGCCGTGGACGAGGTGGGTGGGGCTGAGGACGTGGCCGCCCTCGAGTGGGCTCGGCGCTCGGGATGTGCGGTGTTGGCCACCGCACATGCGGGCGACCGCGCGGAGGCCCGGCGACACCCGATCGTGGGCGCCCTGCTCCGCAACCTGGTGGTGGATGCGCTGGTGGAGCTGGGCCCGCAGGGGCGACTCCAGGGCGTGGTGCGCGTTTGATGCCGGCGCCGTGGTCGGTGCGCGTGCTGGGCGCCATGCTGCTGGCCCTCGGGGGCTTCCTGGCTGGCCGGATGGCCCAGCGCCCGTATGCGCGGCGGGTCGAGGAGCTGCAGGGGTGGCAAACCTGGCTCCGGCGGCTGGCCTCCGAAGTCGTGTGGCAAGGGCGGGATCTGGGCCGGGCCGTGGCGGCGGCCGGGGCCGGCACTCCGCTGGGGGTCTCTTGCGCCAGCCAGCGCTTTGTCGCGGAGCTCGGGTCGGAACGGACCACCGACGAACTTTGGCGCGACAGCGTGCAGGGGGCCGCCTTTTTGGCGCCCGAGGACGTCGCGGTGCTTTCAGAGCTGGGGCCCGTGCTGGGGCGCTATTCGCGCGAACAGGCGGTGGTGCATCTGGAAGCGTGCCGCGAGCGCTTAAGCCGATTGGAGGCTGATGCGCGTCGCGCACGAGATGGTACGGGGCGTGCGCTCGCGAGCCTGGTGGCGCTGTCTGGGGTGGCGCTGGCGGTGCTGGTGGCGTAGGCGCGTGGGGCAAGGAGGCGGCATGGTCAACATCGACCTCATCTTGCGGCTGGCGGGCATTGGGTTCGTGGTGGCGATTGCCTACGAAATCTTGGACCGCGTCAACCGCAAGGAGTTGGGGAACTTGGTGGCGGTCGGAGGGGTGGCCGTCATGCTCCTGATGGTGGTGCAGGTCATCGGGCAGCTGTTCAAGACGGTGCTCACCCTGTTCCACCTGTAGGGCGCTGGGTATGGCCACAGCCTTGCGCTTGGTGGGTGTGGGACTCACGGCCACCGTGCTCCTGGTGGTGCTGGGGCAGTTTCAGCAGCGGTCCGTGGCGATGGTCGTGCGGGTGGCGGCGGCGGTCGTGCTGCTGCTGGCCATTCTGGTGCCGCTGGCGCAGGTGGTGGCGGCACTCGGCCGGATTGCGGCGCTGGCTCACGTGCGCGGGCTGTACCTGGCGCTGCTGCTGAAAGTGCTGGGGATCGCCTACCTGGCCACGCTGGGGGCCGAAGTGGCGCGGGACGCCGGGGAGGGAGCGCTCGCGGGCAAGGTGGAGCTGGCAGGAAAAGTTTTGATTTTGGTGCTGGCGGTCCCGGTCCTCACGGCCATCGTCCAGCTGCTGTTCAAGATGATGCCGGGGTGAAGCGTCGGGCCGTGGGGGCGCCCAGAGACAGCGAGGAGGCGCGGAGGGTGCGCAGATGGATGCTGGCCTTGGGGGTGGGCTTGACGGCCGGAGCAGGATGGGGCCCCAAGGTATGGGCCGCATCCGTGAATCCCGCGACCCAGGAGCTCAAAACGCTCAATACGGCTCAGCTGGACCACGCGCTGGCTGTGCTCGGCAAAAACTCGGGTGCGCACCCAGTGTCGGTGGGGACGGTGGTACACGACTTGCTGACGCACCAAAATCCGTTTCACGTGCAGCAGCTGCTGAACGCCCTGCTGCAGGCCGTGGGGGGCGATGTGCTGGTGGAGGGCCGCCTGTTGGGGATCCTCCTGGTGCTGACCGTGGTGGGTGCGGTGATCATGCGGCTGGCGGACGCGTTCCCGGGACGGGATGTGGCCCGCGTCGCGCAGCTGGTGGTGACCGCCGCGCTGGTGGCCGTGGCCCTGTCGTCCTTTGGGATGGCCGTCGCGGTGGTGGCGGCCATGATGGAAGGTCTCTTGCATCTTATGGAAGCCTCGATTCCCGTGGTGGTGGTGCTCATGGCGTCCAGCGGGGCCCTGACCTCGGCCGGGCTGTTCCACCCACTGATTATGGCCGCCGTCAATGTGGTGGCGCTGGCTACGACGAACTGGGTCCTGCCGCTGGTTCTGCTGGCGGTGGCTTTAGAGGTCGTGTCGGCCTGGATGCCCGAGTTTCGGCTCACCCAGCTGGCCAGCCTGTTGAAGCAGGTGGCCATGTTCAGCCTGGGTGGACTGCTGACGATCTTTCTTGCCACCGTGGCCATGGAGAATGCGGCCGGCAAGGTGGCCGATGGGCTGGCGCTTCGCACCGGCAAGTTTCTCACCAACGCCGCCATTCCCGTGGTGGGCAAGTTGTTCTCCGACGCCATGGACGTCGTACTCAGGTCGTCCGGGCTGCTGCTGACCGCTGTTGGCGTGACCGTAGCCCTGGGGGTCATGCTCACGGTGGCGTTTCCCCTGGTCAAGGTGCTGCTGCTGAGCTTGTTGTACCGGTTGGCGGCGGCAGGGGCCGAGCCCTTGGGAGTGGCCAGCGTGGGCAAGACGCTGCAGGCCATGGCGGCGGGTCTCGGTCTGTTGGCGGCCGTGGGCGCCGCGGTCGCGCTCATGTTCTTTCTCACGGTGTCGATGGTCGTCTCCACCGCGAGCGGGGTGGCCCCGTGATCCCGGGGGTGGCGGAGTGGGTGCGCACCCTCATCGTGCTGGCCTTGCTGGCCACCCTGATGGAGTGGCTGCTGCCCGTGGGCGACTTGAAGCGGTACGCCACGCTGGTGGCGGGGCTCATCATCCTGCTGGCCCTGATTGGCCCGGTGTGGGGATTGGTGCGGGGCTTGGCCCGCGCCAATGCGAGTCGTTGGCTGGGCACGTCCAGTCCTAGCCGTCTGGGGCAGCTGGTGCGCCGACAGGAGCGTCAGGAGGTGTCCGCGGTGGTGGAGAGTCTGCCGGGCGTGGACGGCGTCACGGTCACGCCCCATCCAGGGGGCGTCGACGTGGCCGTTTGGGGGGCGCACATGGCGCCGGGAGTGGCGGCCGCCGCGCGGGCCGCCGTAGAGGAGGTGATGCAGGTGCCCGCCGGACAGGTGCACGTGGTGGTGCAGCCGGCACCGGGCCACAGAGAGGGGAGAGCGGGAAATGAAGCCCAACTGGCGCACTAGCTTGGCCACCCTGTGGCAGGACGACCGGTCCACGATGTGGCGCCTGATGGTGGTGGGCGCGCTGGGGATTGCCCTAGTGGCCTGGGGCTCGTGGGGCGGTGGCGCCGCCAAAGGCACCGAGCCGCCTTCCACCGCCGCCGTGGCGGGGGGCTCGGGGCTCGGCGCGCAGGAGGCACGGCTGGACCGAGTGGTGGCGGGGGTCGTCGCGGCCATCCCCGGCAGTGGCGCCGTCCATGTGGCGGTGTCGCTGGCGGCGGGGTCGGAGACCGAGTTCGCGAGCCACCGCACGAGTCAGCGCGTCCTGGCACCCCAGGTTCAGGGGGTCGTGGTGGTGGCCAGTGGGGCGTCTTCGCCCGCAGTGCGCCAGGAGATCACCACGGCGGTGGAGACCCTACTGCAGGTGTCCGCCTATCAGGTCCTGGTCCTGCCGGATCTCTGACAGCGGGGAGGGAAGGGGCCCGGACAGCATCGGACGGCAACGGTCCTGGACGCATCGAGCAGCAGCATCCAGATGGTGAGGAGGCGATCGGGCGTGAATCGGTCAGCGTTGGTGCGGTTCATTGCGTTTCTGGGGGTGCTCGCGGTACTGGTGGGCTATGTGGCCTACCACCACCCCAGCACGCCGGGGTCGGGAGGCAGCCAGGCGGCAGGCGCCCGCCCCAGCACAGCCGGCGCATCCAGCCGGGTGACGGCGAACTACTTCGCCAATTTGAAGCAGAGTCGGGACCAGTTGATGAGCCACGAGATTGCCACTCTGCAGGGCATCATCAAGAACTCCAGCGTGTCGGCGTCGGCCCGCAGCCAGGCCGAGCTCACGCTGGTGCAGGACCAGCAGTCGTGGAAGCAGGCCATACAGGTGGAGGGAGTGCTGTCCGGGCACGGATTCCCGTTGGCGGTGGTGACCCTGGACCCGAATTCCGCGCAAATTGTGGTTGGCCAGGCGCGGCTCACCACCCAGCAGGTGGCCCAGATTGCCGATACCACCACCCAAATCACGGGCATTCCGCCGCAAGACATCGTGATCATTCCCAAGACGGGGCCTGGCGGCAGTTCCTGACCCTCTGGACACCCCCGACGCCCTGTGGTGTCATAGGGGGAACAGAGGCGGAGGTGTAGAGGCTGTTTAAGAAGATCCTGGTGGCGAACCGTGGAGAGATTGCCATGCGTGTCCTGCGCGCGGCGCGGGAACTGGGTGTCCAGACGGTGGCGGTGTATTCGGAGGCCGATCGGGACGCGCTGCACGTTCGCTATGCGGACGAGCGCTTTCCGATCGGGCCGGCCCCGTCGTCGGAGAGCTACCTGCATATTCCCAACGTGATTAACGCGGCGGTCCAAACGGGGGCCGAGGCCATTCATCCGGGCTATGGCTTCCTGTCCGAGAACCATCGGTTTGCTGAGGTGTGCCGCATCTGGAATCTGAAGTTCATCGGCCCCCCGCCGGCAGCCATTGAGCACATGGGAGACAAGGCGGCGGCCCGCCGCACCATGGCACAGGCCGGTGTGCCGGTCATCCCCGGATCGGACGGGGTGGTGGCGTCGGTGGAGGATGCGCGCCGGGCGGCTGAGCGCATAGGCTATCCTCTGCTGGTGAAAGCCAGCGGTGGAGGCGGTGGCCGCGGCATTCGGATCGTGGAGTCGGCGGATCAGCTCGCCGAAAGTTTTGAGCGCGCCGCGCGCGAAGCGCAGTCGTCTTTTTCCAACGCCGACGTGTACCTCGAACGCTTCATCGCCAATCCGCGGCACATTGAAATTCAGATCTTGGCGGATGAGCACGGCCACGTGGTGACGCTGGGGGAGCGGGAGTCCTCTCTGCAGCGCCGGCGTCAGAAAATCATGGAGGAAGCCCCATCGCCCGCGCTGACCCCCGAACTGCGGGCGGCTATGAGTGAGGCGGCAGTGCTGGCCGCGCGGGCCGTGGACTACACGTCGGCCGGCACCTTGGAGTTTTTGCTGGATGAGGATGGGCGGTTCTACTTCATGGAGATGAACACGCGGGTTCAGGTGGAGCATGCGGTGACCGAGATGGTGACGGGCATTGACATTGTGAAGGAGCAGATCACGATCGCAGCTGGCGAGCCCCTCTCCTTTGGGCAGCAGGATGTGCAGATGTCCGGCTGGTCCATCGAGTGCCGCATCAATGCCGAGGATCCCGAGCACCAGTTCCGTCCGTCGCCGGGCACGGTCACGAAGTGGGTTCCGGCGCTGGGGCCAGGCGTGCGCGTGGATGAAGGGGCCTATCCCGGGTATCAGGTGCAGCCTTTTTACGATTCGCTGCTGGCCAAGTTGGTGGTGTGGGGGCGGGATCGTCAGGAAGCGGTGGCTCGCATGCGTCGGGCACTCTATGAATTCCAGGTTGAGGGGGTGCACACGACGGTCGGGTTGCACCGCCAGCTGATGGAGGACCCCGCATTCGTCGCGGGCGAGTTGTCGACGCACTTTTTGGCCGACCGCATCGCCGGGGCCTGAGTCGCGTCAACACGGGAGGAGGGGACCGTGGAAGAGGAAGCGGTCGATGTCGGCAGCGTCCACATCGCCAACGACGTCGTAGAGATTATTGCGGGCATGGCCGCCGCCGACGTAGCTGGGGTCGCGGGCATGTCGGGGGGCCTGGTGGGCGGCATCACGGAGCTGTTGGGCAAACGGAGCTTGTCCAAGGGCGTGAAGGTGGACGTGGCGGATGGGGTGGCCACGCTGGACCTGCACTTGGCCGTGGCGTTCGGGTGCCGCATCCCGGAGGTGGCGAACGAGGTGCAGTACCGGGTCAAGCAAGCGGTGGAAACCATGACCGGCCTTGTGGTGCGCCAAGTGCACATTCATGTGCAAGGCGTGGCGTTCCCGCCCGAGGGCGAGCCGGAGGGCGGCCGCACGAAGCCCGGGTAGCGCCCCGGCGACGGTTCGGACAGAACTGAGGAAGGAGGTGAACGCGGTGACCTTTCGCGGATCCAGTCGGGGCAAGGCGCGTGAGACGGCGGTCCAGTGGCTGTACGAGCATGACCTGGTGGCGGCGGAGCCGGGACGACTGGCCGAGCGCAGGGTGCCGCGCATGGGGCAGAGCGGCCACCGGTACGCACAGCGGTTGCTGGATGGTGTGATCACCAACCGTGTATCCTTGGACCGCGACCTGGACCGCTTGGCGGTGGCGTGGCGGGTGGAGCGTATGAGCACGGTGGACCGGGCCATCTTGCGCGTGGGTCTGTATGAACTAGGGCATGAGCCCAGCGTGCCGACGGCGGTGGCGATTGCCGAAGCGGTGCAGTTGGCGGATCGCTTCAGCACTCCAGCCGCGAAGCGCTTTATCAACGGCGTGTTGGGGCGAGCAGCCGAGGAGATGCGCCCGCCCGTGCCCGTGGCGGGCGCCGCACCCGACGAGGGCCCCTAGCGGGCCGAATCGGGACGAGGCGACCGTCACCACCGGCTCTCGGGATCAGTGGGACGGACCACCGGACCACCGGACCACCCGTGACGACACGTGAAGGAGGCGATGACATGAAGGATGCCGCCCCGCCCTCGCCGTCGTCCGTGAGGTGGCTGTTGGGCCGTCCAGCCGCCGACGCTGTCCAAGAGCGGGTGGCAGCGCGGGTGGCCGCTTGGACCGGGCCCCGTGTGCCGGGGTTGGCGGTGGTGCTGGTGGGCGAGGACCCGCCATCGCTGGCCTACGTTCGAAGCAAGAGGAAGGCCTGTCGTCAGGTGGGCATCGAATCGGTGCAGATCAACCTGCCGGAAACGGCCTCCACAGGCGCCGTGCGGAGCGCGGTGGCAGAGCTGAACCGCGACCCGGCCGTCCACGGCATCCTGGTTCAGTTGCCCCTGCCGCCCCAGGTGGATGCGGCGCAGATCATTGCCGCCATCGACCCGGCCAAGGACGTAGACGGGCTTCACCCCGACAGCCTGGGCCGGTTGATGAGCGGACGGCCGGGACTGGTGCCCTGCACACCTCGGGGCGTGATGACGCTCTTGGACCACTATCGCATTCCCGTGGCGGGCCGTCGCGCCGTGGTGTTGGGGCGCAGCGCGCTGGTGGGGTTGCCCCTCGCGCTGCTGCTGTTGCATCGGGACGCCAGCGTGACGGTGCTACATAGCAAAAGTCCACGCCCCTGGGAGCAGACGCGGGACGCCGACATCGTCGTGGCGGCCGTGGGGAGGCCGGGTCTCGTAGAACCCGAATGGATTCGACCCGGAGCGACGGTGGTCGACGTGGGTATCACCCGGTCGCCGGCGGGGCTCTTGGGCGACGTGGCGCCGGCCGTCGCAGAGGTGGCGGGGGAACTGACGCCGGTGCCCGGGGGTGTGGGTCCCATGACGGTAGCCACGCTGTTGGCCAATACGGTCGAGGCGGCGGGAGGCACGCTGGATGTGGGAGCGTAGCATCATCACCGTGAGTCAGCTGGTGGCAGACCTGGCTCAGGCGGTCGAAGAGGCGCCGTCCCTGCAGATGCGGTGGGTGGCGGGCGAACTCGTGGAAGCCAAGCACCACCCGGCGTCCGGCCATTGGTATCTGACGCTGGGGGATGCGGGGAGCCGTTTGAAGGCGGTCATGTTTCGCCAGGACGCGCAGGGCCTCGGGTTTCAACCTCAGGCGGGCCAACAGGTGGCCGTCCTGGGTCAGTTGCGCGTGTACCGGCCGCAAGGCGCCGTGCAACTGTACGTAAAACAGATGGAGCCGCTGGGGGCCGGCGCTGAGAAGCAGGCGTTGGACGCCCTGTTGGCGCGCCTGCGGGCAGAAGGCCTGCTGTCGCGGCCAAAGCGCCCGCTCCCGGTATTGCCGCGCGCCGTGGGCGTCGTGACCAGCCGCAACGGGGCGGCGGTGCACGACATTGTCACGGTGGCCCAGCGTCGCTATCCGGGGATGCCGCTGGTGGTGGCGCCGACCGCCGTGCAAGGTGAGGGGGCCCCCGCGGGCATTGTGGCGGCCCTGGCTCGCATCGCCGACCATCCCGGGGTCGATGTGGTGATCGTGGCGCGGGGCGGCGGGTCCAGCGAAGACCTCGCGGCCTTCAACGACGAGCGCGTGGTGCGGGCCGTGCATGCGTGCCCGCGGCCGGTCGTATCGGCCGTCGGCCACGAGATCGACACGACGCTGGTGGATCTGGTGTCGGACATGCGCGCGCCGACGCCGTCGGCCGCCGCGGAGCTGGCCGTCCCGGAACACGGCCAGCTGGCGCGGCAGCTGGCACAATGGGACCAACGCGCGGCCCGTGCGCTTGCGCTCCGCATCGTGGAGCAGCGGCGCATTGTGGCCGGGTATGTGGAGCACGGCGTGTTGCGCAGCCCACAACGGCTGTTGGCCGAGCGGCGGGTCGCCCTGGACCGGTTGGCGGACCGGGTGACGGACCAATTCCGGTGGGTGCTCGCGGGAGACAGCCGCGCCCTGGCCCAGTGGGTGAATCGGCTGGCGGGGTTGGATCCCACTGCCGTGCTGGGGAGGGGCTTCGCCCTGGTCGCGGACCAGGCAGGCCACCCGGTCACGGCTCAGTCGGTGGTGCCGGGCCAGGCGCTGGATGTGCAGTGGCGGGACGGTCGGTGGACGGTCACGGCCAACGCGATCGTTGCGACGGCACCCCGCGGCGGGTGACCCACGACCAGGCCGCAAGGCGAAACACGGAGGGGTGCGGGATGACGGAGCCGGTGCCGGGACGATTTGAACAGCTAGTGGCGCGTCTGGAAGCCATCGTCAAGCGGTTGGAGGGCGGGGGCACATCCCTGGAGGAAGCCGTGGCGCTCTTTCAGGAGGGACGCGCGGTGTCGGCCGAGGCGCAGCGGCTCCTAGACGCCGCGGAGGCCGCGGTCAACCGGACGGACGGGGCCGAGACCGTGACGTGGCTTGGTGGGCCGGAGTCCCCCGGACTATGACGGGCGCGTCATGGCTCGACGAGGTCCGGGCGGTCGTAGACGCCGAACTGGACCGGCGCCTGCCGCCTGACGACGCTGAACCCACACCTTTGTATCGGGCGCTTCGGTACGCGTTGCTCGCGCCGGGCAAACGGTTTCGCCCCGCGCTGGTGCTGGCCGCGGCCCGGTGGCTTGACCTCGATGCCGAGGGACTGCTGCCGGCCGCCTTGGCGGTGGAACTGATTCACACCTATTCCCTGATTCACGATGACCTGCCAGCCATGGACAACGATGATCTGCGCCGGG
>JAJZWS010000086.1 GCA_021846565.1 Bacillota bacterium
GCTCCCGGTCGAGACACGCTTGACAGGCACCCAGTGGCCCGTTAAGTTTTGGACGACCTAGCCCAGAGCGCCACCAACCAACCCATCATGGCGTTTGTCCTCCAGGAGGTGTCTTGTGCTTCCTCACCGTTGGCGGCCGCGTCTCAACTCGGCTGTCTGGGTCCTGGGGCTAGCAGGCGTCATGGCCCTCACGGGCTGCGGCATGACGTTTGGCGGTGAGGTGAGCCCGCCGGCGGCGGCGTCCACCCACGCCCCGGCCCACCACGTCACCAAGTCGGCCACGCCCCACTTGGGGACGCCGCACGTGACCACCACCACGACACCGGCACCGGTCAGCACGCCGACGCCCACCGGCCCAGGGTGGCTTGGCGTCAGCGTGGCCAACCCGCCGTCGGACTGGACGGTGTCCGGGTGCGAGATTATCAACGTCCTGGCCAACACCCCAGCGGCGTCGGCGGGCCTGGTGGGTGCGGACAACCGCATCGACCCCGTCGGCGACGTCGTCAGCCAGGTGTCGGCTGGCAACGATAGCCAGCCCATCGCCAGCTGCGCGCAGTTTTTGAGCTTCATGCACGGCACTCGGCCGGGTGAGCAGATCACGCTGAACTATTGGCATCGACAAGTTTTTATCCTGGGTCACTGGGTGGCCCGCCAAGTTGGTGTCACGCTCGCCTCGTCCCAAAGCGGCGGGGCGTGCCCCCCACCGATTCGCGGAACGGTCAGCTCGCCCCAGAGCGGCAGCCGCATCCGCGTCACCGTGGAAGTGGTCGGTCCCACGGGTTCCGTGACGGTGCACGCCATCTTGGATACGGGCGCCGCCATCACCATGCTGCCCAACCACGTACTAACGGGCGCCGGCTACACGGCCTATGGCCAAAGCGGCGTCACAGGGGTCGTCCCGGGCGCCACCACCAGCGACTATCTCTACAGTCTGCCGCCGGGAAGCCTCCGCGTGGAGGATCAAGGCACGTTCGTGCCGCTCACCACCGGCACCTTGAACCCGGTGGCCGGCATTCCCAACGTGGGCGCTGCCAGTCTGGACCGGCTCATCGGACCGGACGTCCTCTCGCTGGGGTCGTCGCTGTCGGTGTCCGGGTCCACCTGGACGCTCACGCCGCCCTGCGGCGGGTAGCGGTCAGCGCCGGGCTCGCACATAGTTGGCCAGATACGCGGGCGTCGACTCAGTGGGGTTGGCCATCTGGCCGTCGGGCGCTACGGCCCCAGCAACAAGCTGCAACGGGAGCACGCCGGCCCAGTGGGGCCAGCCCAGGTCTTCGGTGTCGTCCTTGACCGGGCCGCTCCGCATTTTGGCGGCGGCACCGACGAGCGGCAGGCGCACCATCTGCGTCGTCTTCAGCTCCAGCGGCGACGGCGGCCGGGCGTCTTTCCAGCCGCCCGGCGCCACATGCTCCACCAGCGCTTTTAAGGCCATGAGCTTCTCGGCGGGGTTCACGACCCGGGTCCCGAATCCCCTCACCACCACGGAGCGGTAGTTCAGGGCGTGGTTGAAGGCCGACCGCGCCAGCGCCAACCCGTCCACCAGCGCAACCGTGAGGCAGCACATCGCGGGCGCCGCCCTGGCCTTTAAGCTGGCGGCCGCCGCCGCGCCGTGCACTATGCCTGATCCTCCACCCGGGCGTGGATCGTGGGCAGCACCCAGGGCTCCCCACGAATCACCACGCCCAGATGGCACACCAGCCCCTCGTCTAAAATCGGGTGGACCGTCTCCGCATCGTAGTGGCCCCGCTCTGGGTGCCGCCGCACCCGATCCCTCACACCCCGTGCGTCACTGCCCACCCATCTCATCTCCCCTGCCTGCGTGCCGGTCTCCCGGTACCATGCAGTGTGCGCGCCAGTCGGCCCGGAGGCTAGATCCAGTGGTGACACCTTTCTCTGAACCAGTCGCACCGTGTCTGCTGGCGAGGACGATGTCGGCGCCGGCACGCCGTGGCCGTCATCGCGCCGCCTTGCGACGCTGCTGCACGTGTCGCGAGGCACCGTGTGGCTGGCACTGGAGCAGCTGGTGGCCGAAGGCTGCCTGGAGCGCTACATCGCCCCGATCGGCCGCCATAGCCGAGCGCGCCGCGACACACGGCTCGCGGCCCTGCCCGACGCTCGGTGGGTCGCCGACAGGGCAGGTCGCACCCGGCTCACGGGGGAGCCGGTCTCCCAGTGCGAGTGGGCGCAGGCCGCACGGCTGGGGTTAGTCCCGGGACCTGTGGCGCGCGACCCGGCGACGCTGGCCGACCCCGCCAAACACCTGGCCCACGGGTGGGGACCCACCTGGGGCCGCTCGGTCCTTGACCGCTGCCCAAACCCGAGAGGTCCTTCGCGACGGCCTACCGCGCGGACCTTGCCCGCCGGCCGTCGCGTCTACTGATTTTCACCTGATTTCACCTGAGGATGGCCCCGAGCGCAGCCGAACGCGCACAAGGGGAGTGGCGCTGGAGAACACGCTGGATTCGATACGGGATGTCCGCCTAGGGTTCTGGCTGTGGCGTGTCCATCATGCTCAGTGGAGCCCACAAGCAGATTGGGACCCGGTGGTGACCACCTGTGTGGTGGACACCGGCCATGATGTCATTCTCATTGATCCCATCGCGCCACCGGATCGAGCGTGCAACGTGTGGGAGCGGTTGGACCGCCGGCCGCCCACCGCCGTGGTGGTGCTCCCTGAAGCCCCGTAAACCGGGTGGACACGATCGCTGCGGGCTCGTACCCTTGAGATGAGGAGAGGATCCGCAGGGCGAACGTCTATCCGCAAAGGGTACGGGACCAGGTGGTGCAAGATGTGCGGGAGGTGCGAAACGCCGCCTGGGTCGCCCGGCGGCATGAACTCCGGGACCGACTGGTGCCGCAGTGGGTCCGCCAGGCGGCGCGGGCGGGGTGCGTCCCGGTTCCCGACCCCGCCACGGTGGCGGCCTTGACCGCCGCGGAGGGCGAGCATCGGCACTGGAAGGAGCTCCTGGGGGAGAAGGATCTGGAGATTGCCCTCCTCCAGGACCTCGTAAAAAAAGCCGACCGCGCCCCCGCGACCGCTGTGTCGTCGCGCACCCCGGGATCACGCGAGGGTGCCGCGTAACATTGGTGTGCCAGCTGGCGGGGCGGCGCGATCCACGTACGACGCCGAGCGGGGGCGCCCGGACCGCCCCCGCCGGGGCGGCCGCGCCCGGGGCACCGCGATACCACCGGCGGCCCGCGCGTGACCGAAGGTCCGATCGCGGACTGGCGGAGCGAGGCGGGGGGTTGCATCGCCCCTCCGCGTTCACCACACTGGCAGTATGGATGCAACATTTCCCACCCGCACGACATGGGTCCGATGGCCCGCGACGCTCGCCGGATGGGGCGTGACACCGGTCGTGGCGGGGCTGTGGGCCTTGCACGAAATGGTCGTGGTCCTGGGAGCCGTCCTTCCGATTCCGGCCGGCCCCCATGCGGGCGTCGACGGGGTGCCGTGGTTCCGCTGGGACGTGGGGTGGTACGAGATCATCCTGCGCCAGGGGTATGCGCGCCCGTCGGCGGCGGCATTCTTCCCAGGGGTCCCCGCCTACCTCTGGGTCACGCATTGGCCCTGGGTCGCGTTCGTCGGGATGCAGGCGGTGCTGTTGGCGCTCATCGTGATCGTGGGCCGGCTGGCGACGGCCTGGGGGCGGGTGGGCGGCCAGGTCGCCGTGGCCCAGGCGCTCGTCGCGCTGGCCCCCGCTGCGGTGTTCTACAGTACGGCCTACCCCGAGGCCTGGGAGGCGGTGGGACTGTGCGGCGCGTTGCTGGCGATGCAGGGCAGGCGCCCCTGGCAGGCCGCCGCGTGGTCCGCCCTCGCCGGCCTCGTCGACCCGCTGGGACTGTTGGTCGGGGCGGGCGCTGGTGTCTGGGCCTTGCACGCCCTATGGCGACGCGACGTCGGCTCTTTGCGAGACGGCATCATCTGGGGTTCTGGTTCCGCAGCGGCCCTCGTTGCGGTGATCGCGGTCCTTGTGGCCAACGGGCGATCGCCCCTCGGGTTCGTCGGCGCGCAGAGCGGGTGGGCGGTCCAATGGATGATCCCGGGCTGGCCCGTGATTCAGGCGGCCGCCCATCCGGTGTTGGCGTCCAGTCTGGCCGCACTGGCCCTCATTCCGATGCTCGGTGCCGGCTTGTGGGTCATCATCCGCGAGGTTCGCAGCTCGCCGGTTCGGGCAGCCGCCGTCGGCATCGGCGTGGTGTTGTTCGTGCTGCCGCTGAGCTTGGAATTCGACCATGACCCGCTCGCCTCGGCGGCCCGGTTTCTGTCCCTGGACATCCCAGCGGTCATCGGACTCAGTGGCGCCGTGTCTCTGCGCGTCGGCTACGCCCTGGTGGCGTTTTCGGGCGTTTGGGCCATCGCCGGCGCCGTGCTCTTCTCCCACGGGTGGTTCTGGGGTTAGCTCTCATTCACCTGGTGCCAGGCGTCCTGATTCGGGGCCAAGGTGGCCTCGATCGCCCTAAACGCTGCTCCGCCGTCTGCGCGGCGTCTTCGGCGCGACGGCGTTGGGTACGGCCGTGGCCGCTCGGGCGGCGGGGTTCGGGGCCCGGCTGGCCCAACCAGCCCGCGCACATTGAGAGCGGGCACCGCCTGTGGGCGCGAGAGTGCCTGGCGAACGACCCGTTCGCCGACTTCCCGGCGGCGTATCCGCGCGTGACGGCGTGGATCCGTCCCTACAACACCGCGCTGCCACGGCAGTGTCCAGGATTGGCCCCCGGAAGGAGGCCTACCGCCGCCTGCTGGCGGGGACCCTCCCACTGAAACCGGTCCGGGCGTGACCGCAGGCGTCACGCCCCCCAAGAAACGACGTGAGGGGATGAATACCGGACCGACTGTCCATCATCCGGGGGTTAAACCGGTACTGAAGCCGGACCACGTCCGCGACGTGGGCAAGTTCGCGCGGTGCTGCGGGGCGCGCGCCCTTGGGCCACGCCGCTTTTTCGCGACGACCTGCCAGACGTGCCGTTGGAACCGGTGTATCCGGGTATGGATCTGCCCGGAAACCTCCTGGCCCTGGACGATGGGCGGGGTGGCGGTGAAACCCCGGTGTGGGTGCCCGGCACGCGGGCGCTGGGGTTTACGGATGCCCTCACGGGCCAGGATGGGACGTTGCGCCTGTGGTCCACGCCCTGGGACGAGGAGACACCCTGACGGGTTCTGGCCGGCTGGTCGCAGTTGCCGTTCGACGTAGTGGCGTTCTCGCATGCCACGCGGGCCGGCTACGACCGCAGCGCCTACGAGCGGGCTTGGGTCAGCCGCCATGGCAGCCCGACGAACTGAAGGCGTGGCTGCCCATCCTGGCACAGTATCACGGTCTGCTGCAGCGGTGCTGAACCAGGCCCGCTCCTTGCCCAGCCTATCTTGCTCAGACTCGTCGCCCCTGGCGGCCACCGTGGCCCGCGACGCGGTGACGGCAGGATCGCCAGAACTTGAGCCGACCACCCCCCGGACCCGCCCTCAGGCGTTGGCGGCCACGACCGCCCGGCGGACCGCCATCGCGGCGGCTTCGGCCGCCAGCACGCCCGCCCAGCCGGCGTCGACCCCGCGTCCCCCCAGCGCCACCGCCACCACCGCGTCCCCGTCCCAGGGGGTGTGTGCCGGACTGATGGCCCGCGCCAATCCGTCGTGCGCCATCATCGCGACGCGGCTGAGCCCCGCCTTGTCCAGCGCGCCGTCCACCACCACCACGCCAATGGTGGTGGCGTCGCGCTCAAAACGCGGGGACGCTGTAGGGAAGCTGTCGAGCCAGGACTTAGGGACGCCGTCCGGCCCCGTCGGACCGGCCAGGACGCGGCCGTCCGCATCCAGCACACTCCCCACGGCATTGACCACCATCAGCGCCGAGACCGTAAGGCCCCGCGACTCGATGGCGGCCGCGCCCTGACCTCCCCGCATAGGCCGATCGTCGGTCCGCTTGCCCACGGTGGCGCCGGTCCCCGCCCCCGCCCGTCCCTCTGCGACGCGTTCGGCACCGCCGCTGAGGGCCCGCCGCGCGGCCGCGCGGCCATCCTCCGCCGTCGGGACCTCGGGAGCTGGTCCCCCGAGGTCGAAAATCGCCAGCGCTGGGACGATGGGGACCCGTACGGTTCCTGCGGGAAAGCCGCGTCCCGCCGCGGCCAGCACCGCCATCACGCCCTCGGCGGCGGCGAGGCCAAAAGCGCTGCCCCCAGTCAGGAGCACGGCGTCGGGGCCGGGCACTAGGTTTTCCGGCCGAAGCAGTTCCACCTCGCGCGTGGCGGGCGCCCCACCGCGCACATCCACGCTGCCCACGGCGCCGTCCGGCAGCAGCACCAGCGTGAGGCCCGTGGCCGCCCGCGTGACGCTCGCCACCCGCACACCGGCGCCCACCATCATGCCTCCCCATCGGCGCACCATCATCCAGCGGATGCCCCCTCTCCTGCTCGTCGATTTACGCGGACGCGGCCTCCGCCCCCTGCTTGCCAGAAATGCTATCATGCTGTTAGAGGCGGCGCCCCTTCGAGGGCTCACCGCCGATAGAAGGGGGGTGGGACGATGCGCGAGGTGGACGCGTCCACGTGGGACGCCCTCCTGCAATCGGACCGTTCCGTGGTGGCGATGTTTGGCGCCCCCTGGTGACCACACTGCCGGCGGCTGGATCCCGTGGCTGATGCCGTGGCCGCCAAAGTCCAGGAGACGGTGGCAGTGGTCCATGTGGACACCGACCAAAATCCGGACTTGGCGCAGCGCTATCAGGTGATGGGGATCCCCGTCCTCATCCGCCTGGAAGGCGGACGCGAAGTGGGCCGGTTGGTGGGATACCGTCCCGAGTCTGAAGTGGAAGCGTTTGCCCGGACCCCCATCTAGGTCCGCTCCTTCCTGGCCGGGCGTCTAGCGGCGCCCGGCCATCTTTTGATGCCCCGCTTGTCACTCGAGGTGATACTGGACGGCGGCCCGCGCCGCCCGAATGGGCTCCGTCACCCCAGCGATGAGCGTCCGGTGCAGGGGGTGGTTCTTGTACCCCAGGTAGCCGGCTTCATCATCAAAGTCCGCCACGATCACCAGGTCATACGTATCAGGTTCGGCGCCGGCGTCCTCTCCCACGGAAAACTGGCGGATGCCGGGCAATTGCTCCAGCGTGCGGATGCCCTCGGCGGCCGCGCGGCGCTGCTCGGCGGTAGCCTCGGGGTTCCATTTGAGCAAAACCACATGGCGAAACATCAGGATTCCTCCTCCCCTCCGGCTCCCGTCGGCCGCACCCGTCGACCGGCGAGTCCCGTCGGAAGAGAGTACGCGCCCTTGCACGAAATCAGCATCCTTAAGATTCTTAAAGATTCTTAAAGATTCTTAAAGATTCTTAAGGGGTTATCCACCTGCTGAGGTCAGCGTGGCAGCACCCCATCCGCGCGTGCCCGCGTCCCCACCTTGCAACAGAACCGCCTGGCCTCTTGCAGGCTGTCGGGCACCCCACCAGCGTGGGCAAGCGAGCCATCCCGGCGGCGGCAGTGCACATCGCCGCCGCTGCCCGTGAGGGTCACAGAAACACGATGCCACAACATCCCAGCAAGCGGCGGCCTCTGGCTAGTAGGTCCAGGGTCCTTCCCGCACCTGCGCCCCGGTGGATTCCAGCCGTTCCACCGTGATCCGCACGGCGTCGGCCGACTGATCGGCCACGATGAACTTTCGCGCCAGTTGGCGCGCTGCCACGGCACTCGTGCCGGAACCCACCATGAAGTCCCCGAAAATCCCCTCCTCGGGGACCGAGGCCGCCACGATGCGCCGCAGCAGTTCCAGCGGCTTTTGGGTGGGATATCCGACGCGCTCGTGATCGGACGTATTCAAGATGGGAATGTCCCACACGCTGGTGACCGCGCGCCCCCGGCTGACGGCGTCTTTCACGTCAATCTTGTAGGCGCGGGGGTTGCCGCGTCCGGCGTGCCCCCAGATCCACTCCCGGCCGTCAGGCTCCGTATGCACGTGCTGGCGCTTTAACGCCAGATATTCCTCCCGCGTCCACGGCAGGAAGAGCGGCGTGATGCGGGCCGCCGCCGAGCGTGCATACAACAGCAGAATGTCGTGCTTTTGATTGAAGCGCATGGCGGACGGCATTCGACGGCCGCCGTAGGCCCACACAATCTCATTGCGAAAGTGGCGGCGGTCAAATACACCGTCCGCCATCACCTTGGCGTAATGCACGGCGTGCCAGTCAAGGTGCAGCCAAAACCACCCCGTCGGCTTCAACGCCCGGCGGCTCTCCGCCACCCAAGGCTGCAACCAGGCCAGATAGGCCTCGAGGGTGGGCCAGCGATCTTCGAACCGGCCCCGGTCCCCCACCTGGTCCGCGCCGGTGAAAAAGGGCGGGTCCAGATACACGGCGTCCAGCGCCCCGGCCGGCACTCCGGCCAGCGCAGCCAAGCCGTCGCCCAACACCACCCGGTCTGCCCACGGAACCGGATCGGTGGGAACGGGCATGCTCGCAGGGGGGGCAGGGGTGTGAGCCAACGCGACGACGCGGACCGGCGGTCCCACGCCGAGACGCGGAATTTCCTCTCGAACGAGCGGACGTTCTTGGCCTGGCTCCGGACAGCCGTGGCCCTCATGACCTTCGGCTTCGTCCTCGCCAAATTTGATCTGTTTCTCCAGACGCGGCTCCTTCATGGGGCCCCTCCTCACTCGACGCCGCGCCCCGTGGGAGGCCACAACCCCATCGGCCTGGCGCTGGTTCTGGTGGGGGTGCTCACCCTCGGCGCCGCCACCATGCACTTTCATCGGGTACGCACGGACATTCTGCATGACAGCGGCGCGAGCGCCGCGCACAGCCGGCTGCCGTTCCTGCTGGCCGGCCTCCTCGTTGCCACCGGCATCGCGCTGGCCATCTACCTCTGGAGAGGGCCGGGCCTCTGACCCCCTGGCGCTGAGGCAGGATGGCGCCGCACGACCGCTGCCAGATGCCGCAGCCGCGGGGAGTCGGGCGGACACGGCCCCAAGCTTGCCACCCATGCTCGGAAGGCGTCTGGGCAGGTGGGGTAAATGCCGTCCGCCAGGAGAAACGTGCCGACGCTGGCGGCTACATAGGGGTCGGGGTCGTCCACGACCGCCGTCGCCACCTTGAGCGCGGTGACGCAGTCGATGTCTTTGTGGCGGACCAGCTGCCGTGCCGCCACCACGGCGGCACGGCGACGCCCCCGGCCCTCCTGCACCCAGCGTTCCAGCCATCCCGAGGCTTCCCGGGCCGTGTGCGCGGCGAGCGGCTCAACCACCCACTCGCGCACCTCCCAGTCGGGGTCGTCTGCGAGTTCGCGGGCCAGACGCTCCGCGGTGGCCGCATCCACGTCGGGGCGAGCCAGCAGCGCAAGCCCCACCTGACGGACGGTGGGGTGGGGGTGTGCGAGGAAGTGTGTGGCGCATGTGACCAGGTCATGGGCCCCGACTTGGTCCGCTGCGCGATCCGCCCAGCCGACCTTGGACCGGGCGGGCAGGCCGGGCCGGCCGTGATGCCGCGTAACGCAAGCCTCGGCAACCATCTCGCTGGCAAGCCTCTCTGGTGCGGACGTCATGCGCCTCCCCCTTTCCACGGTCCATGATGCGCGGCCGAGCGGACGGTCAGCCAGTACCGGAGGAGACCGGGCGCCGACTCGAGCCAGCTGAGATCGATTGTAGCCCAAGGACGTGCCCCCAATGGAACCCTTATACTCTGAGCAGACTGTGGCTCACCGACGCGCGCACGAGGAGGGATCTGCATGCGTCCCACGCCGCCGCGTCCCTCGTTTGCCGAACGCGTCGCCGTCGCCCGCGACGTGGTGCTGGTGGTGCTGGGCGCTGGCGTCGTGCTGGTGGGGCTCTGGGCAGTGGTGAGCCGGCTCGCGGCCGTGGCGCTGGTTCTCCTTTTGGCGTTGATGTATACGCTGTTCCTCGCGCCCTACGTGGCGGCTCTGGAGTCGCGCGTGGGCCGTGTGCTGGCGGTGATTATCGTGGTGACCGCCGCCACCGCCCTCTTTTTGGGCGGCGGCGTTTACGTCGGCACGGCGCTCATTGGTCAGCTGGCCGCGCTGGCGGTGCATCTGCCGCACGAGCTGAACCGCTGGGCCGCTTCGGGTCCCCGCATTCTCACGTTTCTTAAGCACTTTGGGGTGACCCTCAAGTGGTCCACGCTGCAGGACCGGGTATTGAACAGCGTCGGCACGGTCTCCAGTGTGATTTTGTCCCAAACGCTGAACGCGGTCCTGGCACTCGCCAGCGCCGTGGGCGCCGCCGCCATCACGATTTTCATCACGGTGTATCTGCTGCTGGATGCTCGGCGCATCCGCCGGTCCATCATGCGTCTGGTGCCGCGCGCCCACCGGATGCATCTGGTGGCGCTGCAGGCCACCCTGACCCGGGTCATTCGCGGCTACCTCCGCGGCCAGCTGATTCTGTCGCTGACGGTAGGCGCGGCGTTCGGCCTCGGATGCTGGGTCCTGGGACTGCCGTACCCGCTGGCCATCGGCAGCTTCGCGGCCCTCATGGAGCTGGTACCGCTCATCGGCCCAGTGCTCGGCGCCGTCCTGCCGGTGCTGCTGGCGCTTTTGAAGCAACCGCTGCCGCTGGTGCCCGAGGTGCTCATTCTGTACGTCATTATTCAGCTGATGGAATCGCAAATTTTGGGGCCGCGCATCATCCGTCAGCAAGTGGGACTGCATCCGGTCCTGTCCGTGGTGGCCCTGATGAGCGGCGCGCTGTTGTTCGGCATCTGGGGCGCCCTCTTTGCGGTGCCGGTGGCGGGTCTCGTGGCCGCGGCCTGGTCGGCCGGCGCCGCCGCCTGGCGGAGCCTGTTGGAGCAGAACGACCCCCCAGCGGCCCCGCCGCCCCGGCGCCCGCGGTGATCGCGAACACAAAAAGAACGGGCCGGTTGCCCGACCCGCCGACAATTGGAGCTCACGACCGGACTTGAACCGGTGACCTCGTCCTTACCAAGGACGTGCTCTACCAACTGAGCTACGTGAGCAATGGGCGCGGGGGCAGGATTCGAACCTGCGACCTCCGGGTTATGAGCCCGACGAGCTACCAGACTGCTCTACCCCGCAA
>JAJZWS010000087.1 GCA_021846565.1 Bacillota bacterium
TTTCAAGGCTCGCTGGACGTCTTCGGGGGACCGGAAGTCGTGGGTCGCGATGAAGTCGCGCATTTGCTCGTGCGTCAACATGCTCATGGGAAGCCTCCTTACGGCAAACTCCAGGATATGGGACCAGGGAGTTTACACAACCCATGCTACATTCCCGTCGACCCCGGTCGCCCAAGCCACTACGACGACCAGACCTGGCACGCGGTCACAGACCTCGGGGGCGACGGTAAACCGTGCTCCACTCATGCGATCACTCCCGGGCCAGTGTATCGGGTGGAGGGCGGCCGGCGGAGCAGGCGGTTTGAGGAGGGGGTCCACTTTAGCGGCCATTGGCCGCTGTCGACACCGGATGGGTCACGCCCAGCCGCGTCCGCTGCCCTGTACCCGGTGGATGTCGCGAGCTGCTGGAGGACAGCCACTTTGAGACCGAGGAGAACCATGATCGTGCCGGGGCTCCGAGCGATTCCGGCAAGTCCGACCCGATGTTCGACAGTCTTCCGCGGCGGTCTGCCACCTGAAACTTATCGTTTGCTTGGTTCATACGGCGTAGGCGCCCAAAGTCACATAGCCTATTGCGCTCACGGCCAGGAGCGCCGCCCACAGCGCCGTATAGCCCCACCGGGCCCGTGGGCCGATATTGGTGTAGCCCCCCGGGTCGGATGCGCGGCTCTGCCGACAGGCACCAGATTACCAAGGCGATGAGCAGCACGCTCACCGGGCTAAACTGCCAATGCGGCGGCGTGGGGCGATAGACCAGGATCGCCAGGGCGCCCACGCCTCCAGGAATCCACGCCAGCCAGCGCCAAAACCCCACCGTCCGCCTGCCGTCCAGCGGCAGCACCGGCATGAGGGTGAACACGTGAATAAGGAAACCCGCGCTGGCGAGCGCCGCCCAGAATCGGTCTCCCGTCACCGCCCAGAGCAGCGCGGAGACGCTGGTGGCGGCCAGGCCAAACACCGGGCCCGCGGTGCCCAAGAACGCTTCCTCCTTGGCGTCCCGGGGACGCTGGCGGAGTCCGATGAACGCGCCGGGGAACGGAAGAAAGACGGGCGAACTGGTTTTCATGTGACGGCGGCGCACCGCCACCACATGCCCCATCTCATGATGGGCAACCAGAGCGACAAATCCGATGGCAAATGGCCAGCCGAGCAGCAACGCATAGAGGGCCATGGTGACCAGCACAGCTTTAGCTTCGCCAACACCGCCACCCCGGCACGCACGACGCGGCGCCACCAGGACACAGGGCCCGACTGGCTTGCCGCAAAGCGAACCCGCGTGAGGGCCTGGCCTTTGGGTGAGAACACAAACAGGACGTCGTTCTGCCAAAATACTAGGCGACGGCTCACAAGCTCGCGAACCACCGAAGGATCGTGCACCGCTGGGAATGTCCGCACGTGGTGCAGAAAGGCCTGGCGGCCATCATGGCTGCCGGTGTCTGGCATGGCGATCCGCCATGCCTGTGACTCGCCGAGCGCAAGGACCGTCACCCAGTACCAGTTCCCCTCTGGCAGGTCCGGTGCTCCCGGGAATGTCAACCGGAGGCTTACCCAGCGCGGATCGCGGGGAGACACACGGTGTCGAATCCCCTCCGGCCACTCCGTCCGGGACGGTCGGTGTTCAGGATGCTGTCCAAGATCTGCTCCCCCCTCCGGCCGTCCGGCCACGTGGGTCCAAACAGGTGCTGGCCTCCCGAGTCCCGCGGCGCAGATGCTGTCCGCGTTGGGGTCACGCTACACCATGGTCGGCCCACTGTCGGCAGGGCGACGCGGCAGATGCAACGGTCTGGCGGGTCTCTGGCGTGGCGGGCATGGACCGCCACGCCAACCATTGCCCGATGGATGACTTCGACCTGACCTATGATGCCGCTCTCCGGGGCGTACCCAGAAAGGTCCGATGGATGTCATGGCACAATACCGGCATCGAGCTGCGGCCGGCACGCGGTCCCGTCGGCGTCCGCCTCCGCGGGCTGAGTGTGGAGGCCCCGCCGAGAGGAACGCCCAGGCAACGCCCGGCCCCGTACCATTCAACCCGTTGCGCGAGGGTCCGAGCCTCCTCCACCTTGTCAAGCCTGTGCCCGCACCGAACTTGACGGGGTGTCACGGCTCGCGGGCGGGAGGGGGGAAAGGGGAGCTGACAACTGTGGGCATCGTTGACGCAATCATTCCGCCGGAGCGGAAGACATCTTTGGCTCGTCAAGTCACCTGGTGGGTGCTCGCGTTCCCGGCGGCCATGACACTCGCCGTGATTCAGAGGAGCATGTACTGGCTCGATTTCGTTCACGTAATGTCTGGCACTCTTTGGACCGGCACCGACATTTTTATGGGATTCATCCTGGGACCCATACTCCGCCGACTGGATCCACCCCAGCGGAAAGCCGTTATCGGCTGGCTCACGCCGAGAACCCTGCTGTATCTGCCCGTGCTGGCGTTCACAACCGGCACCGCTGGATGGATCTTGTCCACCTGGATGGGAATCGTCGCCCCGATGAACCCCGCTCGCCCCTGGGTGATTGCGGCGTTGGTGATTATCGCCATTCTTGCGGTCCAAGGCTTTGGCATTCTGCTGCCCAACTCCCTGCGAACATACCGCGAGCTGCAAAAACCAGTGCCCGATTTAAACAAGATATTTCGACTGAACAGACAGAATAATATGCTGGCTGGATTTCAAGGCGTGCTTCAGGTGGCCATAATTCTAGTGATGGCTCACCTGGCCGTCGGCTAGAGGAAAGTGGAGAAAGGTGGGTCGGAGACTTATGAAGGGCGAAAACAGGCAGGCGGACCCCGCTGGCCAGCCACACAGCAAAGAGGTCGGGGAGATGGCTCGGAGAGTTGTGTACTGGAACGCGCCCCATATAATGGCACGACTAAAGCGCGTGGAAGGACAATTGCGCGGCATTGAAGCGATGATAGTCCGAGAGGATTCTTGTCGCGATATCCTGACGCAGGTGGCGGCCGCGCAAGGAGCGCTGGCGCAGGTGGAGCACATCATCACCGCCTGCAACATCGTGGAGGTGGTCGCAGACACCATGGAGATTTCTGGCGACGTGTCGATTCTGCAGACGAATCTGCGCGAATTGCTGGGCTAGGGAGG
The DNA here is from genome assembly GCA_021846565.1 of Bacillota bacterium. Classification (GTDB taxonomy): domain Bacteria; phylum Bacillota; class Sulfobacillia; order Sulfobacillales; family JAIMBI01; genus JAJZWV01. Next base: position 3,092 of record JAJZWS010000087.1, read on the forward strand.
CGACTGATCCTGAGCTGAGGGCCTCCTGTCCGCCACATTCCAGCCACGGGCCGGCACGGCCATGGGGGTCTTTTCGGCGGACCGTCACCGAACGCGGTGGGCCCGTCAGTCGGCCGGCCGGATGCCACCTTGCGGAGATCCGCACTGGAAGTCCGCGGAGGCGACACGCCGCGTGGCCAGCTCCGGCTATGGGTGCAAAGGCTATCGCACCGAGGCCCGTATCTACCTACCTGACCGGACACGTCAAGACCGGCGGCCAGGAGTGGCAGCCCGTGGCGCAGCCCGAGCGGGTGCCGGGGTACGACTTCCCCCGCCTCGCAGAGGGTAAAGCCACCCCGTATGGCCTTGATGACCTCAGTCGCAACGCCGGCGGGGTGACCGTCGGGAGCGACCACGACACGGCCCCGTGCGCCGTCGCCTCCCTCCGCCGGTGGTGGACCGACCGGGGCAAGACCCCATATCCCGGCGCCCAGACCTCGACCATTGTGGCCGACGGTGGGGGTAGCAACGGCTACCGGGTTCGGTGGTGGAAGGCGGAGCATAGCGCTGGGCGACGGACCTGGCCCTCCATCCCGGTCAGTCACCTTCCCCCGGGCACCAGCCAGGGGAACAAAATCGAGCACCGGCTGTTCAGTGTGCTCACTCGCGCCTGGCGCGCCGCCCGCTGACCAGCTTCGAAACCCTGGTCCAATGTATCGCCAGCGCCACCACCACCGGCCTGACCGTGCACGCGGAGTACGACGCGGGCCTTATCCGACCGGCATCGTCGTGACGGATGAAGCATTCCACGCGCTGCCTGTCACGCCGGATGCCTTTCATGGCGAATGGAACTATACCATTACGCCATGATGACATTATTATGATGGGGATCCTTACCCCCGGCAGATCGCCGTCGATTTGCCGGACCCGGAGGGCCGGCGCCGCATTCTCGCTGTCCATTTGGCTCCTACACCCCTGGACGCCGCCGTGGACCTGAATGCCTTGGCATGCCGCACCCTTGGGCTCTAGGAAGCCGACCTCGAACACTTGGCGAACGAAGCCGCCATTTGCGCGGCCCCGCATGATTGCGATACCATCACGCCCGAGGACGTGGCATATGCGATGGCCACCGCCCCCCCTCCCCCGGGGCCTCCAGCGGTCCGCCCGGTGCACGGGGGCCTGGCGCTCCCCGTAGAATGAGGTTCCGTATCCGGAGGGTGCGGGACCGGACAGCTCTCATCCGCCCGGTGGGAGGGACTCGAGAGCCCACCACTGGCGGGCCTCGCCCGCCAGTGCCAGGGATCCGGCCACTAGGACCGCCCCCCCGGGGCCAGCGCGGCGCACCGCTAGGCGGAGCGCCTCGGACACGCGGCCCTCGACCACCGGGGCCAGGCCCGGCGGCCAGCGCAGTTGCTGGCGGATGACGGCCGGATCTTGGCCCCGAGGGCCCGAAGGCCGCGTGAGCACGACCGAGGCTACGTGCGGCAACACCGCCCGCAGCATGGCCGCAGATGGCTTGTCCTGAAATGTCCCCCACACCAGATGCCACGGACGGATGAGATGCGGCTCGGCCAGCGCCTTCGCCAGGGCATGGGCGGCGTGCAGATTGTGCGCCCCATCCACCAGCCCGAGCGGCCGTCCCGGAAGCACCTCAAGGCGTGCTGGCCAGTTGGCCTGGGCCACCCCGGTCTGCACGGCGTCCCAGTCCCATGACAAGCCCTCCCCCAGCCACCCAAGCGCAGCGGCGGCCAGGGCCAGGTTGCCCGCCTGATGCCGCCCCAGCAACTTGGTCCGCCACACCCCGGCAGCTGACCCATGCACGGTGATGGTGACACCCGACGCGTCGCTCCACAGCAGACGATGTGTGGGCCACCGAAGCACCGCCCCCACTTCACGCGCCCGGTGCACCACCTCAGCCCGGGCGTGGGGCGCCTGAGGCGCAACCACCACCCGCCCCCCGTCCTTGATCACACCCGCCTTGTCGCGGGCAATGGCCGCCACCGTGGATCCCAGCACCTCCTGATGGTCCACGGCCACGGGGGTAATCACGGTCAGAGCAGGCACCGGCACCACGTTGGTGGCGTCAAACGACCCACCCAACCCCACTTCCAGCACCGCCACCGCGACCGACCGCTCGGCAAAGGCCGCGAGGGCCAGTGCCGTGAGGCACTCGAACAGCGTGGGGGGTTCGGGCGCCGACGCCGCCGCCGCCTCGACGCGGCGCGCCAGCACCTGCCACTCGCCCTCCGGCAACAACGCGCCGTCCACCTGCACGCGCTCTTGCAGGTCCCCCAGATCGGGCGACGTGTAGAGGCCGGTGGTGAGGCCGGCCGCGCGGAGGCCTGCGGCAATCAGGGCGGCCGTGGACCCTTTGCCGTTGGTGCCGGCAATGTGCACCACCGGGACACTCCGCTCGGGGTGGCCCAGCCGCGCCATCAGGTGCGCGGTGCGGCCCAGCCCCGGGCGGACGCCGAACCGCGCCCGGTCCACCCACCAGGCTCCCAGTGCCTCGAGCTTCAGGACAGTTCCGCCAGCCGCTCAGCGAGTCGGGCGGCACGCGCCCGCCCGGCGACGAGGCGCTCGCGGGTTTCGTCCACCACGACCGGTGGGGCTTTGGCAATGAAGCCCCCGTCTGCCAGCCGACGCGCCAGGCGGTCCACGTCCACTTGCGTGGCGTCCCGATCCTTCTCCAGCCGCTCCCGCTCGCGCGCCAGGTCCACCAGCCCGGCAAGCGGCAGATACACGGTGCCGCCGTCGGCCACGCCGGCGATGGCCGGTCGCGGCCGCTCGGCCGCCGCGTGGCTGAGCGATGTCAGACGGGCGAGGTCGACAATTTCCTCGCGGTTCGCTCGCCAGGCTTCTTCCACGGCGTCGTCGGAGGCGATCGCCACGGCGGGCACGCGCTCGGCGGGCGAGAGCCCCAGCTCCGCGCGCAGGTTTCTCACGGCGCGAATCAGGGACTGGGCCTGTTGATGGCCAGCCACGGCGGCCGTGGGCTCGATGCCCTCGGGCGTCGGGAACGGCGCCACAACGAGGCTGGCCCCGACGTGTGGCAGGCTCTGCCACAACTCTTCTGTCACAAACGGCATGAACGGATGCAAAAGGCGCAGCGTGCCTTCCATCACGGTGTACAACGTCCACCGAGCCGCGGCCCCGTCGGCATCGGTTCGCGCGAGACGGCGCTTGACCGCTTCAATGTACCAGTCGCACAGTTTGTCCCACAGAAAGTCCGTCGCGACGCGGGCCGCCTCGCCAAACTCGAAGTGCTCCAGCGCCAGCGTGGTGTCGCGTACGGCCTGGTCCAGCTCCCACCGAATCCATGCGTCGGTGGGCCGCGCCGGCGCCGTTTCCTCGAGGGGCGCGGCCGTGAGCCCGGTGCGCACAAAGCGCACTGCATTCCAGAGTTTGTTGGCGATATTGCGTGCCGCCTCAACCCGCTCGCGGCGAAAGCGCATGTCGGCGCCCACGGCGGTGCCCAGCACCAGAGAGAGCCGCAGCGCGTCGGCCCCATACTCCTCGACCACATCCAGTGGATCGATGCCGTTGTCCGAGGACTTGGACATCTTGCGGCCCTGGTCGTCGCGGACCAGCCCATGCAGCAGCACCGTCTCAAAGGGCGCCTCACCCGTAAAGTGCAACCCCTGCGCCACCATCCGCACCACCCAGAAAAACAGGATGTCGTACCCGGTGGACAGCACCTGCGTGGGATAGAACCGCTCGAAGTCGCCGCGCTCCGCCTGGGGCCATCCCAGCGTGGAGAACGGCCACAGCGCGGAGGAGAACCAGGTGTCCAGCACGTCCTCGTCCTGGTGCACCGCGGCGGGATCATGTCCACAGGAAAGCGCGGCCGGCGCCTCCACGGACACGGTGGCTTCGCCGCACGTATCGCAGTAGTAGGCGGGAATCCGATGCCCCCACCACAACTGGCGGCTGATGCACCAGTCATGGATGTGGTCGAGCCAGTTCAGGTACACTTTCGTAAACCGGTCCGGCACCAAAGTCACGGCGCCGGTCGCCACTGCTTCGCGGGCGGGAGCGGCCAGCGGCCGCATGGAGACAAACCACTGGACAGAAATCAGCGGCTCCACCACGGTGCCGCAGCGCTCGCAGTGCCCCACCGCATGGCGCAGAGGTGCTTTGCCCACCAGGAGCCCCGCCGCTTTAAGGTCGCTCAGCACGCGCTCGCGCGCCACTTCGCGCCTAAGCCCCGCGTACGCCCCGGCCTCGGCCGTCATCCGGCCGTCCTCACCAATCACCTGGACGCGGGACAGGTCGTGGCGCTCACCCATCGCATAGTCGTTGGGGTCGTGCGCCGGGGTGACCTTGACCACCCCCGTGCCAAAGGCGGGGTCGACAAACGCGTCCGCAATGACGGACACGATCCGTCCCACGAGCGGCACCTCCACGGACCGCCCGATCCAGTCCCGATACCGGTCATCGTCCGGATGCACGGCGAGCGCCGTATCGCCCAGCAGCGTTTCCGGACGCGTCGTGGCAATTTCCAGCCCGGATTCAGCGCCATCGGCGGCAGGGTATCGGATGCGCCAGAGCCATCCGTCCTCCTCTTCGTGCTCCACCTCGATGTCCGACAGCGCGGTGGCGCACTGGACGCACCGGTTGATCATGTACGCACCGCGATAAATCAAGCCCTCTTCGTACAGGCGCACGAACACGGTGCGCACCGCCAGCGACAGGCCGTCGTCCAAGGTGAAGCGGAGCCGCGTCCAGTCTACCGAAGCGCCGAGACGCCGCAGTTGGTCCAGGATGATGCCGCCGTACTGGGCGCGCCACGCCCAGGTTTCCGCCAGAAAAGCCTCGCGGCCCAGGTCGTCTTTGGACTGGCCCCGCTCGCGCAGCATCGCCTCAACGCGCTGCTGTGTGGAAATTCCGGCATGGTCGGTCCCTGGCAGCCACAGGGTGGCATCCCCCCGCATGCGGTGCCACCGCACCAAGATGTCCTGCCACGTGGTGTTGAGCGCATGCCCCAGATGCAGCACGCCGGTCACGTTGGGGGGGGGGATCACAATCGCAAACGTCGGAGTCCCCGGAGCGCTGTCTCGAGGCGGCGTGAACAACCCCTGTTCTTCCCAATAGCGATACCACCGTTGCTCCACGGCCGCGGGCACGTACCGCGTGCGGTCCTCTGGTGCCTCGTTTCCCCGTGGGTCAGAGTCGGCCACCGTCACCCCTCCGTTCTCCGGTCTTTCCCTCTCTGCCCCGCTCCTCGTCTCATCCAAGCAAAAAGCCTTTCGTCCCAAAGGACGAAAGGCCAGCCTTCCGCGGTACCACCTTCGTTCCGCCCCCCCGCAACGCGCCGGTATGGCTTGGTCGCGCTGTTGAGGTCGGCTCTTCACCGCTGTACCGGGCGAACCCGTCGGCACCTCCCGGCTGACACTCGAGGGTTCCACGACCGGGCTCTCACCGCCCCCGGCTCGCTGGCGCTTCCGCCCCGATCACGCCGATCTTCGGCTTGTCTCTATGCTGTTGTTGGATCCTTGGTTGGTTGCCAAGTGATTCAGACCCGGTGGCGGCTAACCTTCCACCACGGCCAAGACGTCTTCCATCGGCAACAGCAGGTGCTCTGCGCCGTCAATCTTCACTTCGGTGCCGGCAAACTTGGCGAACATGACCCGGTCGCCCACTTTGACCGTCACCTTTTCCCCGTCGCCCACCGCGGTGACTTCGCCGGTTTGAGGCTTGTCCTTGGCCGTGTCTGGGATGTAAATGCCTCCCTGAGTCCGTTCGTGCTCCTCTACCAGCTTGACCAACACGCGGTCGCCCAACGGCTTGACCGTCATCCGCTGACCCCCCATGAAAAACTTGCTCGTCGCCTCGGACCGGCGTCCAGACGCTGCGACTATTATAGCAAGCGCAGTATCTCCCGCCAAGCGGGCAGACAGGGTCTCCCACGGAAACGTCAAGGTCGTAGCCGTTCCGGGGTGGAAGCGACGACGGGGGACGTGGCATGAAGCGAGGAAGCGCCGCCGAGCGGCAGGGCACACCCCCGGGCGGACGCCCGGGTCGATGAGCGGTATGTCCGACCCCGGCGACGCTAGGCGCCGAGGAGCGCTTCGGCCACGTGGTCCGGGTGGCGATTGAGATAGTTCACCGCCCGTTGGATGTTGGGGAGGTGCATTCGGTGGAGCAGGCTCAGCGCGGTGTTCCGCCAGCTCGCCATGACCCGGGGGCCGTGCCCCGTCCGGATTTGCGACCGGTCCTCGTCGTACACCCCGTCCCGTGCCCAATGCTGGGCACCTTATAGGTGTCCCCCCAGCGCGGACACCCCAAGCGACGGCGCGCCGCGGGGTCCAGATCGTGAATCCCATCGCTGATCGCCACATCATGGCGCTGGCCCGCCAACACGGCCGCCAACGCGAGCAAGAGGACGTGGTCCAGGCGGTGGCGGATCCCGCGCCGATGGCGCGGGCGGAGGCCATCGGGGCCGGTCCAATTCACGGCATTGAAGTCGTGCATCGTCGGCGTCCCTCCCATCATGCGGGCGTGAGGAACGGGGCCGCGAGCAGGGCCGCTCCGTCCGGCCTCAGGGGCCGGACCCCCACCGGTTTGGGCTGGCCGGGCGCGACATAGTGCCGATGCTGACGCGCGAAGCCGCGCGTCAGCCCCAGGGACGCCCACCCGGCGGCCCGATAGCTGGTCCCGGCAAACCGGGTGGGGTCCACGAAGGTTTCCGCCACGAGGACCGGGTGCCCGTAGACTGCGGTCCAGTCTTGGCGGAGGCGCTGGGTGGTGTAGGCCAGCGTCTTGGAGGCCAAATTGGAGATGTGCACGTCCGGGAGAATCAAGAACCGGGCATGATTCACCACGAACTTCCGCCGCGCCCCTGGCTGGGGGCGGCTCCACCCGATCCACTGGTCGCGCACCCGCACCATCCACGCCGCCGCCCACCCCACTAAGGCGACCCCGTCGGTCTCGGCGCACGCGACCTACCCGAGGGATTCCCCGACCACGCCGCGAACGCCCCAGTAGTGGTGGGTCGCCATCAACGTGCGCCACGCCGCGCGTTTGGCGGGCCGCACCGGGCGCACCTCCCGGGCTGGGGCCCACGGGGGTACCGCGCGTCCTCGAATCGTGGGCGTGTCCGTATGCATGCCGCTACCCGACCAGACGGCCGCCCAAAAGTCCAGGGGCATCGACCATTCCCGTTGCCTATCAAGCGGTTCCACAACCATGACGGAGCCCTGCCGGGTCTCCTCTCCAAGCCGTCGCCGCGCCGGACCGATTCTTCGTCTCGGCTCAGCCATGCCGGTCCCGCCCAACCTGCGGCATCGCCCAAGGACCATGGGGCTGACCGTCGCCGGCTCGGGCAGACCCCACTGCTCCCGGCGCACCGTCTCACACCCAGAGCACCGCCGCCACGCCGTCCGCCGGCTCCCCCAGCTCCCGCCCCTCCGCATCGTCCACGGCCGCGGCTTCCTGCTCCTACACGTCCAGACCGATTGCACGCCCCGCTCCTTGAGGGATTCTGTCAACGCCGCCGCCACCTGGTCGGGGGCCGTCCCCAAGACACACGCCCGCGCCGATGTCGCCCGCTCGGCCATCGCCTCCGGGCGCACACGGTCCGCGAACGGCCCGTCTGGTGTAAATCGTACCCTCAAAATACCCAGGATCGGCACGGGGAATTCCCCATCGTCACCATCGGGAATTCCCCAGTTTCAGCACGGGTCCTGGGAAAACCCGACCCCCTGCTCTACGGTGAAGCCGG
>JAJZWS010000088.1 GCA_021846565.1 Bacillota bacterium
GCCATCTAGATCCGTTCACCTCCCAGGGAGTTACATGCCCAAGGCCTCCGGCCAGGGACCCAGGCACCGGTCGCCGATTCCGTAGGGAAGCGAAGGACCTCGGATGCTGGGAAACTCCTGACTAAGAGTATACTATATCCCCGCGCAGGACGCTATGCGCCCGTCCGGCTTGCCTTATGGGCCGGAGCCATACAACCGATTCTTCCGGATATACTGCATCACGGCATCGGGCACCAGATAGCGCACCGACCACCCGCGCGCCACCCGCTGCCGGATGGCACTGGACGAAATCGCCAGTGCCGGTACCTCCAGCTGGTGGACCCGGCCCGTCGCGGCGGGCAGGGCGGCTGTCACGTGCTCGATGCGCACCGCATAACCGGGTCGGCTGGCCGCAATGACCTCCGCGTGGCGGAAAATATCCGCCGCCGCGTGCCACGTAGGCATTTCCATCACCGCATCCGCGCCGGTGATGAAGTACCACAGGGCCTCGGGTTCCTGAGCATGAAAGTGGGCTAGCGTCTCGCTGGTGTACGAGGGTCCGGGCCGGTCCATCTCCATCCGCGACAGTTCAAACCACGGATTGGCGGCCGTCGCCAGAAAGGCCATCAAGTAGCGGTGCTGCGCATCCGCGATGACCGGCTTTTTGTGCGGCGGCTGTCCGGCCGGTACAAAGATCACCCGCTCCAATTCAAAGGCGTCCCGGGCAACTTCCGCTGCCACCAGGTGCCCGTAGTGAATCGGGTTAAATGTACCGCCCATCAGGCCTATTGCCCGTCGCCTCGCTGCCAGGCTGTGTTGCTTGCCCATCTTCGCCGCCCCTATTCGCCTCCGGCTCCACGTTTTCCTGCTGAATTCGCCCATGTCGGCGCCGTCCGCGCAATTTTCGCTCGGCCAACTCTTCTGGCCAGGCTTCCCGCGCCAACCCGCCTTCGAACCACACCAGGCCGCCCTCCCCCACCTGCACGCGGTCGCCTTCCTGGATCCCGGCCCGCCGCAGTTGATCCACCACGCCCCGCCGCCTGAGGTATTCCATCAAGTACTGCTCGGCCTCGGAACTGCCCCATCGGGTCATCGCGCTGCGGGCCAGGACGTCGCCCCCCACGGCAAAGACCGCGGGGTGCCCCTCGCTGGACCGCTCCACCACCTGTGCCACCGTCGCACCGGGTACCGGCGGCGGTACGGTGGGGGGCGGCAGCGGCGCGGCCGCCGGTGGGGCGGCGCGAAGCTCCTCCACCAGGTGCCATCCCAGCTCCTCCAGTCCTTCCCCACTTATGGCCGACAGCGCCCGCACGGGTCGTCCCAGGCGGGCCGCCACCTCCGCCAGCCGAGCGCGTGCGTCAGGCAGATCAATCTTGTTGGCCACCACAATCTCCGGGCGCGCCGCCAGCGCTTCCGAGTACAGGGCCAACTCCCGCCGAATCGCGTGGTAATCGGCCACCGGATCGCGGGTGGTGTCCGGTGACAGGTCCAACAGGTGCACCAGCACTCGCGTTCGCGACAGCTGCCGCAGGAAGTCATGGCCCAGGCCAGCACCTTCCGCCGCCCCCTCAATGAGGCCCGGGACGTCCGCCACCACAAACGGGTCCCCCCACCGCTCCACCACCCCCAGATTGGGTACCAGCGTGGTAAAGGGATAGTCGGCAATCTTCGGTCGCGCGGCTGACATGCGCGAGATGAGCGTGGACTTGCCCGCGTTGGGAAAGCCCACGAGTCCGACGTCGGCCAGCAGGGTCAGCTCCAGCACGACCCAGAGCGCCTCCCCCGGCTCCCCCCGCTCTGCCACGCGCGGCGCCCGATGGCTGGCGCTCGCAAAATGCGAATTGCCGCGGCCGCCGCGGCCGCCGCGCGCCAGCACCCGCTGCTCATCGGGATGCACCAAGTCCGCCAGCAAATGCCCCTCGTCGTCCAGCACCCGCGTGCCAGGCGGTACCCGCACAACCAGGTCCGCGCCCTGGCGGCCGTAGCGGTCCGAGCCCTCGCCTCCTCGGCCCGACTCGGCGCGAAAGTGCCGCTGATGGCGAAAGTCCATCAGCGTATTGAGCCCGGAGTCCACCACCAGCACCACGTCGCCACCGTGGCCACCGTCACCACCGGAGGGGCCGCCCTTGGGCACAAATTTTTCACGGCGAAAGGCCACCGCCCCGTCGCCGCCCCGCCCCGCCTCCAGATAAATGCGCGCCTCATCTACAAACACGCGCTCAGCCTCCCCGGTGCATTCGGCCGGCATGCGGGCGTTCCTGCCACTGCCACCGTTCCGCGTCGTATCCCACCTGAAACCGCACACCCCAAAAATACCAGGTGGTCCTTTTCGGAGGGCCGTCCGCTGCGACCCGGACCCCGTAAGCCTCCGCCCCGGCCTCGACCGCCACCGTGCCCGTGAGCCGGGCACACCCCAGTGCGTCGAGGGCGGCGGCGGTGAAAAACAGCGCCCGGGCAAGGCTCCGGGCCGTCGACGGCTGTTGGGGCCATGTCAGAGCCACCCCGGCCGCGTCGGCGCGGGCGTCCAGCCACCACACGGCTAGCTTCGCCCAACCGGGCAGGGGCACCAGCCAGGGCGCCGAGACCCCGGCGCCTGCCACGATGCGCGCGGCCTCGTCAGGCCGGCCCAACTCCAGCCACCCCGCCACCAGCTGCTGGTGGTTCGCCCATCGGTGCCGCTGGTGGCTCACCGCCCGCGACAAGGCGCCCGCCCCCGCCCATAACAAAAGGGCCATCCCCCCGATGGCCCACCCGATGAGACACGCGGCACACCACGGCCAAGGGAGACGAGCTAGGGCTACGTCTCCTGCACTCCACGCCACCAGCGCTCCCCATGAGCGCATTCAAACCGTCTCCTTAGTTTAAGGAGTTTCGGCCGTCGGTACGACGGTCACGAAACGGCGGTCAAAACTGTGGCGAAACTTCACATGCCCATCGGTCAGGGCAAACAGCGTGTGGTCCCGTCCGAGCCCCACGTTGGGGCCGGCATGCAGTTTCGTGCCCCGCTGCCGCACGATGATGCTCCCGGCGGTCACCCACTGGCCGTCGCTGCTTTTGACGCCCAGATATTTGGGATTCGAGTCGCGTCCGTTGCGCGAACTGCCGCCACCCTTTTTGTGTGCAAACAGCTGTAGCCGCATGTGCTCACTCCTTCGCTGCGCGCTCTTCAAACTGCAGGAACCGCCGATGACTCGTCGCCAAATCCCGAAAGCCCGCGGTCATGGTCTGGGCGACCGCCTCCGCGCGGGGTTGACTCGCCGCGTTCCACCAGAATTCCGCCCGACCCGTCTCAACCCGGCACTGTGTCGTCCCGGCATGGCCCTGCTCAATGCCCAGGCGCCACGTTTCCACCAACGCTGACACCGCCGCACACACCAAATCGGCCCCGTAGGGCCCGGCGTCGGCGTGGCCGCTGACCATGAGATGGTTCTCGCCTTGTGCCCGCGTGAGGATCACGCGCACCACGACTAGGCCTCGGCCGCCGCCGCCGACGCCCCGTCCGTCCGGTCAATGCGATCAACCTGGACCCGCGTCAAGTCCTGCCGGTGTCCCTGCCGCCGCCGGTAGTTCACCTTGGGCTTGTACTTGAAAACCAAAATTTTCTTGCCGCGCTCCTGCGCCACCACGTGGCCCACGACCACCACGTCCGCCAGGTAGGGCTGGCCCACATGCGTCGCGCCCGTCTCATCCACCAACATCAGCACCCGGGCAAAACGAAGCTCGCTGCCCGCCTCGCCTGCCAGCTTCTCGACCAGAATGACCTGACCGGGCTCTACTTTGACCTGCTTGCCGCCGGTCTCTACCACCGCATACATGAAAAGAGGCCCTCCTCACCGCTACGGGCGCCTAAGTGCACCGCTCATGCTAAGCGCCGGCCGCGCGTTTGTCAATCGGGATGCGGAGGGCCGCCGAGGGCGCGCTGCGCCGCACGGGACCGGCGCAGGGACGTCGGCCGGCCATCGGGTGGCGTGGCTCGGGCCCGGGCGGACGCTCGGGTCTGCGACTCATATACCTGGACCTCGACCGCGCTAGGCGCCCAGGAGCGCGTCCGCGACGCCGCGGGCGACGATGGCGATAGCTCACCGCCCGTTGGAGTTGGAGATGGAAGATCTGCAATCGGCGGAGGCGGCTGAGTGTGTTTGGGTGTCCAACCACGCAGTGAAGGGGGCCTCGACGGCAGACTCGACCTGCTGCCACACGCGACGAAGAGGGAATCCGCCCGGCACCTTGTCGGTATCTCCCCCGCGCAGACATGCGAACATTAGGCCCGCCGTGGGTTCCGGGTCGTGAATTCAATCGCTGATCGCCACAGAATGGCGCTGGTCGCCCAACACCGCCGAAGGCGCGCAGCCGGAACTGGTCGAGCCGGTGACGGGTCCCCGCCGGTGGCGCGGATCGGGGAGGGCGGCCAACTGGGAGCGGAGGTCGTCGGGGCCGGTCCAACGCAACGCATGGAAATCGGGCATCGTCGGGGTCCCTCCTATCAGGGCGGGAGCTAGGAACGGGGCACACCGTGGTGCCGCCCGTCCGGGCAGCCCGACCCATACCTGTTTGGGCTGGCCGTGGCGGACAGGGGCTGATGCTGGCGCGCGAAGCCGCCCGTCTAGGGCAAGTACGGCCACGCCGCCGCCCGATCGCTGGTCCTGGCCAACCGGGTGGGGTCCCCGAAGGTTTCCGCCACCAGGACTGGGTGGCGGTGTGCGGCCGCCCACCGGTGAGACCCTTGCGGCCCGGAGCCCGTAGGTGCACTGGTGGCCCGCCCTACTCCCGGTGCTGGGACTGCCCGGATTGGTCGCAGTCGACAACGCGGTACTCAAAGCCGCGGAGTTGGAAGACGTTGGACAGGGGGTGGCCGCGATGCTCGGGTCCGCCAGGTGCCCGTGAGCTGGTCATTCACGTCGGGGGTGGTTAGCCGGGTCGGGAGTCCCCCCGGATGCGCTCACACCCCGAGGATTCGTCCACGGTTAGTCTACAAACGGACTGCGGAACGTCACGCCCCCGATGATCGCCCCGGTGGGCCCGTCTTCCTTGACGATCGCGGCTAGGTCGTTCTCCTGGGCCATCGCCCACAACATCGCGTCCCAAAACGAGAGCCGGTGGTCACGAACGCCATCGAGGGCCGTTTCCAGTGTGCTGGCCGTTGGCAGGAGCACCGTCCGCGACCGACTGGACTCGGCCACGATGGCTCGGCAGTCCTCTCGACCCACACCATGGCGCAGAGCCACCGCACTGAACTCGGACAACACCTCCAGCGACAGACATGCATCAGGACGGAGGCGCTCCAGCAGTTCCCGAGCCCGGCAGGCGCGACGGGCGTCGGCCCGGATACCCGCTGTGTATACCAAAACATTCGCATCAATGATCGCCGTCACATTTGTCCACCCTATCTGCATAAGCATCCGACCGGTCAAAGCGATCCCCGGCCGAGCCCATGGCTTCCAACATCGCTTTGAGGCGGCCCCACGCCGCGTCGCGCGCGTCCTCTTGCTCAAGACGTCGCCGGATGGCGTCGCGAATGAGCGCGGCCTCGGACTGGCCTCCCGCACGCGCGATCTCCTTGAGACCTCGGTCCGGAGCAACGGGTAGATAAATCTGCTTGCGAATCATGGGCCGCATTCACCTTCACCGTATACGTCTGCAGTACACATCACTGGGCGCTCTGATTCCACGGGGAAAGTGACCAAGGGGGACCAGCACACCTTTGGCCAAGAATCTCGCCACCGGCTCCAGCCAACGCTTTCGGGCAACGGCGCGCCGAAAGCACGGCTTGGCGCTTTGCTGATCGCGCGTCCCGCGCTCGGACGGACCCTACCGCTTGGGCAGCTGGCCCGCTTCGGCAGCCGCTGCGGCCACCGCCTCGGGTCCTTCGCCGATGGCGGCCGCCATCACCGCCGCCACCGCGCCTTCCACCAGCGGGGCATCCGCGATCAGGAGCTGGCCCTCCAGGTGGCCTATCTCCACCGCGGTCTCCAGCGCGACCAGAGCCCCACCCAGATCACCGAGCGCCACGCCAGCGTCCACCCCCGGCTGGGCCAAGAGGGCCCGGACCCCCTCCATAACCATCTCGACGCTGACCCCCAGAGGGTTGCCGCCCCCCACCGCCACCACGGGCACGGCCCCGTGACAAAGCTCATCCACCAACTCCTTCAGCCCTTCCGCCAGCCGCTTGGAGTGGGAGGCCAGCAGGACGCCCGTCATGAGGTGGCCACGATGTCGGCCACCGCCCGCCAAAACAGCGCCGTGGACACCGAACCGGGGTCGACGTGGCCCGCGCTGCGCGCCCCCAAATACGACGCCCGGCCACGCCGCGCCACCAGCGGAGCCGTCTCGTCCGCCAGCGTGACGGCCCTCTCGGCCACGGCCACTGCCGCCTTTCGCCCTGACATGCCCTCCGCCACGCTGGCCTCCAGCAGCGCCAGCGCCGGCCGCCACACGTCGACCATCGTCTTGTCGCCCAGCTCCGCATGCCCACGGCTCTGAATGGCGTCCACCGCCTGGCGAGCCGCGGCCACAGCCGTCGCCGTATCACAGGTTTCGGCCTCGGGCAGCGCCCCGGCCGCCCGCAGGAGGGCACTGCCCCACAAAGCGCCCGATGCGCCCCCCACGGTGGACAGCAACGCCATCCCCACCTGGCGGCAGGAAGCCGCCAGGTGGGTAGGGGAGCCGTCGGCACCGAGGTCCGCTGCAACCTTGGCCAGCCCGCGCGCAAGATTGGTTCCGTGATCCGCGTCGCCGATGGCCGCGTCCAACCGGTTGAGCTCATCCCGGTGCTCCGTGACGAGCTCTCCAAACCTGAACCAGATGCGTCGAAACTGCTCGCTAGTCATGCACGACCCCCTGGCGCAGCGCCGGAGTGTCGGCCGGCGCGCCGATGAGCGCAGCCAAGCGGTCGTCCAGCCGCATCAGGGTCAAAGAGGCACCCGCCATCTCCAAGGACGTCATGAACTCGCCCAGCCACATGACGTCCATCTGGTGCCCCGCCTCTCGAGCCCACTGGCCCGTGCGGCGTGCCAGCACCGCCAGCTCCAACAGCGGCGTCGCGCCCATGCCGTTGACCATGGCAGCGAGACGGCTGCCGGGCGTCAGCGCCAGGTCTTCGGAGAGACGACCCAGAATCATGTTGGCGAGGTCATCCGCCGTCGCCACCGGCCGGCGCTCCGTGCCCGGTTCCCCGTGAATCCCGATCCCCAGCTCCATCTCCGTGGTGCCCAGCGTGAACGTCGGCTCACCGGCCGCGGGCACCGTGCACGGCGCCAGCGCAAACCCCATCGAACGCACGTGGGCAATCGCCGCGCGCGCCGCATCGCGCACCTCATCCAGGGAGGCGCCCTGCTCCGCGGCTGCACCGGCCGCCTTGTGCACAAAAACCGTCCCCGCAATCCCCCGCCGTCCGGTGGTGTACAGGGATCCGTCCACAGCCACGTCGTCGTCCACCACCACCGCCTCTACCCGGATTCCGTCGGACTGCGCCAGCTCCTGCGCCATCTCGAAGTTCATCACGTCGCCGGTGTAGTTCTTGATGATGAGCAGCACTCCCGCGCCGCGGTCGGCGGCGCGGATGCCCGCCAGCACCTGGTCCGGGGTGGGACTCGTGAACACTTCTCCGGCCACGGCGGCGTCCAGCATGCCATAGCCTACGTAGCCCCCGTGGGCCGGCTCATGCCCGGATCCCCCACCCGACACCAGCCCAACCAGCCCGGTACGCTTGGGGCGCGTCCGCGTCAGCACATGCGTCCCCTCAACCCGCCGCAGATACGTGGGGAATGCGGCCTGGAACCCCTCCAGTGCCTCGTCCACCACGTCCTCTACCCGGTTCAGCACTTTCTTCATCGTTATCCCTCCCCAACATCGATGAGACCTGCGTGCATCGCATGTCGATCCGCATCGGATCCCAGGCGGAATTCGATGCGGATCGCTGCCACCGTCGCCCAGCTACTCTGGCGCTACCCACGCGCGGGACCGCTCCACCGCCGCCTGCCACCGAGTGTAGCGCTGGCTCCGCTCCTCCTCCGCCATGGAGGGCGTGAACAACGCATCCCGGCTCCATGTGGATTGGATCACGCTTTCGTCAGGCCAGTAGCCGACCGCGAGCCCAGCCAGGAACGCAGACCCGAGGGCCGTGGTTTCCGTCACTTCGGGCCGCTCCACCGTCGCCCCCAGGATGTCCGCCTGAAACTGCGCCAGGAACTGGTTGGCAATCGCTCCGCCGTCGACGCGCAGCGTCTCCAGTTCGCGCCCGCTGTCTTTGGCCATCGCGTCCAGCACATCGCGGCTCTGGAAGGCGATCGACTCAAGCGCGGCCCGGACCACGTGGCCGCGTCCCGTTCCCCGGGTGATGCCCACCAGCGTGCCGCGCGCATAGCTGTCCCAGTACGGGGCCCCCAGTCCCACAAACGCGGGCACCAGGTACACGCCGTCGGTGTCCGACACGGACAGGGCCAGCCCTTCGGTTTCCTCTGCACGCCCGATGATGCCGAGGCCATCTCTAAGCCACTGCACAACCGCGCCAGTGACGAAAATGGACCCCTCGAGCGCGTAGGTGGTTTTCCCCGCAATGCGCCACGCCACGGTCGTCACCAGCCCGTGGCGTGACGCCACCGGCTCGGACCCCGTGTTCATCAGCACGAAGCTCCCGGTGCCATAGGTGTTTTTCGCCATCCCCGGCTCTAGGCAGGCCTGGCCAAACAGAGCCGCCTGCTGGTCGCCAGCAATGCCTGCGATGGGAATCGGGCGGCCAAACCACGACGGGTCGGTTTCGCCCGCCACGCCCGACGAGTCCACTACCTCGGGGCAGACCGCCCGCGGGACGTCGAGGGCGCCCAGCAGCTCGTCGTCCCAGTCCAGGGTGTGGATGTTGTACATCAGTGTCCGTGAGGCATTCGACACGTCGGTGACATGCCGGCGCCCTCCCGTGAGCTTGTGGATGAGCCAGCTGTCCACGGTGCCAAAGGCGATTTCGCCATTCTCCGCGCGTGCGCGCGCCCCGGCCGTGTTGTCTAACATCCAGGCCACCTTCGTACCCGAGAAGTATGCATCCACCACCAGCCCCGTCCGCTCGCGAAACAGCGGCTCCAAGCCTTGGGCCTTCAACTCGTCGCATCGACCCGCAGTACGGCGGCACTGCCACACGATGGCGTTGCCCAGCGCACGCCCCGTGCTGCGGTCCCACAGCACCGTCGTCTCCCGCTGATTGGTGATGCCAATCGCGGCAATGTCCTCACCAGTCTTGTGAGCCGCCGCCAGGCAATCCTGCACGGCCCCCCACTGCGATGCCCAGATTTGCTCGGGGTCATGCTCCACCCAGCCAGCTCGTGGATAAATCTGCGGAAACTCCCGCTGACCGACCGCCACGGGCCGTGCGTGATGATCAAACAAAATCGCGCGCGAGCTCGTGGTGCCCTGGTCCAGTGCCAGGATGTACTGCCCTGCCATCGACGATCCCTCCCTACGAACGTTTCGATCGTTCCTCGATGTGTCTCGTCACATCGCTGCCGCCCACCCTCGCCCATCAGGCGCCGGGCACTCAAGTCCGCCGCCGCTCTGTCCGCTACTGTGCCTGGGTCTCCCCCACGCTCTGCGCGGCGGACGCCTCAGCCTTCGCCTTGACCGCGTCCAGCGTGTGTCCGATGAAGAAGTCATAGACGAAGGGTGCGATGCCCGCACCGACCAGCGGCCCGAGCACCGGGACCCACCAGTACCCGAATGGCCCGGGAAACGCGTTTTTGCCCCAGCCGGCCAGATAGGTAAAAAGCCGCGGGCCAAAGTCACGAGCCGGGTTGATGGCGTAGCCGGTGCCTACGCCGAACGACATCCCGATGGCCGCCACCGCCAGACCGATGATGAAAGGCCCCACGTTCCCCTGGACGCCCAGGTTCCGGCTGTCAATGATGGCCAGCACAAACAGCACCAGAAAGAACGTGGCAATCACCTGATCCAGGAACGGGCCAAACATATTGCTGTGATAATACGCGGCCGGGAACGTGGCAAAGATGCTGAACGTAGTGAGCCCGCCCGAGGCCGCCCGCGTCACGTGGTGCGCCAGATTCCACGCATTGATGGCGTGGTAGTAGTCGGCATACACCAAGGCGGCGCCGGTAAAGCCGCCCACCGTCTGCGCAATCCAATACGGAATCACTTTCTTCCAGGGGAAGACGCGGCGCACCGCCATGGCAAATGTGACCGCCGGGTTAATGTGGGCCCCGGTGACCCCGCCGGCCACATAGATGCCCATCACCACGGCCATACACCAACCCCAAGTGATCAAGAGCCAACCCCCCGCGCCCTGGAAAATCACCAGGGTGCGTCCCGATTCCGTGAGTCCCACCACCGCCACAGCCACCACTCCGGCGCCAAATGCCAGCAGGACAAAGGTTCCCAGGAACTCCGCCAGCAGTTCGCCCCAAACCGTGGCTCGCCAGCCCGTTTTTCCCCGCATGTCGCTAGAGCCTCCTTGCCTAGTTTTCTGTAACGCCCAAGGGACAGACTTTCTGGGTCGTCTCGTCATCCCATCCACCTGCGCCGCGCTACTCTGGTCGCGAGCCTGTCAGGGAATCCACGATCTCCGCTCGTGTGGCAGCTGGTTCCCCAAACAAAAGGGAACACGGGTACCGCCACAGGCACGGTCTCCGTGTTCTCCAACCT
>JAJZWS010000089.1 GCA_021846565.1 Bacillota bacterium
CGCCGCCGCCGGCCCTTCTGCCGCGCCGACCCCTTCGATAAGGGACCCTTCAACGAGGACGGCCCTTCAGGCGACTGACGCGCGCCCACCAATGCCCGGGTCCAGCTCCGACTTTGCCGTTGCCGTGGGCCCTAGAGGGAGGGTTGTTGACTCCCGGTGGTGGGGCTGGTGTTGGTTCCGTGCGAGTGCGCAAGCGGCTGGCCGCCAGAGGCGCGGAACGACTCCCGACGGACTGCCCTCCCGCACTGATGCGCCAACGGGGAGGGCCTGGCGACTGGCAAAGTCAGCGACAGTCTTGCCGTCGCGGCGGCACGAACGGTGCCTGTCCGGGTTTGTCAAGCAAAACGGGCAGCTGCCGACACCACGATGGACAGCGCTCTGGCCCCAGCTGAACGAGCGAACGCGACGGTTGGCGGCCGCTGCGGAGTCCCGGGGGATTGGCCGGCGCGGGGTGGCCCTCGGGCCAGAAGCCGCCGACCTCGGTCAGGTGCCCATTGTCCGGGGACGGCGGGATCTGGACGCTTGCCCGGGGGGTGGCCGCCGGCGGTGCGTGGACCCTGTCACCCGGGGCGACCCCGAGTCCCCTTGGCTGCGGACGCCCCGGAGGGCCGTGGCCCTGGCCCGGGCGCTGCCGGCGCAGGCCACCGCGTGAGCGCTACCAGGGGTCGCCCTCCTGAAGGCCCGGGGGTATCGATCAAAAGCGGCGTGAAGGCATTCGGCCCCCCGACCGAGACGCCCAGTTCCCGCACATCGCCCCCCAGACGACGCGGTCGCAGCGGGCCGGCGTACCCGTGATCTCGGTGGATGCCAAACAGAAGGAGAGGGTCGGGGACTTCAAGCACCCCGGACACGCGGGGCATCCCGCGGGCCGGCCCGCGGATGTCCCGTGTCATGGGATCGGAACGCTTGTCCCGACGGCGTGTATGATGTCACCCACCCAGCGGGGGCAGACAAGACCACGACACCGGCCTGGTTCCGTCCACCCCAGTCAGCGCTGGTGGACGGAACCAGGCGGCGCCCGCTCCCGAGGGCGCCCGACCTCAATCGTCGCCCCCGCATTCGCATCACCGACCGGGACATGGACGCCCTAGCGCTGGAATACGATGCGGTCCGCGGTCAGTGGAACTACACGATTTCTCCCCAACCCGACTCAGTTATTAAACCGTGAGCCCTTCGGGGGCCTGCCCCGCCCCACATGTGCCAGGGTGGCCCAGGCCGTCCGGGACGGGAAAAACGCCGCCGCCTGCAACGCGTGGCGCCAAGCCGCCAGGCGGTGCCGGTGGGCCAGCGCCGCTTCGGCCGCGGCCGCGTGATGGCGGCCCCAAAGGACCCGCCGGGCCGCCGCGTACGCGTGCCCTGGCAATCCCTGGGTCATTCGCGCCAGCGAAAAGGCGCGCTGGTCCCAATCCCGGCCGACAGCGGCCATGATTCCCTGTCCTTCGCGGTACACCACCAGCGGGTCTGCGAGGTTTTCCAGCCGCGCCCCCCGCGCGGCGGCGCGAATCCACAAGTCATAGTCGTCGCCCCAGCCCACCATGCGGGGATGCCCATCAAACCCCCCCAGCTCGGAAAACAGCTGTCGCCGCAGGATGACCCCGCTGGTGGCAAATGGGTTGACGGTCGCGAGCGAGACCAGGGTCACCTCCCCGGTGGCCGGTCGATACACCCGGCGCACCGCCCCGTCCGGACCGATGGCGGTCACGCCGCATCCCAACAGGTCCACCCCGCCCTCGTCCAGCCGGGCCAACTGACGCGCCAGCTTATCCCGCTCCCACGTGTCGTCATCGTCCAGAAACGCCACCCAGTCGAGCCCGTCGAGATGCCCAAGCGCCTGGTTGCGGTTGCGCCCGGGATGTCCGGTGTGGGCGCCCGCCAGCCACACCACCGGCCCCGCCCCTTGCTTGGCGCACTCGGCCACCACCTGCCCGGTCTCGTCGCCACTGCCGTCATCGCACACGATGATGCGCGCCACCGGATGGGTCTGGGCCGCCACGCTGGCAATCGCCGCCCGCAGCATGGCGGGCCGCTGATAGGTCCCAATAATGACGCCGACGGCGCCGCCGGCCGGTGCGGGAGTGAGAGCCGTCATACGCCCGGGCGCACCAGCGTGCGCCACCCCTGGCCCGCCACCTGCCTCAGGTAGTGCACCTCCTCGGGTCCGAGCCGCCACATCAGCACCCCGTACGCCGCCAGGCCCGCGGCCATGACCACCACGAGGTCCGCGCCCTGCCACCACACCACGTGGCCAGCGGTCGGTACGAGGCCAATGGTGGCGTGGTAGCCCACGTACAGGACGGCGGCCATCAGCGCGCCGCCCAACAGTGCCTTGCTCACGGTGGCCAAGAGTCGCAGACCGCCCAAGGGTCCCACCCGCCGCCGGAGCCGCCACAGCATGACGCCGGTGAACACCCACTGAGCAATCGAAGTACCGAGCGCGAGCCCCCCCTGTTTCAACGGATGCACCAGCAGCAAATCCGCCACGATGTTGACCGCCACGGAAATCAGCGCGAACAGCGTCGGGGTGCGCGTGTCCTTCAAGGCAAAGAAGGCGCGTGGCAAAAGCGCCCCGCCGGCGCTGGCCACCAATCCGATGCCCAAAAACGCCAGCGCAAAGGCGGTCCCGGCCGTGGCCGTGGCGGTAAAGGCCCCCCGTTGAAACACCACCCGGACGAACGGCGCCGCCAGCACGATGACGGTGGCGGCCACGGGCACGGTGACCAGCGTGAGCACGCCCAGCGAGCGGCGCACGGCCGACACAAATCCGGGCTGGTCGCCCTGCGCCGTGAAGCGCGACAAGGTGGGATACAGGACCGTGACCAGGGCGGTGACAAACAGCGACAGCAAGAGGCCATTGACCAGCAGGGCGTAGTTCAAGTCCGAGAGGCTGCCGCTTTTCAAGCTCGAGGCCAAAAGCCGGTCTACAATGAAACCCGCCTGGGCGACGAACGTGGACAAAAACACCGGCAGCACCATCACCGCCATACGCCGCAAATCGGGATGGCGGAAGTCGAGTCGAGGGTGAAACCGGAATCCCGCACGCCGCAGCGCCACTCCCTGCACCACCACGTACGACGCCCCACCCAAAAACGACCCTGCCGCGGCGGCAAAAATGGACCAGTGGGACGCCAGCAGCGCAATGACCGCGATGAGAATCAGGTTTTGGGGAATGCCGACGGCGGCTGGCGCCGCGAAACGCCGCTCTGACTGCAGAATGCCTTCCTGCACCCCCGCCAGGGCGATGAACAGCAGCGCGGGCAGCATGATCCACGTGAGTTCGAGCGTGAGCGTGATTTGGGGACGCGACAGACACACCCGCGTCACAAACCCGGGCGCGTACAGCGGCAGGACCGGCAGCGCCGTGGCAAATCCGACGGCCAATAACACCAAGAGCGCTAGAAACAGCGTGGTCAGCACCGTGTTGGCGAAAACAAACGCCTGGGCCTGGCCATCCCGCTCGCGCACTTCGGTGTAGAGGGGAATGAAGCTGGTCGCGAGCGCACTGCGAAGCCCGGCAAACAGCACGCTCGGGTACACGGTGGCTGCCACATAGCTGTCGGTCAGGCACGTGGCGCCGTACACGTCTGCCAGAACCAGCGTGCGGGCAAAGCCAGTGACCTTGCTCACCAGCGTGATCCCCGCCACCAGTCCCGTGGCTTTGACCACTTCTCTCCCGGTCAACCGCTCACTCCTTGTAAGCCGCCTTCGGCAGCGGGGTCTTGCCGCCGATGATAGCGCGGGGCGGTCCGGAGCGCCATGTGGCTCAGCCATCACGCGTTAAGCCCGTTGGTCCACCGGCAATCCTTCCGCGCTCGTCGGGGGTCAGATGACCTGGTATCACCAGGCCCGACTCATCGCAGATGTGCGGGCGGTTGAGGAGGGTCTGATGGCCACGACCCATGGACGGACGCCGGTGCCTGCGATGTACTTTCCAAGAACCGCTGCCCCGGCTTAGGGGACACCGGGCGGCTAGCCTTCCGTTTGTGGCAGAAGGGATCCCTGCCGAGACCACTGAACTCTCGGTGATCCGCCCTCGCAAGAGGGCGGATCACCTCTTGTGGAAAGCTTGATGACGAGTGCCACGGAATGGGGACCACAAGCATCCACACCCCCATGGGCATCGGCGCCACCTCCTCTCCGGCTCGGCCGCCCCAGGGACCCAGGGTCCTATGCGCCAGAGAGAGTCGACTCGGGTGCCCACTTCCCCCTCGTATGGTCGATAGCGTTCGTCGCAATGAACATTCGTTCGACTTTAATCGACACCACCCGTTTGCGCCGTTCGAAATCTGCGAGATGCCCGCTCGGTCGGCAGAGACCGAACGGGGCGGGGCTCGGAAGTTCTGCGCGCGCTATTCTCTGCTTCTGGCGGCTGCGGCCATCTACACCAGCACGTTAGTCAGTGCTGGTCGGCCCGCGCTAGGCATTCCCGGGGTCGCCGACCTACGGACCCCCTTAAGTCCTTCTCGACCCATTGACACCTAAAAGCCCTTCCCGTAGCCTCTTTCCGTAGGGTGCTTGGGGACGACCCATCGCCCTATGTGTACGTGCCGGCGATAGCGTTGTGTTTTTGCAGAAGGAGAGCCGGCTTTTGACACAGCGATCCGCTACGGGACTTGGGATGTCTCGCAATATCTTGCTTCTGGAAGCCCTCGTGCATTGGTTGACCCCACCCCACGACATTGGCCAGATGGTCGCCCTGTATGCCAAGCCCGCCGACAACCGTGGCGGTTCTGCCGGTTCATGGATGGAGCGCGTGGGCTTGGCGGGTGCGCGGGCCGAGTGGCCGGGCGCCACCTGGTGGTGGCCCGACACCCTGACCCCGTGGAGCTACGGCGGGTCCGCGTGGATGCAGGGGCAAATCGTGGCGGTGGCCATGCCCCAGGCGATGCCGCCGGCCGCCGCCGTCTTTGACGACCACACCCCCCTTCCGGCGGGCCTTCGTCATGCGATCTGGATCCCGATCCCGTCGCACACGGCCGTGGCGGGCGTGTACACGGCGGAGTGGTCTGCCGACTGCTCCACCCGGATCGGGCAAGCGGTCGCGCACGCCGAGCGCGAGGCGAACCACCGCGAACGGCGGCGGAACCGGCCGGGCTAGGCACCGATGGGACCCTTGTGATAAAATGCACAAGGAATCTGCGATGCTATGGTCGCCGAGTTGCCCGCCGCACGCGGGCAAGCGGGGGATTTTTGGCTGTCCAAACGGATAGCCTGGGGGCGAATGCGCGTACGCAGGGGCAACCTTCACTGCCCCAGCCCGACAACTAACCTCGCAGGCGTGGGGAGGCTCCGCGCGGGCTGGACCCGCTAGTTTCGTTCGCCTCTGGGCGTCCATATGCTCGCATCCGACCCAATTGACCTGGGGGTGATGCGATGACCGACGGCGATACGGCGTCTTCAGTGGCCACCGCCGACGCGATTTTGGAGTTTCGCGGCGTCACCAAGTCATTTGGCGGGCGTGCACCGGCCGTGCGCCACTTCACGCTGTCAGTGCCGCGCGGCCAGCTGGTGGTGCTCATCGGCCCGTCGGGGTGCGGCAAAACCACGACACTCCGCATGGTGAACCGGCTCATCGAGCCCACCGCCGGCAGCATCTGGCTGGAGGGGCGGGACTACAAAAGCTACAACCCGGTCGATCTGCGCCGCCGCCTCGGGTATGTCATTCAGCGCATCGGGCTCCTGCCGCATTTGACGATCGGGGACAACATTGCCTTTGTCCTGCGCCTGTTGGGCCAACCGCCGCAAGCCCGCCGGGCCCGCGCGTCCGAGCTCCTGGAGCTGGTGGGCCTGGACCCGGCCGAATATCTCGACCGCTATCCCACCGAGCTGTCGGGCGGCCAGCAGCAGCGCATCGGGGTGTTGCGCGCTCTGGCACACGACCCCGACATCATCCTGATGGATGAGCCGTTTGGTGCTCTGGACCCGCTTATGCGCGAGCAACTCCAGGAGGAGTTCAAGCGCCTGTTGCGCACGGTGTCGAAAACCATCGTGTTCGTCACCCACGACATGGACGAGGCGCTGTCGATGGCCGACGTCATCGTGCTCATGAAAGATGGCGCCATCGTCCAGGTGGCCCCGCCCGAAGAGATGCTGCGCCACCCGGCCGACGAGTTTGTTGCAAGCTTCATGGGGCGCCACCGGGTGCTCCGCCAGGCGAGTGAGGTGTTGGTAGCCGACATCATGATCGCAAGCCCGGTCATGACGACGACGGCGAGCGGACTGGCACGCAGTCTGGAGCTCATGCGGCGGCGGCGAGTCAACTCGCTTTTGGTCCACGACCCCGCGGGCCACTATGTGGGGGTGGTCCGGCAGTCCGAGTTGCAGGACCACATCGAGGCCGGGGACCAAAGTCCGGTGGGCAGCCTGGTGGACCAGACCGTCGAAACGCTGGCTCCTTCGGACTCGGGCCTCACGGCCATGCATCAGCTGCTCAGCCATGAGCATGTGGACAGCGTGCCGGTGCTGGACGCGGACGACCGCATTGTCGGGCTGGTGACTCGCGGGACGCTGGTGGGTCTCTTGGGCGATGCCCTCAGGGTGGCGGCGGGCGTACAGGACATTCAACTGCCTGAAGCCGACAGCGCCCCGGTCGGGGAGGTGGCGCGATGACGCTCTTCCTGCACACCTATCAATTCTTCACACAGCACCCGGGTACCATCTGGCGGCACACGCTGCAGCAGCTGTACCTGGTGGCCATCCCGCTGGCCGCCGCCATCCTGGTGGCCGTGCCGCTCACTATGCTGGCCACGCGCGTCCGGCAACTGTACGGCCCGGTGATGGGGTTTGCCAACGCCATGCAGACGATCCCCAGCCTGGCGTTGCTGGCCCTCATGATCGCGATTGGGCTCGGCATCGGCGTACTGCCGGCCGTGCTGGCGTTGTTTCTCTACGCGCTCATGCCCATCGTCCGAAACACCTACGTGGGCATCATGGGCGTAGACCCGGGGGTCAAAGATGCCGCCCGCGGCATGGGCGTCACCAGCTGGCAACTGCTCTGGATGGTCGAGCTGCCGCTGGCGCTGCACGTCATCATCGCCGGGATTCGGTCTGCACTGGTGGCCACGATTGGGTTCGCGACCCTCGCCTCTCTGATTGGGGCGGGGGGACTGGGCTCGCTCATCATGGAGGGCATGGGGTTGGCAAGCAACTCCATTGTTCTAGCCGGTACGATCCCGGCCATCGTGCTGGCGTTTTTGGCCGAGGGGCTGATGGGCCGGGTGGAGCGGGTGCTCACCCCGCGCGGCCTGCGTGCGTAAGACACCTGGAGCCTGGGCCCACCGCCGACCCAGGCGCTCTCCACCCGTCGGCCTGGTCCGACGCTGAAACTTTCAGGACAGAGTGATTTGAGGAGGTTGATATGCGTATGTTAAGCCATCACGCGGGCCATCCCGTCAAATGGGTCGTAGGCGCCGCGATGTCACTGGGATTGGTGGCCACGCTGGCGGCCTGCGGAAGCAGCTCTGCCGGCGGCAAGGTCACTCACATTCAAATGGCGGCCCAAGATTTTGCCGAGCCACGCATCGACGACTGGATTGTTAAGGACTTGATCCAGGCCAAGACCCCCGTCACGGTCAGCATCTCCTACACCACCGGCGCGTCCGGCCTGCTGCACACGCTGCTGCTCAAAAACTCGATTCAGGCGTACGTGGGATACGACGGCACCGAGTTCACGGGGCCACTCCACCAAGCCTACACCGGCAAGTGGAAGGGCCATCCGAACGCGGTGTCGGCCTACGTGGTGAGCCAGGAGCAGAAGAAGTGGGGGCTTTGGGTGTCGCCCTCGCTCGGGTACCAGGACACCTATGCGCTCGCGGTCAAGTCCAGCGTCGCCAAGAAGTATCACCTCACCACCGACGCCCAGGTGGCCAAGTATGCTCCGCACTGGACGATAGGCACCGACCCCACCTTTCAGCAGCGGGTCGGGGATGGGTACAAAGCGTTCACCGCCGCGTATGGGCTGCACTTCCAGTCGGCGAAGGCGATGGACTACAGCCTCATGTACGAGGCGCTGGCCCAGGGGTCCATTCAGGCGGCGGTGGCCTACTCAACGGACGCGCGGCTCACCAAGCTGCATGAGACGCCGCTGAAGGACTCCAAGCACTTCTTTCCGCCGTATCACGGGATCGTGATCATCCAGAGCCAGATCGTGAAAGAGTGGCATCTAAACAAGGTGCTGGCGCCCCTCATGGGCCTCATCACCACCAAGGACCAAACTCAGATGAACTACGACGTCGAGGTGCTGCACCAGTCACCCCAGACCGTGGCCAAAAACTTTTTGGTCAAGCACGGGCTTCTTAAGAGCTGACCTCGGCCGCGAACCCACTACCGCAACGCCGGTGCCCCAGAGGCACCGGCGCTCTCGGCGCTGGGGTCAGTGGGCGCCCCGCTGCTGCACCACCACGGGGATGGTGCGCATGAGAATCTTCAGGTCCAAAAGCAACGACCAGCGGTCAATGTATTCAATATCCAACGCCACCCACTGTTGAAAGTCTTGGATCTCGTTGCGGCCCGATACCTGCCACAGCCCCGTGATGCCCGGCCGCACCGAGAGGCGCTTGCGAGAGCGGTCGCCGTACTGCGTAACCTCCTCGGGCAACGCGGGGCGCGGACCCACCAGGCTCATCTGCCCCCCCAGGACATTGAACAACTGGGGCAGCTCGTCGAACGACAGCCGGCGCAGCGCGCGGCCGGTGGGGGTCACGCGCGGGTCATCGGGCACCTTGAATACCGGCCCCGACATGATGTTCAAGTGTCGAAGCTTTTCCTGCTGGCGCTCCGCGTCAGGGACCATGGTGCGAAACTTGTAGCACCAGAACTGGCGGCCGTTCAAGCCGACCCGGCGCTGGCGAAACAACACCGGCCAATGGGGTTCTCGCCGCTTCAGCACGAGGGCGATGCCCACCAAAAGGGGCGACAGCAGCGCGGTCAGCACCAGTGCGCCAACAAAATCAATCAGTCGCTTGATGACCCACCGAGCAGTGGGATGCGCCGGCGAGGGATTCACCACCAGCACCGAGTTGCCATAGAAATTATAAAGGTGCGAGCGGTTCGCCATGGCCCCCACTTCATCCAGCAACAGGCGCACCTCTTTGCCCTGGACCTCGGCCAGGCGAATGGCGCCGCGCAGCACCTGGTCGTCCAACGGCAGCGCCAGCACCACCGAGTCCACCACCCGCGTCTCCAGCCACTCGGCCAGCTGTGTGAGCGCCCATTGACCCGCGCCATCGTCACCGAGCGGCACCGGGGCCAGCGCCGCCACCCCCATCCCGGCTTCGGGAATCGCGTTCAAGGTTTCTCGAAAGACATTCAGCCGTGACGGGTAGCCAATCAGGACCAGTTGGCGATGGTCGGCGCCCCTGCGCCGAAAGCGTGCCAGGCTCACTTTGGTCGCCGTGTGCACCACGCTTTGCAACACGAGCGCCGTGAGCGGCCACAGGACGAAAATCAGGCGGGAAAACCAGGTGGCCTTCAAGGCAAACACCAGCACCGCGATGCCAGCACCCAACTCCACATTCGCCAACAGCAACATGGCCAACTCGGCGGGCAGCTGGTTCCACCGGCGGCTGTACCCGCGGAAGTTGAGCTTGAGCCCCAGCCATGCAGCTCCCAGCACTAAAAATGACCAACTGAAGTAAAATCCCAGCAGCTGAACCGTGGCCAGGTGGGGATTGAACTGAAAGTAAAAGTGGACCACTAGGATGTAGGCCACATAGGCCATTCCTGTGTCCACCAGCACGGACAATTCGTCCCAGCGATCGGTCACCGCCTTGAACATACTTCGCCCCCCGGCCAGAAGTGCCTCATTATAACCCGGCCAGCCAATCCTGACTACAGGGGCACCCAGCGGGCATGGCATGCGGCGGCACACCGCCGCCGGAGGGCAGCCGCAACCGAAAGGAGCGAACGAGGGGCAGTGGGGACTGGGCGCCGGGCGCGCTGGACGCGCTCGCACCCTGTCACATTGTGGACGACGCGGTGGATTCCCGAGCCAGCTTGACCACACCCTCGAGGCAGGGTCGGCCTACGATGGGCAGTACCTCGTGCCGGCCTCGACAGAGGTATGCTCTTATGGACGCGGGACCGGGGTGTGGGCACGTCCGCTCAGCGTCGCGGGATCGCCGTCGCGCCATGGGCGCCCGCGCGTGCAGCGGCCTTCCTCGCCATGATCGACCGTTGCGCGATCCCCCGACCAAAAGACCCGGCTGACCGGCTTGGGTCGTGACCACGCTTGTCGCCGGCCAGCGGCCCCGTCAAGCGTAGCTTTAACGGCGGAAAGCTGCCCTGCCGCGGACAGACGCACCGAGGACGCCTGGGTCCCGGGATCAGAAGGCCCAGGGAAAGGGCGCGGGGGAGCCCGCGCCTTCCTCGATTCGGGTGCCAGAAGCGCTTCTCTTATCCCTGCCCCGTCAGCGTCGGCATCAGGAACGTGCCGTAGCCGTACTGGGGATTATCGAGGTTGATGGCGAGCTGGTACGTAAACGTGTCGCTCGGCCGGATCGCCGTGTTCGAGAAGTAGAACTGGGCCCACACGGACGTCGTCGCGTAGTCGGTGATCGAGGCGCCGCTGTTCCAGACGAGGGAC
>JAJZWS010000090.1 GCA_021846565.1 Bacillota bacterium
CCACCTTGGTCAGCTCCCTCAGCACGGTGGCGTGGTCCGGCTGGACGAAGATCGTCCGGATGCCCGCAGCGACCATCGCCTGCTGGTGCTTCGGCACATGCCGCAGGAGATTCCGCAGCGCATGCACCCGGCACCGCTGCCACTGAGCCCCCTAGAGGACGGTCTGCACCGCGGCGACCAGCCCGCTGTGCGCCTCACTGATGACCAGCTGCACCCCGGTCAGCCCGCGGGCCACCAAGGCCCGCAGAAACCCGTCCAGAGCTCCTTCGACGCGCTCGGGCCCGCGTCGCAGCCCAGCACGGCCCGCTCCCCCTGGGCGGTGACCCCGGTGGCGATGACGTACGCCATGCTGAGCACGCGGTCCCCCTCGCGGCCCTTCACGTACTTGGCGTCGAGCCACACAGGCGGATGGGCCCCCGTCAGCGCCTGCTGCCGGAAGCGGGTCACCCGGCCCTCCAACCCGGCGCAGACCGCCGAGACCGCGGACTTCTGGAGGCCCGTCATGCCTAAGGCCTGGATGAGGGCGTCGACCTTGCGCGTACTCACCCCCTGCACATAGGCCTCCTGAATCACGGCCGTCAGCGCTTGCTCGCTGCGGCGCTGCGGCTCCAAGAAGTCGGGGAAGTAACTGCCGCGCCGCAACTTGGGAATCTGCAGGTGCACGGTGCCCATCCGGGTTTCCCAGTCCCGTGCGCGATGCCCGTTGCGCTGGGTCACCCGGGCGTCCGTCCGCGCATAGCGGTCGGCGCCAATCTGGGTGTCCACGTCGGCCTCCATGAGCGGCTGTAGGGGGGGTTCGACGGCGGTGCGGAGAAACTCCGCTTGATCAATCCCCGCCTTGTGGAGCAGGTCCATCAATGACACGCTTTCGGTACGCATCACGTTCGGGCTCCTTTCAGATTGTGGTTAACCCGAGGAAACCCGAACGAGTGGTGCTTGGTCTCCCAGCTCACCCCGCCCCTTTACACCACGTCCGCGGACTCAACCTCCCAGTGATCGCCGTACGCGAAGGATGCACTCATTCGAGACGTCCTAAAGGCCTGGCGGGCGTTGGGCTTCGTGGACGTCCGCTCCGGCGCACCACTGGCCTGGCAGAGGCAACGCCCCGACGGTCCCCACGCCCTCATGACGCTTCGCAACCATTTCAGGCTCAAGGGATCAACGCTTCGAGCCACGATCGGGCCAGCAGACCTCACGGCCAGGAATTTCTTGAGACGTTTCGGAAGGTGCCACGCACGTCGTCCGGGGCTTCCGCAGTTGGACCGGGCAACACTCGGCCGTCCGACCACAAGGATGCCTCTTCGAACGTTTCCGTATGGTATTTTATGGTGCGTGTAACGTCGGGAATAGCTTCTTCCGCGGTGTCGCCTCCCCGATGATGACGCCCCAAATTCCAGTGGGATACGCGACGTACGCATCTTCATGACGCTCCACGATACTCCGGCTGTCCACTCGCAATCACCCCGGCTTAAACTTCCCTACTGCTTGCCCCCCGGGCAACCCTCTTGGATGATTACCCGCTGGCGCGTCGCGTCGTGCAAGCCAGTCCGGACTTTCACTTCACCCTCATGTGTCCCGGCTTTCGCGCTCGCCATCCCGGTGCATGTGCAACCCGCGACATGCTGGCCAAGTCTTGACAGCGCGCGCAATTCCTCTCGCACTCGCTGTGGGAAACGTGCCCTGGCGCTTCTCAGGACGCACTTCACTCTGCGTTACGAACGCGAGTCGCCTGGACATGATCGGCCGCCTCCGGCTGCGCCCTCTCACGGATGGCGACGCTGTTCGGGGGCGGACCCCTCCGCACGGGGCACCCGCGTCGGTTATCCTGACGCACAGGCAATCGGCTCGGCCCGAGGACGCGTCCTACTGCGCCCCCGGAAACCGCAGGTCCACCCCAGCGGGCGTGGTCGAGGGCCAGCGGCTGGTGACCACCTTGCGGCGCGTGTAGAAGTTGATCCCCTCGGGACCGTACATGTGCGCGTCGCCAAACAGCGACGCCTTCCATCCGCCAAATGAGTGGTAGCCCACCGGGACCGGAATGGGCACGTTCACGCCCACCATGCCGCACAGGACCTCGAACTGGAAACGGCGCGCCGCGCCTCCGTCCCGCGTGTAGAGGGCCATCCCATTGCCCCAGGGGTTGTCGTTCACCAGTTGGAGCGCCTCGTCCAGCGACGACACCCGCACCACCGAAAGGACCGGCCCGAATATCTCGTCGCGGTAGCAGGCCATCTGGGGCGTCACGTGGTCCAGTAGCGTGGTCCCCAGAAAGAAGCCCGGACCTGACGCCACGGGTGCCTCACGCCCGTCCACCACCACGGTGGCGCCGTCGCGCTGCGCGGACGCCACATACCCCGCCACGCGGTCGCGGTGTTCGCGGGTGACCAGTGGACCCATATCCGACGCCGGGTCCATGCCGTCCCCGATGGCCAGCCGCGCCATCCGCTCGGTGATAGCCGCCACCAGCTCATCGGCCACATCGTCCACGGCCACCACCACCGATACCGCCATGCACCGCTCGCCGGCGGACCCGTACGCCGCCGACACCGCGCCGTCGGCCGCCGCGGCCACATCCGCGTCGGCCAGCACCACCAGGTGGTTCTTCGCACCACCGAGGGCCTGCACGCGCTTGTCGGCCGCCACGGCCGCACGGCGGATGGCACGCGCCACCGGGGTGGACCCGACTACCGACACGGCTGCCACATCCGGATGACCCACCAGCGCCTCCACGGCCTCCCGGTCTCCCTGCACCACGTTCAGCACACCGGGCGGCAGCCCGGCCTCGGTCATGAGCTCGGCCAGCCGCACGGACGCCGAGGGATCCTTCTCCGACGGCTTTAACACAAACGTGTTGCCGCACGCGATGGCGTTGGCCACCATCCAGAGCGGCACCATGGCGGGAAAATTAAACGGGCTTACCCCCACCACGACGCCCAGCGGCTGGCGGATCGAATACACATCCACATCGGTGGACGCCTGCTCACTGTACTCGCCCTTCAGCAGCTGGGGGATGCCGCAGGCAAACTCCACGTTTTCGAGACCGCGGGCCACCTCGCCCATGGCGTCTGCCAGCACCTTGCCGTGCTGCGCTGTGATGATTCGCGCGAGGTCTTCTTGGTGGGCGACCAACCGCTCACGGATCTGAAACAGTATGTGCGTGCGTCGGGCGAGCGAAGCGGCCCGCCAAGCCGGGTAGGCCGCACGGGCCGCGGCCACGGCCGCGTCGACAGCGTCCGCGCCCAGCGGGACCCGGTGGGTTTGTTGCCCGGTGGCCGGGTTGTAGACGGGGGCAAACCGCGCTGCCTCACCCATCCGGACCTCTCCGTTGATAAAGTGCGGCACCGTGGGAATGGGATCGCTCATACTGCCACTCCTCTCTTGCCCGCCCCCGGACCGGTGGGCCACGGCTACCGCTGGGCGGGTTGCGCTCGCATCCTCGCCGCCACCCGGTCGCGGGGCAGAGCCGGGACCACGCGGCCATCCCGGCCCGTCATGGGCTCGTTGGCCACCAAGGCGTTCAACACCGCCTCCTCGGTCGCGTAAACCACCGCGGCAAACAACGGGTCCATCGCCTCCCAGGGGAGAAAGTCCAGCCGGCTCACTCCCTGTGACGGCTTCGGGGAGGAAAACGCGCCGGGATTGGCCGTCGAAAACGCCAGACCCAGGTCGCCGGAGAAATGAGACCCGGTGGTGCCCGTGCGCGCGAGGCCCATCGGGACGCGCCGCGCCATCGCTTCCAATTGACCAGGCAAGAGGGGCGCGTCGGTGGCCACCACGGCAATGACCGATCCCGCGCCCGCCGGCGCTGTGGATCGGGTGGCCATGGGATTGTCGTCCGCGAATTCCCGCCCCAGCGGTACGCCGGCCACGGTGAGCTCCTGCCGCCGACCAAAATTGGCTTGGAGAAACACCCCGACCGTGGAAATCAGGTCGCCCCGACGCACCCGGCGGGACGCCGTACCGGATCCCCCTTTGTACTGGTAGCACGTCATTCCCGTGCCCCCACCCACCGAGCCTTCTTCCACCGGCCCGCCCGACGAAGACTCCAGGGCGGCGAGCGCGACGGCCTCGGTGATGTGCTGGCCGCTCAAGTCATGCAGGTACCCGTCCCAGGTTTCCCCCACCACCGGCAACACCCAAGCCTCCGCCATCTGCGGGTGATGCGTCGCCACCCACGCCAGGATGGCCGCGTGCACCACGCCCACGGCCGCCGTGCTGGTGATCCCCACGGGCCCTGCGAACGTGCCGGATTCGTGGATCCAGCTCACCCCGGTCATCTCGCCGTTGCCGTTCTGGGAGTGAAAGCCCGCCGCCACGGGGTCGGCGGAGCCGGATGGGCCGCGCGGATGGATGACCGTGACACCGGTCCGCACGGCGTCACCCTGAATCAGGGTCGCGGTGCCCACCTCCAGCCCCGCCACGTCGGTGATGGCGTTCATCTCGCCCGGCTCTCCCGAAAAGGGAATGCCCAGCGCGCGTGCGCGGGGCTTGCCGGCGGGGGTGGTCAGATGGTAATCGCTCATAAGCCCTCCGTTCCGTGGCCCCGCGGCCGATGAGGCTTGCGGCGGGCCGTTATCCCTCGGTCCCCAGCACCTCCACGATGGTGGCCACCGCGTCCAGCAACTGTTGCTCGTCGATCACGAGGGGCGGCTGGATGCGCAGTACGTTGGCGTCCGGCCCGCCCACGCCCACCAAGAGACCGCGGGCGCGCAGCGCGGCGCGCACGGCTTGGGCCCACCGGGCCGCCGGCTCCTTGGTGCCGCGGCGCTCTACCAGTTCTACCCCGATCATGAGGCCCAAGCCGCGCACCTCGCCCACGCGCGGCAGCGCCGCGGTGCCTTGCCGCAGAGCCAAAAGGGCGGCGTTGCCCAGGCGCGCCGCGCGCCCTGGCAGATCTTCGTCCCGCATCACCTGCAGATTGGCGAGGGCGGCAGCGCACACGACCGGGTTGCCGCCAAACGTCGACAGGTGTTCGCCGGGCCGCAGCGCACCGGCCACCTCGGGCCGGGCGATGGTGGCGGACAGCGGGAAGCCATCCGCGATCCCCTTGGCGGCCACCAGGATATCGGGTTCCACGCCACTGTGCTCGATGGCAAACAGCGTGCCCGTGCGGCCAAACCCGCTCTGCACCTCGTCGGCAATCAAGAGGATGTCATACCGGTCCAAAATGGTCTTCACCCGCTGGAGGTAGCTGACGGGGGGCACGATGATGCCCCCCTCCCCCATCACCGGCTCCACGATGAAAGCCGCGACGTCACCGGCCGTGTGAAAGCGAATGACGTCTTCCAAGGCGTCCGCCGAGCGCTGGGCAACTTCCTCGGGATCCGACCCGAAGCGGGACCGATACGCGTAGGGAGCCGGCGCGAAGGCGACGCCGGGCAGATAAGGTCCGCCCCGGGATTTCCGCGCCATGTTGCCCGTCAGGCTCAAGGTCCCCACCGAGCGACCGTGAAAGCTGCGTTCCAGCGCAATGAACTCGTGGCGGCCGGTATAGGCCTTGGCCATGCGCATCGCGGTTTCAATGCCCTCGGCTCCGGTGTTGCCGAAGAAGGACTTAGTGAGCCGACCCGGGGCCACCCCCGCCAGCTGTTCCGCCAGATCGGCCACCGGCTTGACATAATAGGTGTAAGACTGGGCGTGGATTAGACGGTCCACCTGGGCTTTCACCGCCTCGCGGACGCGTGGGTGGCCATGCCCGGCGTTGACCACGGCAATGCCAGAAAACAAGTCGAGATAGGCCCGCCCATCTTCGTCGTAAACCGCCGTGCCGTCGGCGTGGTCCACCACGATGGGCTCAAGGCCCGCCGTGAAACTGGTGCAGACATAGGCCGCATACTTTTCCCTGGTATCCGTAGCCAATCACCCCCCCACCGAGTGTAGCGCAGTCCCTCGGTGGCGAGCAGGGGCTCCCGCGCGAATTTCCCGTCTCCTGGCCCAGCGACGGACGGTCCGGGGCCGCGCTCGGTCCCGTCTGCCGGTGCCGTACACCCCGTTCGCGACATCTGCGATTACCGCCTGGTCCAGGTGCTCCGCGACGGCCGCCTCCCAGGCCCTCGTGCGCAGGGCGGAAGCCCCTTGACCGCCAACCGGCGGGTTATCGCGGCCGGCCACCGCACACCTCATCTCTCCCACGCAACGGCTTTTGGCCGCCCGCATGTGCTGCCTCTTCACCGGAGGGGCAGACCGCGCCGTCTGAACTGGGCGGCGCTCGCACCTGATCGCCACCGCCGCTCACGCGGGCTCAAGGGACCCTCGAGGTCACCGCACCCATCGCCAGGACCAGTGCCCCGAGACCCACCACGCCCAGCGCCACCGGTCCCAGGGCCAAGACGCTCGGGGGCCCAAACGCCACCACCCGACCCGCGAGGTACGTCCCGATGTTCGCATGATAGTACCGTGCCAGGGTGGCGTTGACGACGGCGCCCGACAGGACGGCGGCCCCCAACAGCGCGAGGGGAATGGCCACGCGCGCCACGCGCTGGACAGCGTGTGCCGCCAGCCAGACGAACGGTCCCAGCAAGAAGAAGAAATACCGTCCCTGCAGAAACGAATTGCCGGTGGCCAGCGTGTACTGAATTTGCAGGGCGGCCATCACGCCCACCCCAGCCGCCAGCCAGGCCACGGCCAACCAGACTCCGGGCACGCGACGCGCCGCCGCCATCCCGGCCACCAGCCACGCGGCCAGGATCCACCCGATAACGGTAAACACCCCCTGATGGTGGGGCCAGGGCAGCCACCAAGGGAAGTTGACACCAAACACCGTTTGGGTGATGAGCACGTTTTGGATGAACGCACCGTTGAAAAGTTGCTGGCCGAGGACCCACAAGGCGCTGCGCGGCTCGGTTCCGACGCCCTGATAGGTCAGCGGCGGCACGAGGCCATGGTAGGCGTGCCACGTGAAGATCAGCCAGGGCCCGCCGATGACTACCGCAATCCCCGCCGCGACGGCGGTCCAGCGCGCGGCCGACCGGACAGGACCCTGCTGCCATACGCGCCGCAGCACGAACGGGACCGAGACGGCCAGTCCCACGTACGCTTCTTCTTTGGTCCAGATGACCAGGCCGGCCACCACGCCAAACCACACCGCCGCGGCCGTGCGCACACGCCCCGCCACCGCGCCGACGGCCAGATAAAACACCGCCAGGCTGGCGGCGTCCGCCATGAGGTCGTTGGTCACGGTGCCCCCCAGCATCCCGAGGGTCGGAAACAGGAGCCCCACCGCCGCGGTGAGCGCCGCGCGGGGGCGGGCGCGTCGCAACACGAGGCCCACGACCAGGTCCATCAGGACACCCGTGATACCCAG
The DNA here is from genome assembly GCA_021846565.1 of Bacillota bacterium. Lineage (GTDB taxonomy): Bacteria > Bacillota > Sulfobacillia > Sulfobacillales > JAIMBI01 > JAJZWV01. The sequence continues at coordinate 7,304 of JAJZWS010000090.1, forward strand.
CAATCCCGCAGAAAGGAGCCGCGCACCGAAAGCTTGGTCGAACACGCTGCGGACGTGGAGTGCGGCCTCCACGCGCCCGATCACCGCATAGTAGAGTGGAGGATAGATGCCGACATAGTTCTGACTGCCGGCCCGATCTCCCCCGGGAGCCACGCTGGCCGCCCCCACCTGCCGAAAGGCCCGCAGCGCTTCGCCAGGCGTCACCGACAGCCAAGCCGCGGGGTGGGTGAGCACCCGATTACGCTCCGTGACCGCTATGGCCACATTTTCTGCGGGCGACGGGCTGAATATCCAGGCGGCCCGGCCCGGTGCCACGACCTTTTCGGTGGGCGGGACCTCATGGGTCGCCATGTACTGCACGTAGGCAAAGTGCGCAGGTTCATCCGGCCCCTGCCACAGGGGGAGCACCGCCATCCACGACACGCCCATCGCCAGGAAGAACCCGAACACCGTGAGCAGCTCCATCAGGCGCCGAGGTGACATCGTGACCTCCATCCCACGCGGCGGGTCGAATTATCGTAACAATCGTAGCACTGGATGATTGCCGCCCAAACCGACCGTCGGGACGCACCAGCCACCACCGCGGCGCGGGCTCATGCACGCCGACAGCCAGGACTGGCTCTGTGCGGGGGTGTCAGGTTTGGATGGACCGAGGCGCAAGAACTTCTGGCACGGGCAGCGACAGCGCGACGTTTTGGGAGGCGAAGACATGTGGTTAGAGGTGATCCTTGGCTCGGGATGCATGCCCGGGCCACCGACATGCCCACCTACGAGTCCGTCAGCGACGTCACCGATTTCCACGCGACCCCGGCGTCCACCGTCAGCATCAGGGCGCCAGCTCCGCTGCGCGATTCGCCCATGAAAAAACCTATGGCGTTCGAGGCAAAGGACAGCCCGGTCGTGGCCACAAAAGATCCCCCCGGCCCGAACGCGAACATCTGCGGGGTCGTGGCCGTGATGGGGATCGTGTACGTATGCCACGACCCCGGAGCGTTGGTGAGCACCACCCAGTGACTGGAGCCGTTGGCGTCCCATCCCGCGAAGTACACCGTCGTGGCGCCAACCGCACACAGGGGGCCGGGCTGCATGATGCCGGTGGCCATCGCCGGGTGCACGGAGGGATACCCGGTGGGCGCCAAGTACGGTTCATCGGTCACGGTCGTCCAGCGTGTGCCTTCCTCAGTGCCGTGCCAAAGGACGAACCCGGTTTGGCTCATCCCATCGACGCCGCCCGACAGGAGCAGCCACACGCTTTGGGCAGAGTTGGCGACCAGTTGGCTCGTCCAACCCGACCCCACCACGGGGGCCGTAAACACTTTGGTCCATGACTGGCCCCCGGAGGCGGTGTACCACACCGTCGGGCCCACCACCGCATATCCGTCGCTCGACGATACCCAGTCCATCGCGCTCACGGTACCCAGTGGGCCGGACACGTTCGTCCAGCGGCCTGCGGCGACGTCCAGTCCATAAAGGCGACCCGCCGCCCGCAGATACGCCACGTCGGCGCTGGGAAAGCTCAGCTGCTGGACCGGGCCCGCCGAGGGGAGAGGAATAGATCGGGCCACCTGCCCACCGGCCCCGATTTCACTCAGGGCGTTTCCCGCCACCACCCAGACGCTCCCAAGCCCTGCGCCCGCCACCGCCGTCAGGTTGGAAGTGTGATACCACGTTGTCCACGAGTTACCGCCGTTCGATGTGCGGTACAATGCCTTCCCGGCAACCAGGTACCCCGTGGTCGAGGACGCCCAAGACATTCCGAGGGGCTGCGGCAGCGTCGGAAGCGCGGGCGGCTGGGGCGGTGTCCCATGTGTCACATGCTTGACCGGGATGGATGGGCCCCCTCTGGTCGCGTGCGGCACTTTCGTGCCGTGATCGGACGTATTCAGCTGACCACAGCCACCGAGCGCCAACAGGATGGTGAGAGCGCCGGCCATCGCTCCCAGGTCGCTGCGGGATGGTGCTTTCACCGTTCATGATCCCCCCAAGACTTAGAGAAAAGTTGGCTGCCGTCGGCGCCATACGGCGCCACGCCCTCGCAGGCATAAACGCTTTCCATCATCCAGACGTTGCCGAATGCTATATGGCCCTGTGGTCGCCGGTGGCGCGGGAACCTGGGCGCCGACTTGTCCTGCCGCGCCGCTGTGGCCAGCGCCCCATCGCTTCTGTCCGCGGACGAGCGGGACCGCGCGAAAGCCGGACTGACACCACGCGACGATCGTGAACGGTTTGCGAACACCGGGAGAGAAGCGTTCTCGTGCATCCCAATGATGAGAGATCTGGTCTGCGCTGACGCGTCGGGGGAACGGCCATATGCCGCAGAGGGCACTCCTACCCCCATCTTTCTTCTCATTGTCGCCTTGGGAGCGTGACCAACGCACGCCTCCACGGCTCCGCGATAGGCCGGCTCGGGAACCTAGACGCACACGTCCCGCCGCCAGGCGGTTGGACCGTTCCTCCAAGCCCTTCACATGGTGACGAACCGGACCGGCCGGGGTGCATCGGCCGGCAGCATCTGGCGCACCTCGAGTGCTGGCGCTCAGTGGACACCGGTGCACTTGTTGCAAGAGAGGGTGCGGGGCAAGGCCCCGCGCCATCACAGCGCGGGGCGGATGCGTCGCATTCTGGATCGGAGGGCCCCGAAGGGCTTTGGACCACTACGAGTGGCTTGCATTGGCAAACCATTCACGTCACCACACGGTGGTCTGTGAGTACGGCGTCGATGTTCCCTTCTCCCGATGAGCTTGGGTCCCTTGGGGCCCAGGGGCGTCGCACCAGGCTTGGCGGGGCTGGTTGATGCACCCCAATTTGGGCGTCGGCAGAAAAGCCGGCAGGCAGGCTGCGGAGCCATGCTACTGCGCCCCCCGGGCCTTGCGGCCACGTGCGCAACCACCCCGACAACGTGTCGGCACGTTGGTACTGCGCTGCCGCGGACGGGCGGGCGGCGGTCTTCCGAAACTTCACTTGCCCTGGTCGGTCGGCTACAGTGAAGGCGAACGTCAGTAGGCGTCCGCCGCTGGTGTTCAGGCTCGCCACGGGCAAAGGGCCCATGATGGAGACGCCGAGGAGGCAGGTGCGCCATGCGCCGGTGGTTTCGATTCACCCGTGCATTAGGAGCCTTTTCGGAAATTCGCAGGCCGCGCCGGGATTGGGCTGCGGGGCCCCCGGGGCGAAACATTCCTCCACCAAGGGTTGGCAGGGGGCGGGACTCTGGTCCCCGATCGCCGAAATACCGCGT
>JAJZWS010000091.1 GCA_021846565.1 Bacillota bacterium
CCTAGATTCCCCGTGATGTCTTTCTTCATCCTTCGCGCTGGCACGACGTGCCGCAGCCTTTCCCAGTCGCCCGGCGTTTCCCTTTAGGAGCGAGCCGACTCGACCCGGGGGTGGACCTCGCGCGCGGCCAGCGCCTCGCGCGCCGCCGCGGCCACCACGTCGTAGCGTTCGTACAGCACCAGCACCAGGGTCCCCGGGGAGGCGGTCGCGACCGCGTGGCGTACCGCCTCCCCCTCATCCAGCACCGTTTCGACAGAGGCGGGCGGCATGCCCCAGGCCTTCACGGCGTAGGCCAGCAGGTCGGCAAGCTCCCCCACCGCGCGCCCTCTCCGATCCGCATCCTCGCGCACCACGACCCGGTCGGCAAAACTGGCCACGGCGCACGCGGTGCGAATCAAGTCTTCGTTGCGGCGGTCGCCTGGCAGTCCGAGCACCGCCGTGACACGGCGCAGGCGGCGGCCCATGAGGCCGTGGCAAATGGTGCCCAGCGCCGCGACCGCCGGGGCGTTGTGGCCATAGTCGATAAGCACGGTCAGATCCTGGCCAGGAATCACCTCGAGACGGCCGCGGTTGACACCCTGCCCCCCGGCGGGAAACTGTCGGAGCCCGGCGCGCACCACCCGCACCTCGATCCCGAGCGCCAATGCGGCCGCCGCGGCGGCCGCCGCATTGGCGATGTTGACCGTCGCCAGACCGTGCAGGGAGGCGGGCACACTGCGCACCGCGACCAGTCGGCGCTCCGTGGCTCCCAATCCTGCCACCAGAAATCCCTTCCGCACAAACACCGCGGCCCCCCCGGCCGCGCGATGGCGGCGAATCGTGGTCGATTCCCCGGGATTGGCGGAAAACAACCATACCGTCGCCCGTGTCCGCTCGGCCATGCCCAGCACCCGCTCGTCGTCGGCGTTCAGCACCACGGCGCCCTCGCGCCGCACCACTTCCACCGTCAGCGCCTTTAAGTGCACCAAGTCGTCCAGGGTCTCGATGCCGTCTTGTCCCAGATGGTCCACGCCGATGTTGGTCACCACCGCCACGTCGCACGCGTCAAACCCCAGCCCGCCCCGGGCAATTCCGCCGCGCGCGGTTTCCAGGACGCAGGCATCCACCCCCGGGTCGTTCAGCAGGAGGCGGGCACTCCACGGTCCGGTGAGGTCGCCCTGGGCCACGCGGCGCTCGCCCACGTAAATGCCGTCCGTCGTGGTCATGCCGGTCCGGTACCCGGCCGCCGCGACAATCCGTGCCAGCATCCGCGTCACGGTGGTTTTGCCATTGGTTCCCGTGACGCAGGCCACCGGAATCCGGCCGGTGGCCCCGTCGGGGAACAGGTGGCGCACAATTGCCTCCCCCACCGGCCGTGCCATGCCGCGGGTGGGGGCTTCGTGCATGCGCAGTCCCGGCGCCGCATTGACCTCCACCACCACGCCGCCGACGTCCGCGAGGCCGCCGTCCAGCGACGGCGTCACGATGTCCACGCCCGCCACGTCAAGTCCGAGGGCGGCCGCTGCGCGCACCGCATCGTGCGCCAGATCCGGATGGATGGCGTCGGTCGCGTCCACCGCCGACGCCCCCGTCGAAAGGTTGGCCGCCAGGGCCAGAGACACGCTCTGCCCCGGTGCCGGCACCGCGTCCAGTGAAAGGTCCTGGGTCCGGAGATGGCGCTCCAGCGGGCCGTCGATAGGCACCCAGGATAGTGCAAACGCGTGGCCCATGCCGCGACGCGGATCGTGATTCAGCGCCGCCACCAGCCGTCGGACGGTGTCGCGGCCGTTGCCCACCACGACCGGGCATTCTCGCCGGGCCGCCGCCACCAGACGGTCCCCCACCACCAACAGGCGGTAGTTGTCGCCTGACACCTGCCGCTCCACCACCACGGGCGACGAAACGCCGGCAGCGGCCGCCCAAGCTTCCTTTACATCATCGGCGGTCTGCACATTCATCGACACGCCTTGCCCCTGGCAGGCATCGTTGGGTTTCATCACCACGGGCGCGCCCAGCGCCTCCCAGGCGACCAGTGCCTCAGGCAGCGTGGCCACCACCCGTCCGAGCGGCACAGGGATCCCTGCGTCCAAGAGCACCCGTTTGGTCTCGTCTTTGTTCTGCGCCCGCTCCACGGCCAGCGCCGAGGCCCGGTCAGTCAGGCTGGCCCGCACACGCACCTGCGCCGCCCCTTCGCCCAGACGCACCAGGCTCGCCTCGTCGAGGCGCGCCACCGGGATGCCGCGCCGGCGGGCTGCCGCCACCAGCGACCGCGTGGTGGGACCCCAGCGGTATTGAGCCAGTTCATCCCTCCAGCGGGGCAGGTGGGCCGCCAGCCACTCGGCCCGATGCTCCAGGACCGCCAGCACCAGCTCCATAGACGACTCCACCGCGCGGCGCCCGGACCGTTCACTCTCGGACTCATAGACGATGCGCACCACGGTGTCCGGAAGAGGCCCCCGCTCCCGGGTTTTGCCATAGAACACCTCTTCCCCGGCGACCGTCAAAAGTTCCAACGCCACGTGTTCCACCACATGCCCAAGAAACGTCCCCTCACGAAGGCGCTCCACAAAGCCGCCCGCGTGGCGCCGCGAGCAGTGGTGGGTCGACAGGCCGGGCAGCGCCTGTAAAAGCGCCGGGCAGAAGCCCGCCAGGCGGTCGGTGCGGGACGTGGCCCGCTCCGCCAGGTCCACCAGCGCCTCCGACACCGGCGACCGGGCGTGGACGTTGGGTCCCGGAAAATACCGAAACATCACCAGCTTCATGACCGCCGCTCCCGACGGGGGAAGCTGGGCGAGGGCGCCACCGGCTGCCGTTCCGCCCATCGAAACGCCCACGTCGGTGCCAGGACGTGCAGTTGGACGGCGGTCAGCGCCAAAGGCTCCTGCGGCCGGGACTCCGACGCATTGGTTTCCCCGGCTCCCCAGCCGTCCAGCACCGTCACTGTCCCCTTGCCCAGCACTTTGAAGCACCGGTCGCCAAAATCCACTTCGATGGCTGTGTTTTCATCGATGCCCACCCCCAACACGGCGGGATTCTGCGCCACGGCGGACAGCAGGCGGCCGATGCGCCCCCGCTCGGAAAAGTGCTGGTCCACCACGGCGCCGGGCCAGAGCCCCATGCCCACGGCCAAGTGGACGGTGTTGCGGGTCGGCGACTGGTCGGCCGCGCCCTCGACGATCATGGTGTCGGTCATCATGGAGGCGCCCGCACTGGTGCCGGCCACCACCAGGCCGGCCCGCTGCCGCGCGGCCAGGGCGCGATGAAACCACGAGCCACCCAGCGTGCTGGTGATGCGCAGCTGGTCCCCGCCCGTGAAAAACACCGCCGTCGCCCGCGCCAGTTTGGCGGGCCAGCTGGGGTCCATGGCTTGGGCGCGACTGCGCAGCTTCAGCACCTCGATGGTGTGGGCCCCGAGCCGTGACAGCACCTCCACGTAGGGGCGTCCCGCGGCGCGCGGCGTGTCCGACGCCGTGGGAACCACGGCAATGCGTGCCGCGGCCCCCCCGGCCAGCGCGAGGACGCGCGACAGGATAATCGCTGGCCGCTCCTTGTCTTCGTGGCCCCCAATAATGACGAGAGAGCCGGGGTGACGTGAGCGCGGCGCCGGTTCCTGGCGACAGCTGCCTTCCGGCCACCCGTGTAAGTCGTATGATCGATGCGAGCGATAGGACTGCTGAGCCACTTTTACGTCGGACATGGAGCTAGTTTTGACGGCGGCAGGGTGCTTATGCGCCCACAAAAAGGGCCCCCGCCATGCACGGGGGCCCTTCATGAGTCCACAAGCGGGGTTCACGCTCGGCCTACTTTCAGGCTCAAACGAAAAACCGTCTTAGACGGCTGACCCCGGCAACTCGTACTCCACGGTCTGAGTCAACACATCCGCGTACGTGAACGACACGCGCCGCTCTGAAATATTTCCCTCTTCGATCTTGACGACGAACAGCGAGGGATATGTCTTTTCCAGCACGCCCTCCTTTTCGTCTATTTTCTTCCGGCCCTTATTGGCTTTAACTCTAATTTTTTCACCGATGTGGCAGTCGAGTTCCCGCCTGATGTCGTCGAGCACGCTTTTGGCCGCCAACGCCCCATCACACCCTTCCCACCAGATGCAAGATGCGGAAGTCACGGTGAGCGTAGCATGATTGGAGGCTCCCTGTCAACAAGAAACGCTCATTCTACCAACGGCCGCTCCGCCTGGTCAAGAAAATTTTTTCCCACAGGGCCCCCGAAAACTCAGGCAGAATTTAGGGGCAGGCTGCGGCGACTCTCTACTTGGTGAATCGGTCCGCGACGGTGGACGCCCCAAACGCGTTGGGCTTAATCCGCGCCTGGTAGCCTGAGCCCGTGACCATGCCCACGATCTCGCGAATCAGCTCACGGGTGTCGCCGGTGGTGCCCACGTCGATATGGATTTCGACGTCGACGCGCTCGGTCACATTGGACGCCTCCAAAAGCTCGGTTACACGGGCGGCCACCGTCAGTGACAGCGACGTCTCAAACATCACCTTCTGGCGGAGGGACCGAATGGCCCGCCGGCGAGACCGGCTGAAGAAGAACCGACCGCCTTTGCCGATGCGGCAAATCACGATGGCCGTCACGAAGTAGCTTTCGTGGCGGGTGTGGGAGTCGCTCCCTACAATGAGCTGATAACGCGAGTCGGGATCGGACTCGATGTAGCCCATGATCGAGCCAAACATCTGCTCAAGGGACAGCCGTCCCTCGGTGGGACTCTCAAACCACATCGGGCACACCCCCGTTTCGCCGTGCCGCCTCCAGCGCCACCACCTGCTCCCATTCCCCCAAGGACAGGGCTTCCGCTCGCCGGCGCGCGTCGATGCCGCGCGCCTGCAGCGCCTCACTCCACCACCCGGCGTCTGCGCCGAGCGTGCTGAGCGTGGTGCGCAGCATCTTGCGGCGCTGCCGAAACCCTGCGTGGACCACTTCCCCCCACAGGGCCGGGGACGTCGGGGGCCTATGTGCCGTCAGAGCCACCACCGTTGACCACACCCGGGGCCGAGGAAAAAACGCCGCGGGCGCGATGTCGAATACCCGCTGGAGCGAGGCCACGGTCCGGATGAGCACGGACGGTGCTCCAGTCTGGGCCGTCCCCGGCTCTGCCAAGAGGCGGTCCGCCGCTTCGCGTTGCATCATGAGCACCGCCCGCTCCCAGGTAGGCACCCCCGCTTCCCACAGTCGAGCAATCAGAGGCCCGGTGATGTAGTACGGCAGGTTGCCCGCCAGCGTCACGGGTCCCGATCCCCAGTGGCGGCGCACCAGCTCGTCCCAGTCCAGCTTCAGCGCGTCTCCCACCACGATGGAGAGCTTCGGTCCCGACCACGTGCGCGAAAGCTGGTCGGCCAAGCCCCGGTCAATCTCCAGCGCCAGCACCGACGCCCCGGCCGCCAGCAGGCGGCCCGTCAGGGTGCCCGGCCCCGCGCCGATCTCCACGACATGCGGCGCCGTGCCGGCAGGCACAATCTCCGCCACCAGGCGGTCGGTGACCGCGCTGTCGACCAAAAAATGCTGTCCGTAGCGTTTCAGCGGCGCGAGCCCTTGATCCTTCAAGCGCGCCCGCAAAGTTTTAGCCCCATCCGTCGGCCTGTCCACCGGCCCATTCATGAAGCCGCCCGCCCCTTCCGTGGCCCAAGTTCCCTGCCCCTATTGTGCCAGGGAACGTCCGCCGGTACGAACTAGGGGGCGGGTGCCACTACAAACACCTGGACCGACTGCACCCCGTAGTCCTGGGCCTGCCAGCCCGTGTTGTAGCAGAGATCAATGCGGTCGCCCTGAATGGCGCTGCCGGTGTCCGCCGCAATGGCAAAGCCATAGCCGGGAATATAGAGCCGTGTCCCCAGCGGGATGACGCGGGGGTCCACCGCCGCCACACCGTAGCGCGCCGGAATGCCCAGCGCCGTGATCCCGTTGGACCAAGCCGGGTCCGGCCAGTACGCCGTGGCCACCATGTTGATTTCGCGTGTGAAGTACACGACCCCGCTGCCCCGGTTAATGCTGTTCTGCGTGCCGTACGCCACGACCCGGTTTTGGGGTGGCGTAATCACCTGATTCGCCAGCACCTCCGTGGCCACCACGCGGTTGTTGGCCCACAATAGACGCTGGGCGCTCCGCGCCGATCCCGCGCGCCCCGCCTGCAGCAGTTGGCGCTGGCCGACGTACAGGGACGGGTCCGGCCGGTACTGAGTGCTGTACGACAAAGGCACCACTTGACTCTTCGTGGTGTAGTGGCGGCGAATCACCCGAATGATGGCGCCCCCCCGCACGCGGTGCCGCGGACCCGGATCGACGATGTCGAGCGGGCGAAGACGCACATCGAGAGCCGCCAAAATCGCGCGCACCCGATATCGGTTGGTCCAAGTGCCATACCGGTGGTGTTCCGTAACCACTGTCACCCGAATCCCGCGCCAAATGGTCAAGGGCGCGACCACCGCGCTGGCGAGCCGCCGACTCAGCCGGTCATGCCGGCTCACTTTCACGCCGGCCTGTTGGAGAGCGCCGGTCCACGTTTGGTGCCACGTCCAGAAACTTTTCTCCGTGATTCCCTGGGGACTCGCGATGGCGAGCGTTGCGTAATGTGTGTCGAGACTCACAAGTCCCATGGCAACGATGGCGGACAGGGCCCACGCCGGCTTTCGACTGAGACGCCCCGCCCGAGGCCAATGGGCCACAAGGCTTCCTCCTTTGATTCGGATTCCAGATTTTAGCAACTATCGCTCGATGCGGCCACCCCCTCTGCACTAATTCGCGTCGCGCCTCGTCAGACGCGCGAACGCCTGCATACTATTCGTCACCAGCGTCGAAAATCCTGCTGCCCGGGAAATTCCCTGCTCCGAAACCACGCGGACGGCCGTATCCTCCACCCACCGGGGCTCATTGCGGCGGCCCCGATGGGGCACCGGCGCCATGTACGGCGCATCGGTTTCGACCAGCACCCGGTCCCGGGGTGCCCAGCGCACCACCTCGCGCAGCGCGTCGGCCCCCTTAAACGTCACCGGGCCCGCGAAGCTCAGATAAAAGCCCAGGTCCAGCACCGCCCGCGCCTGCTCCCGGTCACCAGTGAAGCAGTGCAACACACCTTGAACACCGGGCACGGCGCGAATCGCCGCCACCGTGTCGTCCCAGGCCTCGCGGCAGTGCACCGCCACCGGCAGGGTTTCGGAGCGCGCCAACGCCAACTGGGCCTCGAAGACCGCCCGCTGGGTCGAGGCGGGCGCCAGGTGGCGATAGTAGTCGAGACCGATTTCGCCAATCGCCACCACGCGCGAATCGCGTGCCCAGGCTCGCAGCTGCAGAAGCCAGTCGGCCGGCAAATCCGCCACCTCGTGAGGATGCACCCCGACCTGCGCCCAGGCACCCGGCCACTGATGGGCGAGCGCCACGGCCACCGCCGAGGAGGCCAGCGTGTATCCAGGGATAATCACCCCGACGCCAGCGGCGTCCGCCCGCTGATACGCGGCGTCCCGGTCCTCGTCGAACGCCGGATCCTGCAGGTGGCCGTGGGTGTCCCACAGGATGCGCGCGGTCACTTGACCCGTGCGCCGGGCGCGACCGGTTCCAGCGGTCCGACCAGCGCCAGCTGGCCTGCCTCCGACGCGGCCAGGACCATCCCCTCCGAAACAATCCCACGGAGCTTGACGGGCGCGAGATTGGCCACTAGCACCACCGACCGTCCCACCAGGGCCTCTGCTTGATAGTGCTGAGCAATGCCCGAGACCACCGTCCGGGTGCTCTCACCCAACGACAGCGTCAACTTCAGGAGACGATCCGTCCCCGCCACCCGCTCTGCCGCCTCGACGCGCGCGACGCGCAGGTCCAGGCGGCCGAACTCTTCCATCGTGATGGGGGGAGGGGCCGGGGTCGCTTCCGCCGGGCCGGGCGCGGCGGCAGCGGCCTCGGTCATCAGCCTCTCCAGGCGGGGAAACAAGGGCGTCCCTTCGTCCAAGTGGTGGCCCACTGGCAACTGCCCCCACTGCGATTCGTCCCAGCTGGCCACCTCGGTAGTGAGGCCCAGCTGGCGCCGAATGCGGCCCGGCGTGTCCAGGAGAAAAGGAGACAGCAGCACAGACGTGACGCGGAGCGATTCCAACAGGCTGTACAGCACGTTGTCCAGCCGCTCACGGGCGCCGGGCTCGCGATAGAGCGCCCACGGCTGCCGGTCTTCGATGAACTTGTTGGCGGCTCGCACCAGGCGGCCCACAGCCTCCACGGCGCGGTTCAACTCGACCGCCGCCAGGCTTTCCGCCACGTCCCGCCGCACCCCTTCGGCCACCCGATCCAGCCCCGGCTCTGCGATGCCGGGACGAAACGGCGGCACGAAGCCGTCGTTGAATCGGCGTACCATCGCGATGGTGCGGTGGAGGAGATTGCCCAGGTCATTGGCCAAGTCCACGTTGGTGCGCCGCACCAGCGCATCCTCGGTGTACGTGCCGTCGGCGCCGAAGGGCACCTCGCGCAACAGGAAGTAGCGCACCGGATCCACGCCGTATTTTTCCACCAACTGGATGGGATCGATGACGTTGCCCAGCGACTTGCCGATCTTGGTGTCGCCGATCAAAAGCCATCCGTGTCCAAACACCCGCTGGGGCAGGGGCAGATCCAGTGCCATCAGCAGGATGGGCCACGTGACGGCGTGGAACCGGACAATCTCTTTGCCCATCAACTGGACGTCGGGGGGCCACGCCGCCTGAAACTGCTCGGGCTCCGTCAGGTAACCCGCCGCCGTCAGGTAGCTGATGAGCGCATCAAACCACACATAAATCGTATGGGCCGGATCTCCCGGAACCGGAATGCCCCACCCCACGCCGGCGCGGGACACCGACAGGTCTTCCAAGCCCTGCTCGACGAAGTTCACCATCTCGTTCAGCCGGCTGGGCGGCTGCACAAAGTCGGGATGGTCGACCAGGTGCTGGCGCAGCCGATCCTGGTACCGGCTCAGCCGAAAAAAGTAGCTCGGCTGCTGCACCCGCTCCACGGGCCGCCCACACTCGGGACAGGTGGCGTCGTGCACCCGGGAATCGGGCCAAAACGACTCGTCGGGAAGGCAGTACCAACCTTCGTACGTGCCGAAATAAATGTCGCCCTGGTCCTTCAACCGCGCGAAGATGGTCTGCACCACCCGCACGTGACCCGGATCGGTGGTCCGAATGAACCGGTCGTGAGAAATTCGGAGCGTAGGCCACAGCTCATCGCGAATGCGCGCTACGACCCCGTCGACGAACGCAGACGGAGAAACCCCCCGTTCCTCCGCGGACCGCTCGATCTTCTGCCCATGCTCATCCGTCCCCGTGACAAACAGCACGTCCTGGCCCAGCAAGCGATGGTATCGTGACAACGCGTCGGCGGCCACCGTCGTGTAGGCGTGCCCGATGTGCAGGTCGGCACTGGGATAGTAGATCGGCGTCGTCACGTACCAGCATGGCTCCCCCACCAAGATCCCCCTCTCGGCATTCGGCCCGGCCCAACAAAAAACGCCCCTCCCTCGAAGGGGCGAAGCTCGCTTCGCGGTACCACCCTGTTCACGGCCCCACGTTCCCGCAAGGACCGCCTCTCACCCGTTAACGGAGGTGACCCGGACGCGCCTACTGCCTTCAGCCGTCAGCTCAAGGGCCATCCCGTCGTCAGCGGTGCGTCAAGCTCCCACCCACCTTGACTCGCTAAGCACCCGACCCGACGTTCTTCCCCGTCCCTGCCTTTGGTAGCGGCGAGTCTACCATCCGCCCGGAGGGCCGTCAACCCACAGGACTAACCCAAAGTCGGGCTGAACGTTGCGGACGGACCCCTGGACGTCGCAGGGCTGACGTGTTCGCGGCCGCTGTGATGAGCTAGGACCATGACACCCATGCACGACGCGCAGCCTCGCCCGCGCACGGCGCCCGAGACGGTGCGCCGCGTCACCATTCCGTTGGTCGAGGGCCGCGAGGACGCGGCCGTGTGGGACCGTCTCTTGGCCCGTCATCATTATTTGGGCCGGTCGCGGCTGGTCGGCGACGCTGAGCTGCGTCGCGGTGGTGGACCGCGAGCCGGTGGCCCTCGTGGGGTTTGCCCGTGCGGCGCTGAAGGTAGAGGGCCGGGACGCCGCGATTGGCTGGACAGCGGATCAACGCGCTGGGACCATCTACGCCCGTGACGGGTTTACGTATCGGGGGGACACCGTCGGCTTTCGCCGCCAGGCGCCGGGCGATACCGCCCAGGACCAGCCGAAGCGGGTGTACCTGCGGCCGTTGCGGCGCCAGGCCTTCGCGCTGGTGCCAAGAGTTTTTGACGCCCGCGCTGTTGGCCGGCGGCCCGCGGGCGGACCCCAACCCGCGGCCGCTGGACGGCCCCCCGGGGCTGGTGGCGGCGGGGGGGCCGTCATCCGCTGGCGACCCCGCGGGCGGTCGCGGTGCGGGGTCTGATGTGCGGGATGCCTGGATACCGGGCCATCGGCCCATGGGCGCAGCGGCTCACCCCCACCCAACGCCAGCGCTTGGGCGGCTTTCGCTCCCCGACCCCCCGGCGGTGGGTGGTGCCCTCCATCGAACGTTGCGGCGCACGCGGAT
>JAJZWS010000092.1 GCA_021846565.1 Bacillota bacterium
GCCAACCCGGTGGTGACAGACCTCACCGCGTCGGGGGGGCAGGTGCAGTTTGCGGTGGAGAACGGGTACGCCGGCTTCGGCCTGCCGACCACCATCACCACGACGGATCTGGCGACGGGTGCCAGCGCCAGCGGGGTGTACAACTACTACTTGGGGTCCCAGCTCGGTGTGCGGTCCCTGAGCCCACTGACTCTGACCGTCCCTCTGGGCGGCCAGCCTCTGTCCGGCCGGCCGCAGTCGGTCTTGGCCGGACAGATCCTGCCGATGTCCATGCAGCTCACCGACCAGTTTGGCAACCCGCTTCCCGAAAAGGGGGTGCCGGTGTGGTTTACGATTATTGAAGAGGCCACACTCGCACCCCCCACGGCCTCGCCGTATTCCGTGTTCCTGGACCCCAGCTTCCCTGCTGCGTCTGGTCTCGTGCAGCTGCCCAACGGCGCATCCAGCAGCGGCGACACGTACGAGGCCTATACGAACAGCTCAGGCATTGCTACGATCAATGTGACGGTTCCCTCAGGGGACGCGGCCTACGACTACGGAGTGGTGGTGGCGCACGCGGGTGCCGGGCGGGCGAGCGGCGAACAGTTTCTCGTGATGCCGCCCCAGTATCAGCCAGCGAGTCTGGCTTGGACTGGTGGGCTGCCTACCAGCGGCCGCTTGGGGGCCGGGCAATCGGCCACCGTCAGCGCGGGGGTGTTCAACGCGCTTGGGAGCCAGCTGGCGCTGGAATCGGCGAACCCGTTCAACTACGCGCTCTTGACGTCGTCCAATTCGGGCGTGGTGGTGCCGGCGGGCGCGGCGTGGACTAACTACGCGGCCCAGCTGGCTCCGGGCGAGTGGCTTATCAACGCGGGCCTGATGTTCAAGAACGGAGTGTCGGAGGGGCCGTTCGTCTTGCCCTTGATGGGTGAGATGGCGGGCACGACGACTCTCACGCTGCAGGACCTGGCGCCCGGTGTGCCGCCCATCTCGGAGAACCTGACGGTGGTGCCGGGCCCGGCCGTGGGCAGCGCAGCCGTCCTGTATAATGGCGCGCCGGTGTCGTCGAGCAATCCGCTGGAGCTGGCCAGCAACGTGCCGGTGCCCATTACGCTGGTGAATGTGGATGCAGGGGGCAATCCCTTGCCGGTCGCAGGCCAGACGGCTGCCACGGTCACCTTGCCCACGTCGCTCGCGGGCGTGGCCGGCTCCTACAACTGGGAGCCGGCGGGCGGTGGCGCCGCCATCACGTCGGTAGAGATTCCGCCGGGCCAGTCCAGTGCCACCGTCTGGTTTGTGAGCAGTGCGAGCCAGGTGGTGTCGACGTTCCCCTCCGAGCTGTCGGACTGAGCTGGGATCGGTGCCCCGAGGCGGAGGGGGAGTTGGGCAGGACGGCGGCCGGGACCGGGCGGGCGAGGAAGATCGCCGCGTCCCGACGCCTGTCTTGTGGGTGGGGGAGCTGCCGTGGGGCGACCCGCGGGCACAAGCCACCCAGCGCCAGGCTCGCGCGTGGGCGGAGGCCGGGGCGCCGGTGCTGTATCTGGACCCCGACCCGGGGCCGATTCGCTGGTCGGGGGGCGTTCCCGCTGCGGTGCGGGCGCAGGACGCCTCGGTGATCGTATGGCGGGAGTTTCTGGCCGTCTGGTTCGCTGACGCCATGCGCGCTGATGGCCCGGTGTGGGTGTTGCCGTGGGCCAGGAGCTTGGTGTGTGCAGACGGGGTGGTGCGCAGCGAACCGGCCGCCGTCGTGGAAGGGCTGGCGGAGCTGGCGGCCGCGCGGCCAGTGGTGGTGGCGGCGCAGGCGGGGCGTTGGGCAGGCCGCTCACCGACGGTCGCGGTGGTGCACCGCCCGGTGTGCCTGGGGGATCCCCCCGCCCGAGTGGAGCCGGGCTGGCGTGCGCGCCCGGCGCCCTGGACCGAGCCGTGGCTGCGCGTGGTCATTTGGGGGACGCCCGACGATGAGGCGTGGGCCAACGACCTTGCCGGCCGCTTGCCAGAGGCCCAGATCCACCGGGTGGGAATGGGTCGGCCCGATGCTGGGAGCGAAGCGAACCCGCCCGGACCCGACCTGCTCGCGGGGGCTGCGGTCCTGGTGGTGTCGCCTGGCCGTGCGGAAGCCGCAACAGGGGTGTTGCCCCGCTGGCTCAGTGCCCACCCCCAGCTGCGCGTCATCGGCCCCCTCGCGGCGCCTCGCGGATCGCGAGCGGAGCGTGTGCTGGCCGCGCGCACCGCCGCGCAGTACACGCGTGCGCTGGGAGCGGCCGTGTGGCTGCCGCCCACCCGGCTGCCGGTCGTTGGCCCATGGGAGGGCGTCTGGAGGGCGTTAGCCCAGTCGCCCTGTCCGCGGTGCGTGTCGTGAAAACGGTGTTGCTGGTGATGGGCTTGTTCCCGTGGCTGGACCACCGGGTCGCTATGCCCATGGACCAGATGGCGCGCGTTTACAGCCGCTATCCGGATGTGGACGTGTACTACCTCGACCCCAACTGGCCGTCCGCCCCCAGCGCGCGGTGGCGTCAGTGGGCGGAGGGGACGCCTGCCGCCTACTGTTGGCGACTCGGACCGCTGTCCGCCGCGTCGGGCGCGATGACAGCCGCGGCGGACCGGCCTCGGTCGGTGTTCGTGGACATCGAGGGGCGTGCGGTGCGGTGGGAGGCTTTTTTGGCCGCTTTGGATGCTGCCGACCGCGTGGTGTGCCTCGCCCACGCGTTTTGGCCTGAGCTCTGTCGGCGGGTGGTGGAGACGCTCTTGCCCGATGCGGTCATTTACGACTGCCATGAAACGGTCGTCACCATGTCGGGCGGTCCCACGCGGGCCGCCCACGAGTGGCTGGTGGCCCGAGCCGACGTGGTGCTGGCCATCTCCCCGGCCGTGGCCCAGGCGGTGGAGCGCCTCGGCCGCACCCCGATGCCGCTGGGCAATGGCATCGAGGCGGAGAGGTTTGCCGCCGAGCCGCCCGCGCGGCCGCAGTGGACCTTTGGATTTCTGGGGTCCTTTTACGACTGGGTGGACGTATCTGCTCTGCATGCCTTGGCGGAGGCCTTCCCTGGCGAAACCCTGGCGTTGGTGGGGCCGGTCCACGAAAGCATGGGCCGAGCGTACGAGCGCCTGACGGCCCGGCCCAATGTGATCGCCCACCCGGGCGTGCCTCACGCGGAAGTGCCGGCGATCCTGCAGCGCATGGAGCTGTGTCTCCTGCCGCGCCTCCTCACACCGGACTCCCTGGCCTGCGACCCCTTAAAACTTTACGAGTATCTGGCGGCGGGCCGTCCGGTGGTGAGCACGCGCCTCCCGGTGGCGGAAGGACTGGGCGATGTGGTGTATCTGGCGGACAGCGGGGCGGGATTCGTGGAGGCGGCGGCTCGCGCGCTGGCGGACGTGCGCACCGGGCGCTTCAATGCGGACCACGTGGCCGCCTGCCGGGCGGCGGTGGCGACGCGGACGTGGGAAGCCCGGTGCAGAGCGGCGTGGAGTGCGATAGCCGGTTAGCGGGCCCACCGGGGAAAGACGCGGAGGGCGGCGCCACGGTACAATGCCTCCCAGAACATGTAGAGGGCCGTCCGGTCGAGAGGCGCCGCGAGCGCCGGGGAGCCGATCGTGCGCCGGCGCCGATGGATGGCCATGCATAGCAGGGGGGTTCCTGTGGACCGTCTGTTGGTGGTAAGCTATGCCCCCTGGGATACGGTGCTAGACCTTGATCTCAAACGCCTGTTGCTGCTGGTGGAGCGCGGCGGCGGGCTAGGTCTCTATCTGCGGATGGATAAGCACCGGCCGGTGGCGGAGCGGCCCCGCCCGCTGGATGCCGTGGCTCCGGTCGGCCCCTGGAACGCCCGGGAGCCGTGGGCGGGGATGCTGCCCCATCCCTCCCTACTGGCGGCTGCGGCCCGCGAGTGGCTGGGTGGTCCGACGACGGTGCTGCTGGGCGCCCACATGCGCACTCCGACCTTGCAGCACTTTGCCCCAGCCCACTTCGCCTCCTGCCTCTATGATGGCTGCCTGCTGCCCCCGGGGGTGTTTTGGCAGCTGTCGATGACCGACGCCGCCCGCTTGGCTGCCCCACCACCTCCCAAGCGTGTGCCCGCCGATGAGGTGCCCACGGCCGCCCTTCTGATCGACGACCGGGCTCTCGCCCAAGAGTGGGCCATGAACGTGGCCGCCCGGGCGCCCCGGCTGGTGTGGCGGGCCGTGGGCCCGGGTGCCGGCCCGGCGACTGGGCTCGCGAACCTGGTGCCCTGGAATCCCACGGCGGCCGAACTGCTGGCGGCACTGCCCGGGTGGCGCGGGCTGGGGGTTTGCCCGGATCGGCCGCTGGGCAACCATGGCCTGGTGCGAGCCTGGCTGCCGGAATTGGCCCGTGCCGGAGTGACGCTGGTGGGGGCGGCCCGCGCCCTGCCCGAGTGGGTGCGTGCCGTGCCGGCGCGGCGCGCCTCAGACTTCACGATTGCGATGGGGGCGCAGGCGCTGCAGCCGGATCGGCGTTCCTATGCCCCTCCGCAGGACGCGGACGTGGCCCAGGTGCTCCGGCAGCTGGCCGCGCGGGCTGCGCGGCCCCATCCCGTCACGCCGTTGCCTTCCTCCCCTCGGGATCGAGTCTAAGCCGGCGCAGCGGGTCGCAAAGCGGTATCCTGTCAACATGAGGGAAATGGAGAATGTTTTTGGTGCGCTGGAAGCGGAGCGCCCAAAGCCGGAAGCGCCGGGGGACGCCGCTCGCCATGTTCTGCGCCTTTTGGGGGAGCCGGTGTGGAACGAGGGCACTGCGACGCGTCCGGTGGCCAGTAAAAAGGGCTTGGCGGTTCTATGCTACCTGGCCTGCCAGCCCCGGGTCGAGATTTCCCGCCGCCACCTGGGATCCCTGCTGTGGGGTGAGTTCGACAAGAGCCAGGCCTCGTCCAGCCTGGCGACGACGATGAGCCGCGTTCGCCGGCAGGTACCCTGTTGGCCGCTTGCAAGCCAGGGCGAGTACCTGTGGTGGGACCCCGGCCAGGGCGTGGACACCGATGTGCGCTGGTTCTTGGCCCATCAGGCGTCTGACGGTCCCCGCGAAACCCGGGCGGCGCTCGTCCGTGGACGATTTTTGGCCGGGTTGGAGTTTGACGATGCACCGCTCTTTATGGACTGGCTGGTGGCCGAGCGGCAGGAGTGGCATCGGCGGTCGCTGGATGAGCTGTGGGCCGCATCGCGGGCGGCCCGCTCGCGATCGGCGTGGCGCGACGTCTTGCGGTGGGGGCGCCAGGCGCTTGCCTTAGACCCGCTGCAGGAGCGCTTTGTGCGGACGGTGATGGTGGCCCATGCCGCATTGGGTGACCGGGCATCGTGTCGGGACGCCTACGATGCCTTGGCGGCGCGCTTGGCCCGCCAGCTGGACACGCGCCCCGATCCCGATACCATCCGCCTGCGCGACAGCTTGCTCAGGAGCCCTCCGGCGCCGGCGGGTCGCTTGGGGACCGTCTACAGCACCGGCGCGGTACGCGATCCCGGGGAGGTCGTGCCGCTGGTGGGCCGACAGACGGAGCAGCGCCGCCTAAAAGAAATGGTGGGCACGCTGGGTCACCGGATGGTCACGGTGGTGGTGGGGCCGATGGGGGTGGGCAAGACCCGCCTGCTGCGCGAGGGGCTGGCGGGCATGGACACGGTGTGGGCCGACGGGAGACAGGCGGCGGGATCGGTCGACGACCAGTTCCCCTGGCAGGTGTGGGCCCAGGCGCTCAAGATCCCCGACCCGGTGATGATGGACCACCCCCGTGCATCCTGGCGAACGCTGGCGGCCAGCGTGCCCGAGGGCCGGCAGCCGGTGTTGGTGCTGGACCACGCGGAAGCGCTGTCTCCCATCCAGGCCGCCCACCTGGGCCAAGCCGTCGAGGAGGGCGCTCCGGAGCACGTCTGCATGGTCGTGGCGGTCGACGCGGGTGGGCTCGATCCAGCGCAGCGGCGGGAGTGGTGCTTTACCATCGGGGCGGCCGTCTCCGTACTGGAGCTCGGGCCCCTGCCAGCGGAGGATGTGGTTCGCCTAGGGGCAGCGGCTGCCTCCGGACCGGTTGCGGCTGATTTGGCATCGCGGACCGGCGGCCTGCCCCTTTTGGTGTTGGCGGAAGGGGGGAGCGTGGTGGACCGGGCGCGTGCGCGCGACCGCGTGGGGGAGTGGCTCATGCGCGGATCCCCCCATGTCCGCGCGGTGCTTGAGGCGGCGGCGGCTCTGCCCGGCGGCCTCCCGGTCGACCGGCTGTGGGGCGGTGGACCCGCCATGCTGGACGCGATTGACCGTGTGGTCGCGGCAGGCTGGCTGCTGGAGGCCGCCGAGGGCGCTAGCGTACGGCTTCACTGGGGCGCGCCGGTCCTCGGCGATTTGATTCGGGAGGGAATGAGCCTCAGCCGGATGGCGTACTGGCGCGCCCAGCTCTCCTCCCGTCCCGAGCACTCCTGACCGGAAACCCAGAAAACCGGGGACTTCTGGAATTCTGTAACCCGATTGTTATCGAAGAGACACGATGCAGTTATCCGCTGGCTTTGCCGCCATGTGTCGATCCGGCGAGTATTAACGGGAGTGCACAAACGGTCGGCGCTGCTGCGTCCGAACCGGTGGGCGCGAGGAGGAACTTGTTCTGGTGCGATGGGTCCGGGGCCAGTGCGACGGGGACCTGGGGGCAAGCGACGGGATGCGAAAGGATGTGCAAGGGTTGAAGAAGGGTTCAGTGTTGAAGTTGCTGTCGGCCGGGTCAATGGCGAGTCTCTTGGTGATGAGTCTCGGCACGCTGGTGTCGGCTCAGAGCACCGAGATTCCGCTCACGATCACGGTCAACGGGCAGAGCCAGACGATTGATCTGACGGGCGTGGCGGCCACGCCAGGCTTCCACAACGCGCAGCTGTCGACCATGGTGTCGGGCCAGACGGTCACGCTGCCGGTCGTCGAATATGTGGTCAACGCGGCCGGCACGTCGGCCACGGTCGTCACCTCGACGGCGCCGGCTCCGCTGACCGAGACCATTCCGTCGAACGCCGCGACAGGTCCGCTGGCGGGCATTCAGGCGAAGTTCACGCCCACCAATGGCGGCACCTCCGTGACGGAGAATATTCCCCTCAGTGATTACAACAGTTCGAACAACACCGTGACATTTGACCCGCCGGGCAACCTGCCGCTGGGTGACTATACGCTCACGATGACGTATACGTTCTCGGGCTCGCCCACTGATGTGGTGGTGGCGCCCGGCGTATCCTACACGGCCAGCTCGCTGGCGGTGCCGGGCGGCATCATGGCGATGAATACGGGCGCGGTGTCGGTGGCCGCCAACGGGACGACCGGGGAGACCTTCACGGTCACGGACGCGGCGGGCAATCCCATCGCTGGTGTCCCCGTCGTGTTCGACACGACGGGGACGCTGTCTTTGGGTGACCTCAAGGCCACCAGTGGCATCACCAACGCCAACGGCCAGGTGACCGCGCTGTACACCGACCCGACGGTGGGTGACACGGGTACGGTGACGGCCCAAGTGTCGGGCAACGCCTCACTGACTGCGGCCGGCGGTACCATCACGGTGGTGCAGGCCATTCCCGCGAACGTGAGTGTGAACCTGGCCAACGGGGGCAACATCACGGCGGACCAGCCCGTAACGGTTACGTTCACCGTGACCTCGGCCAGCAACGTACCCGTACCTGGCGCCACGCTCGCCGTGTCGCTGGGCGGAAACCTCGCGGGCAACGGCAGCTTGTCCACCGGCACCGTGACCACCAACCAGCAGGGCGTGGCCTCGGTGACGTATACGCCGGCGGAGCCGCCCCCGGGCATCACCGTTTCAGGTACGGTCAATGTGGCGGTGGAAGGCTACCCGAGTGTGACCGGCCAAACCGGCACCCTCACGGTGGTGAGCCAGGCTCCGGCCGACATCACGGCCAACAACCCGACGGCGGCTTTGGCCGCGGGCGGCAGCACGTCGGTCACGTTCACCGTGACGGACAAGTCGGGAGCGGCGCTGCCCAATGTCCCGGTGACCTTTGCGGTCACGGGTGGCCTCAACAGCGCCGATCTCCAGGCGACGTCGGCGGTGACCAACGCCCAGGGCGAGGTGACCGCGACGTACAGCGGCGACACCACGGCCGGCGTGAGTGGCGACATCACCGCGACGACGGCCGGCTTCCCGTCCTTCTCGGCCAGCACCCTCTTGACCGTGATGGCCGGCCCGGCGGCACAGATTGCGATTGGCAGCACAACCTCCAGCGAGATGGTGGGCGGCACCTACTCCGCCACCGTCATGTTGCAGGACCAGTACGGCAACCCGGTGTCGGGCAACCAGACGGTGGAAGTATATGGGTCCGTGTTCACGCCGTCGTCGACCCAGTCCGCGCTGTTCGGGAGCGTCAGCCAGATGCAAAACGACGCGATGACCTCCTTCACGGGCAGCACTGGCTTGCCGTCAGCGAGCGATCTGAACACCACGACGCTCAACTTCGTCAACGGCTCGGCGACCTTGTACTTCACGCCTGAAGCGGTGGCCACCAACGACAGGCTGGGTGTGGCGCTGCCGGCCAGCAATCCCACGGCGGCGCCTATCGAGAGCGTCGTGTCGACGACCGACATCAGCGTGAGCAACCCGGGCGCGACCCCCTACATGGTGACGACCAACCAAAGCGCGGCCGCCACGCTGAGTGCGGGTGCGACCGACGCCATCACGTTCACGGTCACCAGCCAGGATGGCAACCCGGTGTCGGGCGCAGACGTGCAGTTTGGCACCGCCTCGTCGACCGGTACGGTGGCGGGTGCGTCCTTCCAGAACACGACCGGCGTCACCAACAGCATGGGCCAAGTGACGGCGATGTTCACCGACACGACGGCGAACCAGACACTCAACGTGACGGCCGTGGCGAGCATCGGAACGGCGACGGCCACCGGCGAGACGGGGCTTTTGACCATCGTCGCCGGGGCGCCGGCCAGCATCGCGGCGAGCACGCCGACGAACCTCAACCTGATGGCCACCCAATCCACCTCGGTGACGTACACGGTAGAGGACGCTTACGGCAACCCCGTGCCAGACGCGCCCCTTGGGTTCCAGCTGCAGGGCACCCTGGCCGGCTCCCTGATGTCGACCAACGGCGGGTTCACCAACAGCATGGGCCAGGTGACCGAGACGTACACGCCCAACACCTACAGCAACACGGGCTCTGGAGACATTCAAGCCGAGGTGGCCGGCACCCAACTGACGGCGGACTCGCGTGAAATCACGTTCACCATGCCGTCAGGACTGCCAACGACCGACGTGTCGGGGACCGCGGCGCCCGAGAGCGGCCAGGGAAACCTGGCGGGAGACACGGCAAGTGCTACAGTTTCGGGTAATGTGGTTGAGGTGTACTACGCGAGCAACGTGAGCAACTTCGCGACGGTGTCCGCGGGTGGCGCGACGATTCTCACTCCGGAAATCACCCCGGCGGCATCTCCCTATGGTTCCGTGTCGTCGGGCGATGTCCTGGCGGTTTGGCCGCAAACGGGTGGCGACCACTACCTCGACCTTACCAGCGAGACGCCGGGAGCCGGCAGCACCAGTGGAGATGCGTATGTGGGCTTCGAGTTCCCCACTGGAAGCACGATTTGGTACGTCGCGAACGGTCAACTGGCGAGCTCGAGCACGCCACCGGCCGACTTGTACGTACCGGTTGCGCAATTGACCGGTCCTGGCCAGTGGAGCCCGGCGCCGCAGATGACGGTCAAGACGTGGATTACGGTCAACGGCACCGTGTACCAGTTCAACGTGCAGCAGCCCTAGGGGTGAGGCGCGGAGCGAGGCTGCTCGCTCCGCGTTGCCTTTAGCGGGTGTCGGTGCCTGGATGTGCAGGAGATGAACAGGAGGAGTGCCGATGAGTTCCCGACGGAAAGGCTATGCGGCGTTGGGGGCCGCGGCGACGCTGGCCAGCACCGCCATGTTGGCGGGTCTTGCCCATGCGGCGACGGCGCCTGCGGAAGTGACGCTGACCGGCTCCACGATCGTGGCCACGGCCGGTTCCAACGTGACGTTCACGGCAA
>JAJZWS010000024.1 GCA_021846565.1 Bacillota bacterium
GGCTGGGGCATTGGCCTGTGGCCGAACCGACAGATGCACGCGGACGGACACCAGTTCACTGCCCCGACCCACGACCATGGCCACCGCCGTCCCGATGGGCGTGTGCTCCAAAATCGCCACCATGGTCCTGAGGTTTTTCACGGGAACGCCGGCCATCCGCAGCACCAGGTCGCCGGGGTGGATTCCAGCCCGCGCTGCCGGACTGCCGGGATACACGTGGACCACCAGCAGGCCTCCGCCCTGGCTCACCCGGTTCGCCACCTGGACGCCCACCCAGGGACGGCGCACGTAGCCATAGCGCAAGATTTCCTGCAGCACGTAGCGAACGGTATCTGCGGGAATTGAGAAGCCGATGCCTTCGACGCCCGTGCGCGCAATCTTGCTGGAGTTGATCCCGATAACCTGGTCCTGCTCATTGACCAGCGGCCCGCCGCTGTTGCCCGGGTTGATGGCGGCATCTGTCTGGATCAGGTGATAGGACCACCCATCGCGATACATGGTGCGATCCGGTGCCGACACGATGCCCGCCGTCACCGAATGGCTTAAGCCCAGCGCCTGCCCGATGGCCACCACCAGCTCGCCCGGCTGCACCTGGCTCGATCGTGCGAGCGGCAGGTACGGGAGGTGGTGGTCCGGAATCTGCAGCACGGCCAAGTCGGTGGCGGGGTCCACCCCCACGAGCCGTGCCCGATAGCGATGCCCCCCTCGCGTGACCACCACCACGGCCGCCGCCCGGGCCACCACGTGATAATTGGTGACAATATCCCCATGGGCGTTCACCGCCACGCCGGACCCCAGGCCTTTCGTGGTCAGCCGCCCGCCCAGCCGCTGCTCGTTCAGCACGGCGACCACCGCCGGATCCGCTCGCTGCACGATTTGGACCACGGGCCACCTGGTGGCCGAGAGCTGCGGGTGAGGCACGCCCTGAGCCGGACGCACCCACCACAGAAGCCCGGCCGCCAGCAGGCCCCCAATCATCCCGAACAGCAGGGATTCCCACCGGTGGTGCAAAAGTCGACCCCTCCTTGCCCCAAAAAGGTATGGGACGAGACCGCCGCTAGAATGTCCAGGCTCGAAACGCCATCAGTGGAACCCTGAGGACATCCCCACGGACCCGGTGGGAACCGTTCGTGACGCCTGACATTCGCTTGACCCACCTTCCCATACAGCGAGGGAGCGTGGAGGAAGGATTTGTGGGGCGATCCAGCGAATAGTCCACGGGTCGGCGGAGAGCCGCCCGCTTTACCGGCTCAGGTGAGTCAGCGGTTCGAGGTGGATTCCCACAGGATCCACAGCCCACCGCAGCAGCCTTACAAGAACCGCCTATGAGGATTTGGCTCTGTGTCCCTGTTTGCTACATGAATCGTGTATCATCTGGTAAAGGAACAGGCAGGGAAACCTTTCTCAGACGAGACCGCGCGAGCCGTGAGGGAGACGGGTGGGTGACCACGGTCCCTTGGACACAGGTGCAGCGGGTCGGCGATCCTCCCTCCGAGCCGACCCCGCCAATGGGAAGGAGCGGCGGATGCCCATCGTCCCTCGCCAGCGTGACGCGGACCAGTCCCCGGCGCCGGACGCACGGTCCACGCGGGGCATGCCGCCAGCACTGCCCCCCGCGCTCGGTCCGTCCCCGACGGTCCGTGATCCATATCTGTCCTGGCTGTGGCTGGGGGTGGCGCTCGCCGGCCCGGCCATCGGGCTTATCTTTCCGCAGCTCGCTGCCCCTGACATTGTCGTTCGCCGCCTCTTTATGTTTCGGCTGCTGTGCCTGACGGCGGGCGTCGTAGCGGGGGCGTGGGCCCTCGCTGTGGCGTGGCTCACGTTGCACCGCGCCAACCGTCAGTTGGCTAAACTGGCGACGCAGGATCCGTTGACGGGACTGGCCAACCTGCGGCGGTTTCATGGCGGACTCACTGCGGTGCTGGGCCATGAAGGGCCGTCCAGCCTCATCATGGGGGACCTGGATAACTTTAAGCGCATCAACGACCAATACGGACACCTGGAGGGGGATCATGTCTTGGTGGGTGTCGCGGCCGCCCTTTCGCGCAGTATTCGGGAGGGTGACCTGGTGGCGCGCATTGGCGGTGAAGAATTTGCGGTCCTGCTGCCGGGAGCAGACCTCGCAGTCGCGACGGGGATTGCCGAGCGCATGCGCCGCACCGTCGAGGCTTTGTCCTTGGGCGTGACGATCAGTCTCGGCGTCGCCCTGTATCCCGATCATGCGGTGGAGCCCACCGCTTTGGTCAAAGCCGCGGACGATGCAACCTATCGCGCCAAGCTCGCGGGTCGCAACCAGGTGGTGGTCTGGGAGGAGCAGCCGGCCAGCGGAACCTGATCTCCATCCGGCGTCCCAGGCCTGCGCGACGGTGGCGCAATGCCCCCGATGCTCCGCCGGGGCTGCTGTTTGGGACGGCTGCACGGGCTTTCAAACATCCCTTTGGCCTTCATCGGGGACTCCACGGGCGACAGCGGGTGGAGCGGCCCTCGATACCCGTCAGACACCGCACCTGCACTATGGCACCACGAGGGGTTACGCCAATGCCTGACGAAAATCGGCAATGATATCCCCCGCATCTTCAATGCCAACCGATATCCGCACAACGCTTGCGTCGATGCCCACGGCCACCTTCTCCTCGGGAGAGAGTTCACGGTGAGAAGCGACCGCAGGATGCGAGACCGTGGTGGACACGTCGCCAAGGCTCGGGACGAACCGCACCAGTTGCAGCGTCTGGATCATGCGCTGTACCGCGCTGAAGCCGCCATTGAGGGACAGGGACACAATTGACCCGAACCCGCGCGTCAGGAGGCGCTGCGCCAGCCCATGGTCGGGATGGGACGGCAGGCCCGGGTAGTACACCCGCCGCACTGCCGGCATGCCCTCCAAGGCGTGCGCCAGTTGGAGCGCGTTGGAGCTTGACCGGTCCATACGGAGAGCCAGCGTCCGCGCACCGCGCAGGGCCAGCCAACTTGCAAACGGGTCCGGGGTGAACCCGGCGGAATCCACAATGCTGTTCACGGACGCGATCCGCTCGCGGGAGCCGGCTACCACACCCAGAATGAGGTCGCTGTGGCCCCCAATGAACTTGGTCACGGAATGAACGACCAGGTCGGCGCCCCAGGTGGCCGGGCGTGCATGAAAGGGGGTGGCAAAGGTGTTGTCCACCAACACGGGCACGCCGTGGGCGTGAGCCATCGCGATCAGCTCCTTCAAGGGGCTCACGCGACCCAGGGGATTAGAAATACTTTCCATGACCAAGATAGCCGGCGGTCCGCTGAGCGCGGCATCCATCGCCTCCGCATCGTGGGTATCGACCCACTCCATCCGGTATCCGAACGGCGTGAGGAGATTGCGTGCGATGCCTACCGTGCCGCCATATATTTCGCGGGCCAGCAAGATGCGCGACGGCCTGGGCATCAACGCCAGAATGGCCGCAAAGAGGCCGGCGGTGCCGGAGGCAGTGACCACGGCCGCCTCGGTATCCTCCAATGCGGCGATCAGCTGCGCAAGTCCCTCGAAATTGGGATTTCCCCCTCGCGTATAGGAGTACCCCTGACGCTCACCGCCCAGCAAGGCATCCACTTCATCGATGTCGCGAAAGGCATACACCGACGTCTGAAAGATGGGAGGGGATACGGCGTTAATAGGGGTCGCAGTCTCCGAAGGACTCGCGGCCCTCGTGTAGAAGTCCATGGCGGCCTCCTTGTGCACCCGTTTGGGCGTGGTGAGTCTCTATGCCCCGTATCATCCGAGAGCGCGTCCCCAACCGTCAACTGCCGGTCCGTGCACGGCCGCCACGATCGCGGACGACCGGGGAGCGCGGACTCTCCCGCCCCCTGTTGGCTGGCCACGGGCACCCCTTTGGGCCCCCCACAAACGACCATCGGCCCACCGTGGGAGCCGTCGGAATGTCGGCGTTCTCCAGCGATCCCCACAGAGTCGACGGCGAAGCTGTCCCTACTGCGCGTGACGGGCCCGCTTCAGAGCCTGGCCAAGGTCCACAAGCAGGTCGTCGGGGTCCTCAAGCCCGATCGACAGCCGGATGAGCCCCGGGTGAATTCCCGCGATCCGACTTTCGTCTGCGGTCAGTGAGCGATGGGTCAGCGTGGACGGCTGTTCAACCAGAGATGTCGTGTCACCGAGGCTGACGGCCCGCGAAAACAGTTCCAGGCCATCCATGAAATCATCCGGTGACACATCCGGCGCCAGTTCAATCGCCATCATCCCACCGGCCTGGCCCCCGTGAAAGTGGTCGCGCACCCACCGATGCTGCGGATGGTTGGCCAGACCTGGATAGATCACGCGACCGTATGAGGCCATATCGGCCAGTCCTTCCGCGACCGCCAGTCCGTGGCGGCTGTGTGCGTCCATCCGGAGCGGCAGTGTGGCCAACCCGCGCCAGAGCATATACGAAGCAAAGGGACTGGCGATGCTGCCCATTTGGCTGACCAGTGCCTTGACCGGAGCCAGCGCCTCTATAGTGCCCGACACGGTCCCCGCCAGCGTGTCTCCGTGACCATTCATGTATTTTGTGGCCGAATTCACCACCAAAGTGGCTCCATCACCTAATGGTCGGTAAAGATATCCTGTCGCAAATGTATTGTCCACAATGAGGGCAATTCCTCGTTCCTGACACAATGATCCAATTGTATCTAGCGGAGGTACAACCATGCCTGGATTTGCAATTGTTTCCACAATAATCGCTCGCGTCTTAGACGATATGTGGGACTTAATTTCATCGATGTTGGTCATGTCAACAAAGGTAAAGGTGAGTCCGTAAGCATCTCCCAGCCCATGGCGTACGGCGTACGTGCCCCCATACTGCACGGGGCTCATCAGCACTTCATCGCCCGGCCTGACCAGCGACAGCAATGCCGCGGAGATGGCGGCCATGCCGGAGGCCAGGACGAGACTGCTGGCCGCGCCTTCCCACACGGACACGACCCGGCTCGTGGCATCTGTCGTGGGGTTCCCACTTCGCGTGTAAACGTAGCCGGGATGTTCGCCTCGCGCGACTTGGGACCCCTCCTCGTATTGCTCAAAGCGGAAGCTGGATGTGAGATACAATGGGGGAGTGAGCGACTCTCCGAAGGTGCTGGGACCCCGGTCATGAGCGTGAAGCGCAGATGTTTGTCGCTGTGGCATAAGCATCCCTGCCTTTCCATCACACTTGAGCCGCCCGTGGGCTGGCCCGCCTCTACATCTTGACACATTTTCATAGGGCGGCCGGGCGCGACAGGCACCAAAGAGGTGAGTGTTCGTCGCCATAGGGCGCCTTGTGGCCAGTCCGAGAGAGGCGGTCCTCCTTAACGGGACTTTCCGCGCTCGCACGAGCCGTGGCGCCTCGATGGCTCGCTTCATAGGGGATCGCGGGCGCCAGCTGTATTTTCTAGCGTGCGTCGAGGGCGGTCGCCAGGCGTTCATCCGAGCTCCCCTGGACGCTCTCTGCTCATACGGAACCAAGCGCGCAATCAATTCTTCGTGGACGTCCCTGGAGCTCACTTCGACAGCCGACCCACCTGTGTGTTGAGCCGCAGAAGCGGATGTTCAGCCGATGTGCAGAATTGGCTTGACATTCGGGGGGCGCGGCACCATGTTAAAAGTGGAACGTGTTGGCGTCATCGGTCCAGCAGGCTCGATCGGCGCCGACCCGTCCACTTACTGCGAATTCGTCAACGAGCGCAGAGCCAGGCCTCAATCCCGGCGTCTGCGACCAACCGGGTTCATACACGGTCCCGAAAGGGGAACTCTGCATTGGCCAGCGTTCGAAAAGTTGCGGCCCCCTCCCAGGGGACCGGACTGCGACACGTGATGAGTCGATACGACTTGACGATGGCCAGCTTTGGTGGCGTTATCGGGTCCGGCTGGCTGTTCGGGGCGATGTACAGCGCCCAGTATGCCGGTCCTGCCGCGACACTGTCCTGGATCATTGGAGGAATCTTGATTTTCATCTTGGCCCTGCCTTTCACGGAAATGGTGTCGGCGATTCCGGAGGCAGGCGGCATCAACCGGTATCCGCAGCTCAGCCACGGTGGCCTCGTGTCTTCCGGCGTGTCTTGGGCGAACTGGATCGCCTACGCCATGACGGCGCCGATCGAAGCGGAAGCCGTCACCCAGTACGCCGCGGGATATATTCCCGCGCTGTACTCGAACGGCGTGCTGACCCCGTTCGGCCTCGTGGTGGCGGCGCTGCTGGTGTTGGTGTTCTTCATCATCAACTACTACGGTGTGAAGCTGTTCGCTCGCGTGAATACGACGGTCACAACGATCAAGGTGATCATTCCGTCCATCACGATGGTCGTGCTCCTGATCGCCGGCTTGACCGGAGGCGGGGGGAAGAACTTCAGCGACGCGGCGGCTGGGGGATTCATGCCGTTTGGTATGCACGGCGTCCTCGTGGCCATCTCGATCGGTGGAATTCTCTTCGCCTACACGGGGTTCCGGCAGTCTCTGGATCTGGCGGCCGAGGGCAAGAACCCTAAACACGATGTGCCGCGGGCCATTATCACGGTTATTTTGTCCGCCATCGTGATTTACACCTTGTTGCAGGTCGCCTTCATCGTGGCACTGAGCCAGCCGGATCTAGTCAAAGGCTGGGCGCACGTGAGCTTCTCATCGCCCTTTGCGCAACTGGCATCGGCTCTCAACCTTGGCGTCCTGGCAGCTCTCTTGTACGGGGACGCGGTGTTGTCGCCCGGTGGAACCGGCCTCGTGTACACGGCCACCACGGCCCGAGTACTGTACGCGATTCCCAAGAACGGCTACGGCCCCAAAGGCCTCTTGAAGCTGAACACCCGCGGCGTGCCGAAGAACGGGATGCTGGTCGCCCTGGTGGTGGGACTGCTGGCACTGCTGCCCTTCCCGTCTTGGGGCGCGATGGTGGGCATCTTGTCGTCGGCGGCTGCGTTCACGTTCTCCATGGGCGGCATTTCGCTGGGCGGCCTCCGCAAGGTGGCGCCGGATCTTCCGCGCCCGTTCTCGCTGGGGAACCATGCCCGATGGGTCGGACCTGCGGCCTTCGGCATTGGCGCTCTGCTGCTGTTCTGGAGCGGCTGGCCGTTGGTCCCTCAGGTGTTGGGGGTGGTCGCGGTGGGGCTCATCATCTACCTGTTCTATCGGCGTGTGAACAACCTCCCTGCTCGCGACCTGAAGGCCGGGGTGTGGATGATCGCCTTCATGGCGTTCGAAGCCCTCATGAGCTTCCTCGGATCGTTTGGGAGCGGGAACAAGAACATCATCCCCTTCCCGTTCGACACCATCATCGTGTTCTTGGGGGCGATCGCGATTTACTACTGGGGGGTGGCCTCGTCTTATCGAACCCAGGCCCTGGACGACTACCTGGCGGGTATTGACGTGGACTACTCGGAACTCTCCAGTGGGTAGGAGCCGGCGACCTCTTCATTGAACGCGATTGAACGTGAAGTAGCGAACGGTCGGTGACCAGCCATACGGCCTACGGACGCCCAGCCGGAGGAATCTCCGTCTGGGCGTCCGTAGGCCGTGCTGATCGGAAGCAGCCACCGCTCCCCGCCCCACCTGCTCTCGGTTTGCCTTGCCCGATCGGTTCCCATCCTTCTCGCGGCTCCCGTCGTAGCTCACCGAGCGCAAGACCGTCTCCGGCCCACCGGGGTGGCGGTCGTGCGCGGCCTGGACACCGGCCACATACATTGCCTCAGCCATCGCCTTACGACGGAACGCAACAATGCGGCTACAAAGACCCACCCTGCCCCGGTCTTAACGTGAAATCCTCGTTCGGATAACGATGCGGCGACAGGTGCGATGATGGCGGCACCATCCCCAACGCCATCTCGGCAGCGAATTCTCCGATGGCGGGGCCCCGTTTAATGCCGAATCCGTTGTCCCCACAAGCCACCCACACCCGGTCGCAAACCGGTCCGATGAGGGGGCGGCGATCAGGGGTGGCGCCGCAGAGTCCGGCCCACGAGCGACGAAGGCGCGCCTGCGCCCCGTACGAGGAGAGACTCATCACCCCTTCCGCCACCGACTGCTCAAACTCAGGGTCTCCGGTGGTTCGATACGCATCGGGATCATGCTCCCATAGTTGGGTCCCATCTCCGACTAACACATTGCGCGGTCCATCCGGTACGATATACATATCGGTGGCCATATCCCGCACGATGGGCAGATGATATCCTGATGGAAATTCTAATGAGGCCAACTGCGTTCGGTAGGGGCGAAACGGGAGATCCATCCCGGCCGTTTGCAGCAACTTTCGCGTCCATGTCCCCGTCGCCAGCAGCACCCTCGCGGCATGGATCGTGTCGTTGGGACCCTGGAGCTGAACTTCCCGGTCGTCAACCCGCAGGGTGGCCACTGGGTACGACAGCTTGACCGTCAGACCGAGCGTCTTGGCCATGCCCAAGACGGCAAAGGCGTAAGCCGTTGGATTCACGTGCCAATCACGCGGGGTCCATACGCCAAATATCGGGTGCGCCACGCGGTCCAACTCGGGAAAGCGGCGACGAATCTCCTCAGCCGACCACACCTCGACCGGAATCCCGCGCTCCCTGAGGCTCCCCTCGTGTTCTGCCACTTGACCCTGGTAGCTCGGAGGGAAGAGTGAGAGCATCCCATGCTCCCGAATCATGGTCTGGTCGCCGCTTGCAGACTGGGCTTCGCGAAACAGCGCCCGGCTGCGCTGCACCCACCGCTGGTCGTCGGGGGTGGCCACCATATCCGACACGATTGCCCCCGACTTGGCACTGCTCTCGCTGGCCACCGCCGGACGAGATTCGAGCAGCAGCACCGAGCCTTGCTCTGCCCTTACCGCCGCCAGAGCAGCCGCGACACCCCAAACGCCGCCTCCGACAACCACTAAGTTGTACGCGTCGCAACACCTCGCATCCTCATGCCCTGTCCCGCCGCCGTTCCCTCAGCGGATGCGGCTCCGGGGTTCCGTCCGAGACGAATGCCGCGGGAAGTCTCCTCAATGCGTGAGCCTGGCCTCAGGATAGCACCCCACCAGGCACCCGACGCACTCCACGCCGCTTGATCCGCGAAAACATCCCGCAAGCTCCTGAGTGCTCGAAGCACCGGGCCGGCACAGGATGGCACGGCAGGCGGCCATTCCAGCGGACGTGGGCCGATATCCTGGTGCTGGCGGGTCACCTCGCTCCCTGTCCGTGGACGCGTCGGGTGGAGCAGCGCACCTCTGCCCCGCGACGTTGGGTACTCTCGCTCGGAGCACCGTGGCGTCGGGTACAATACTGGTGGTGCGGATCTCATGGCCGATGTCTTTCGGACGCATGTCCCTCTGTGGGAGCTGTTGCGCCTCATGTTGTTTGCGCTCGGCGCGAAGGCTTTTCGGCAGCCGCCGGTGGACTGCGCACCGTTCCCGTTCCTGGTGGGCTCCCCCGGGCCCGCACCCTGGGACCTTTCTTGCGGGCGCCCGCCCCCGGACGACAGAGCGGGAACCGACGTCCGCTCCCACCGGAGGCGACGGCGGCCGAGAACGGCGGTGATCAGGTGAGGACCGCTTGGTTTGGTTTGCTCGCCGCGTCAGGACTGGAAGCGTTCTTTCTCCTCGTGATGGCTGCGTATGCCCCACTGTATGTCATGGAGCGCTTGCACGGGTCGTACTTCGTGGCCAGCCAGTCGGTCGCCTGGCCGTACCTCGCCACCTTTCTCGGATCAAACCTGTGGGGGGCTCAGTCCCGACGCCTTGGACTGGACCGCCTGGTGCTCATCGGTCTAGTAGGTTACTTTGGCCTCGGTCTGGTGGCGTTGCTGGCACGCACGGCGTGGACGCTGGTTGCCGGCCTCGGGCTCCTGACCTGCTTGTCCTCCGCCCTGGCGCCGGCGGCAATGGCGGCCATGACGCGCGCCGGCGGGGCCATGGGCAATCGGCTCGCCCTGCGCGTGCGCTGGCAAAGCGTGGGGTGGATCGTATCGGGCGTTTCGGCGGGATATCTCTACGGCCTGGGGCGCTATGGCTGGCCGCTGACTCTGGCCCTGTCAGGCACCCTCGCGCTCTTGCTGGCCGCCGTGCTGGCGGCGAGGCACGATCGGGATGGGGTTCTGGCACGCTCCCCCCGCTCTCCCTCGCAAACCAGCACGTGGCGAGGCCTCATGCCCCTGCTGGTCGTGGTCGTGCCGGTGTTTCTTGTGACGGCAGGGAATGAAGGCTTTTTTGCCTCCTTCTCCCTGTATCTGCGCTACATTCGACTCCCTATCGCTTGGGTGGGCTGGTCCGCCGCGATCAGCACGGGGGTGGGAGCACTCTCGGTGGGCTGGGTCGGCCGGTTCGCCGACCGCACGGGTGGCCGGGCCGTGTTGGGCTACGTGCTGATCGGGTACGCCGTCATGTATAGCGCTATCGCGGTATCCCATTCTGCGGTGGTGGCAGTGCTGGCGTTCTCCTTGCCTCTCTACCCGTTCTTGATGGTGGGCAGCCAGCGTGCCGCGGCGGAACGGGTGGCCCTGCACCACCACGGCGCGGCGATGGGGTTCGTCAACGGCCTGGCCGGGCTCGCGACGGCCGTCGGGATCAGCATCATGGGTTTGGGCGACACGCGTTTTGGGCCGGCCTTCGAGCCGTGGGGGGCCACGATCCTGGTTCTCCTGGCGATTGCCGCCCTGGCACTGTTCGCCGTGCTGGGGCCGCGGACCGAAGACCCCTTGCGCAACACAAGCTAACGGCCACCCCGCGCGAGGGTGGTCGTCCCCGGCGTGCGATGCGGACGCCTCCCACACTGCCTCAGCCGTTTGCCTGTGAGGCTAACGGCCCGGCACGGGGTCCATCCGATGGGCCGTCATCCTGGGCTATCCAATCGCCCCATGCGGCCTAGCGGGGCTGAATCTCTTCATGACCGGTCCGATAGCGCTGCAGGCGGGCCCCATCGGGCGCCACGCCAATTCCCGGGCCGGTCGGCACCATGAGCGTTCCGCGGTCCGTCAGCCGAAACGGCGGGTCGATAAGGTCCTCCGCAAAGTAGCGGTCGGACGCTGACGTGTCACCCGGCAGCACGAAGTTTGCCAGCGTGGTCAGGTGCAGATTGCCCGCCCGCCCAATCCCAGACTCCAGCATGCCCCCACACCAGACGGGGATGCCGTGCG
Source organism: Bacillota bacterium (assembly GCA_021846565.1). GTDB lineage: Bacteria > Bacillota > Sulfobacillia > Sulfobacillales > JAIMBI01 > JAJZWV01. The sequence goes on from JAJZWS010000024.1 coordinate 11,075, forward strand.
CAGCCGCGATGTCATGAATGGCGCGCGCTTCGGCGAATCCCCCCACTCGGCCGGGCTTGATGTTGATGACGCGACAGGCAGCGATCTCGATGGCCTTTCGGGCATCCTCGCGCGTGCGAATGGATTCGTCCAGGCATACCGGGGTTTGGATGGCGCGCTGCAGGGTCGCATGATCGATGATGTCGTCCTCGGCTAGCGGCTGTTCCACCATCATAAGATCCAGTTGGTCCAGTTCCTTGAGCAGGGGGAGCTGGTCCAAGGTGTACGCGGAATTGGCGTCCGCCATTATCGGGGTGTCTGGCAAGGCTTCGCGGACCGCCGCCAGCGGGACGATGTCCATTCCGGGCCGAATTTTAATCTTGAGCCGCCGGTAACCCTGAGCCCAAAAATCCCGGGCCAGCGCGACCAAGTCGGCCGTGGTGGGCTGAATTCCGATCGAGACCCCGACGGGAATATCGGTGCGCGACCCGCCCAGCAGCTGATGGAGGGGTATCCCCGCTCGCCGGGCGAACCAGTCCCACACGGCCATCTCCAGGGCCGCCTTTGCCATCCGATTTCCGCGAAATGGTCGGAATCGGCGGCCCACATCCTCGGGTTGGACGATTGGGCCGGCAAACAGCCGTGGGGCCAATAGGTCCACAATCACGTGGTGAACGGTCTGGTTGGTCTCCTCGCTGTAGAGCGGCTCGTCGGTGGCAACCGTCTCGGCGTAGCCGGAAATGCCGTCCGCGTGCACCCCGACCACGTAGAACCTGCGCTCCAACTCTCTCCCGTACGACGTCTCGAAGGGGGCCTTCAGCGGCAGCATCACCTGGTCCAAGGTGATGCGCTCCAGCGTTAAGGCATCTGCCGAGCCATCCATGCAATCCTACCCCTCTCGCGAAGCGTTCAGATCCGCTGCGGGCCGCAGCACGTAGCAGGGGACATCCGACCATTCGAAACCCGCCACCACCCAGCCTTGGGCGAAGGCTGTCTGAAACTGCCGACGCACGTCCAATAGCGTCGCCCGTACCTTGCCCGGGTCTTGTTGCAACAACGCCTCGATGTCTCTCGGCACCCGAATCCGCTGCTCCCCGGGTCCCTCTGGGAGTGGCGGTCCCTCTGCGCCAACCGGCCACTCCACGAAGAGGCGATCCGTCGGATAGCCCTGGGTCAGCGATGTGTCGAGGATCCCATAATAGTCTTCATAGTAGGCCACCACGCGGGCGTTCAAGTGTTGAAGGTTGAACCAGGCATTCCGCGCTCGGAGCGGGTCGAACGTCCACCCGATGCGGGAGTAGCCAGCACGCCGGGCCCAGTCCCGCTGACGCTCCTTCAACCGCCTCCCGATGCCGCGGCTGCGCCACGCGCTCAGAACGCCGGTCAGATCCGAATGCAGATACCACCCCCGCCGATCCCGAGCCGGCAGCGCAACCGCCAACCCCACCCAGTCATCCGGAGCGTCAACCGGAGCCGCCACCCACACGGCTCCACCGTGGTCTGCCCAGACACGCAGGACGGATGGCGGCGTTGGCTGCGGATTGTGCCAGATACGCTGTTCGAATGTTGGCACACGGCGAAGGTCGTCGTTCCCGAGAATTTCGCGAACTTGAATCGCCGGAGTTGGGTCCACGACCGGCCCTCCCTTCAGGAATACGTCCCACCGCGAGTCCATGCGATCCACCAAGACCCGGATGGCACACTGCGCCAGCGCATTCTGCGGCCGGGGGCTCGATCGTGCTTCCGCCCGATGCCTGGTGATAATCTTCCGCCGCCGCCCCGCCCACGTCAACCGGAGAGCTCAAGCTTCCGCCTCACGCGGCGGTCCGGGTCGCGGCGGTGGGCCGGCCCCTTCAAGTCCTGGCGTGTCTGGCACATGGGTTCTGACAATGTCCAAATCACCGCGCAGGAGGCGGAGCGGAACCGCCTGCGAGCGCGTGCGGACAAGCTGGCCGGGTCTTCGGCGGCCAAGGACCGGCAGCATCCGTCGCGTCCACCGGGTCCGACTCAAACTGGATGGCCGCCCGGCCAAGAGGCAAGCGAAAGTCAAGCGCTGGCTTTCTGAAGCAGTACGCAACGTCTTGCCGTCGCATCGGGAGCGCCCCGCGTGGAGACGGGGCACGCCGACCCGGTCCGGACGTGCCCCAGGGGCGGCGACGGCCACAAGGCCAACGGCATGGGGAGCGCTTCCCCTGCCCGCACTGCGGGTTTGCCGGCCGTGTCGATACGGTAGGCGCCGCAAACGTGGAATGCCGGTACACCGATCCGGAACCGCGGGAGTGAATTGGGGTCTTCACACGGAAGAAGATGCGCGATGGTACGGAAGATCTGGCAAGAGATTTTCGAGCACAGGGAGTTGCTTTTCACCCGATGGCGTGGCGGGCCTCTGGGGCTGGGAGGGTTCGGGCGCTCACCGGCACCGTGCCCCTGGGCTCCGTGACGCTGGCGGCGCTCGTGCTGTCCGGTGTGTTCAACGGGCTCATCAACGTCATGTGGACGACGTTCCTGCCCTCCCTGGCGCCCAGGGCCGGTCGTGTATTCGCGCTCATCGGAACCCGCGCCAGCCTCTGCTGCTGGCCGGCATAGCGCCAACACGGGCCTGCTGGCCTAGATCGGTCCAGGGCGAACCCTGGTGGCGGTGGCAAGGCGCTGGACGCCGTGGTGTTCCGGCACACTCGGACGGAACCGGCGCTCAGGCACGAGCTGGCCCGCTGACTCGCCCCGAGGCGTCAGGGCGCGGGTCTCGTTCGGTCCCGCCACGCATGGATGGGCCACATCGTGGAGCCTGCATGACGCACCGTCTCCACGTGACCGTCGCGGAAGTGAAACCGCACCAGCTCCCCCTCAGAGCCAAATCCGCTGGTCTCGACGATGCGGAGCGTGTCATCGTCAACAAACTCCAGCGCTTCGGGCGCGGTGAACGGCTCCCACGACCCCAGGTCCGCCGTCACCATCCGATTGCCCACCGCGACCAGCAGCATCTCCCCCCACAGGTTGGCGTAATGGCCTTCCAGGCGCCGTCCGTCGTGGACAGGCGCCGAGTCAGACCGGTGCTCCTGAAAATAGCTGATGGCTTGGTAGATGCCCTTCACGATGCTGGCCGCGGGCCCGTCGGCGTTGGTCAGCGCCACCACCACCACGCCACTCTCGGGGTCCGCGGCCGACAGCGTGATGAATCCGGGAAATCCCCCGGAGTGCCCAAATAGACGCCGGTCCCCCGTAGGCTGGATCACCATCCCGAGCCCGTAGTCGGTGCGCTCTGTGGTACCCGGGGTCTTGGCCGTCCACGCGGTTCGCTGCATCTCTTTCTTCGACTCATCCGACAAAAGCTCCCCCGACCCCACCATATGCGCGGTGAAGTAGCGAGCAAGGTCGGCGGCGGTCGAGCAGAAGCCCGTCGCGGGCGACATGGCGTGGGTGCTAACATGCGGCAGGGCTTGGCGACGTTGGTTCTCGCGGCGGGAGTACCCGGTCGCGAGGTTCCTGCCCGGCGCATACTCCGGCGCCGTGTCGTGAAGCCCCAGGGGTTCCACGATGCGGTTCGTGACAAACTGGTTGTACGGCTGCCCGGACACGCCCTCGACCACCAGCCCCAAAAGCGTGTAGCCATAGTTGGAGTACTTGAGCCGCGTGTTGTTCTCCAGCACGAGGTCCGCCTCCTGCATCTCGGCCTGGAACCGGTCCGCGTCGGGAAAGGCTCGCTCCAGCTGCCAGTAGTCCGTATCGAACCCGTCGCGAATCACCCCTGCCCCGTGCGACAGCAACTGCCGCAAGGTGACGTATTGCCACCGCGGATCGCGGTGGCTGCGGAGCCAGGGCACATGCTGCGCCACCGGGTCATCCAGGCGGAGCCGACCCTCTTCCACCAGCAGCATCACCGCTGTGGCGGTGAACGTCTTCGAATGCGACGCCACCCGAAACTGATGGGCGGGTGTGAGCGACACTTTCCGATCCACATCCGCCCACCCATACGCCTGGTTCAACAGCAGCGATCCGCGGTGAGACACCGCCACCGCCAAACCCGGCAGATCCATACTGGCAAACCGGGCCGGCAGCCACGTCTGCAAAAACGCCACCGACTGCTCCAACGCACCGAGATTCGTGTTCCCGCTCATGGTCGTGCTCCTTTAAGGATCGCGGTCGTTCTTGGGTCCGGGGATCCTCCCGCTACACGCGCTCGACCAAGGTCGCGATGCCCTGACCCACGCCGATGCACATCGTGGCCAGTCCGCGCCGGGCTCCCCGATGCTTCATGGCATACAGCAGCGTGGTCAAAATCCGCGCCCCGCTGGCCCCCAGCGGATGGCCCAGCGCAATGGCGCCCCCGTTGACATTCAAACGCTCAGGATCGAAAGGCAGCTCGCGCAACACCGACAGGCTCTGGGCGGCAAAAGCCTCGTTCAGCTCAACCAAATCGAGGCTCTCCATGTCCCATCCAGCCCGCCCCAGCGCCTGATGGGTGGCGGGAACCGGCCCGATGCCCATCACCGCGGGGTCCACACCGGCCACGCCGGTGGCCACCACGCGGGCCAGCGGCTCGGCGCCGTGTTCCCGGACCGCCCGCTCCGACATGAGAACCAGCGCCGCCGCCCCGTCATTGATGCCCGAGCTGTTGCCGGCGGTCACGGTGCCGCCGGCACGAAACGCGGGCTTCAGCCGGCTGAGCTGTTCGAGCGTGGTGTCGCGCCGGGGATGCTCGTCGGTGTCCACCCGCCTGGGGCCGGACCGACCCACGACCGGCACTGGCACGAGCTCGTCCGCAAACAGGCCCGCGTCCTGGGCCGCCACCGCGCGGCGGTGCGACTCCAGGCTGAACGCATCCTGCTCTGCGCGGCCGACGCCATACCGTTCCGCCAGGTTCTCCGCCGTCTCCCCCATGCTGTAGGGATGGTACTGGGCCGCCAGCGCCGGATTGGTCATGCGCCACCCGATGGTTGTGTCGTACATCGTCTGGTTGCCCCCGGCAAACCCGCGATCGGCCTTGGGCAGCACCCACGGGGCGCGGGTCATGCTCTCGACCCCCCCGGCCACGATGATGTCCCCCTCCCCACACCGTATCGCGTGAAACGCGTTGTTCACGGCTTCCAGCGACGATCCGCACAGGCGGTTCACCGTGGCTCCGGGCACCGTAACGGGAAAGCCGGCCAGCAGCAGCGCCATGCGTGCCACGTTGCGGTTGTCCTCCCCCGCCTGGTTGGCCGCCCCCATCTGCACATCGTCCACCGTCGCCGGATCCACGCCGGCCCGCTCCACCACGGCTTTTAACACCAGCGCCGCCAGATCGTCGGGCCGCACCGCCGCCAGGCTTCCCCGATAGCGGCCCACCGGCGTGCGCGCCGCCGCCACCACAAACACATCCTGCAAGCGCTCGACCATCCTCGACCTTCTTTCCGCTGTATCCCCCACTATCCCGCGGGTCCTGCTGTGCACCACTCCCGCACCGACCTTCGGCCCACGCGTCACGCGTCCGTGACTGCCTCCCGCTCCACCGCCCGGACCAGGTCTTCCGACGGCCGATACCGATCGCCCCCCACGCGGCCAAGCGCCTCGAGCACCCCCAGCACCCGCCGCGCCCCCAACAAGGTGAGCCACTCGAAGGGTCCCCGCGGCTGATTGACGCCCAAGTGCACCGCTTGGTTGACCCGGTCACGATCCAGCCGCGGGCGAAAGCTGAGCGCCTCGTCCACCAGCACCGCCACCACCCGGCTCAACACCTGCCCGTAGGCATCGTCCACGGGGACCACGGTTAGCGGCGCGAAAATCCGCGCGGCGGTCTCCTCCCAACCCCCGGCCACCGTCATGACGCGGCCGCCGGCCAGCACCAACGCGGGATCGAAGCCCATGACCGGCCGCCGCCATCGGGCCGACAACGCCCCCACGTGCTGCCGGGTGCCGTCCACGACCACCAGTGTGTCGGGCCCGGCCTCCCGCGGCGGCTCGGAGCCGCCCTCGGGGTCCACCACAAAGCGCAGGAGCCCGGGCTCGGGCGGCTCCGACGCCAGACGGCCGGCGAGTCCCAACGCTCGCCAGGCCGACTGGAACCCGGGAGACCCCTTGACCAGGCCCCCGGGGAGCGGCTGGGAAGGGTCCGGAACGTACTCTGGCGACGCGGACGGCGAGGCCGCGCCGTAATCGTAGAATCCGCGGCCGCTTTTCCGACCTAGCCACCCCAAGTCTCGCATCATCACCTGCAACGGATGGGGGCGATAACGGGGTTCGCCAAACGTCTGGGTGTACACGGCGTCCGTCACCGCTAGGTTGACGTCGATGCCCACCAGGTCCATGAGCCGAAAGGGTCCCATGGGGAAGCCCGCCCCTTCCATCACCCGGTCCACCGCCTCGGGGCGAGCCACCTCTTCCTCCACCAGTCGCAGCGCCTCGGCGTAAAACGGGCGCATCAGGCGATTGACCAAAAACCCTGGGCGGTCCGGCGCCGCCACGGCGGTCTTGCCCAGCTGCGCCGCGAGTTCAAAGGCGGCGCGGGTCCATACGTCGCCCGTCGCCGGGGAGCTGATGACCTCCACCAGCGCCATGCGGGGGACCGGATTGAAGAAGTGCAGCCCACCCAAGCGCGCCGGGTGCCCGAGGCCCCCCTGCAGCGAGGCGATCGTAAGCGACGACGTGTTGGTGGCAAGTCGCGTGTCGCCCTCCCAGTGCTGGTCCAGCTCCGCCAACAGGCGCCGCTTCAAGTCCAGGTTCTCCGAAGCCGCCTCAATCACCCAGGCAGGCGGAGAGGGCACCGCGTCGTACCCGCGCGCCGCCGACAAGGCGGCTTCGTACTGGGCCGCGCGCGCGGCATCCAGCCGGCCGCGGTCCACCGCCCGTGCCCAGGCGGCCCGGACGGCGTCACGGCCGTTCACGGCGGCCTCGCCCACGGGGTCCACCAGGTGGACCCTAAATCCCGCTTCGACCAGCACCTGGGCAATGCCGCGCCCCATGGTGCCGGCCCCCACCACCACGGCGACGTCCGGCTTGGTCACGCTAGCGGCCCGTAAAGCGCGCGGGCCGCTTCTCCAGAAAGGCCGCGAGCCCCTCCTGATGGTCCTGGGTGGCGGCGGCCGTCGCCTGGAGCCACGACTCATATTCGAGTGCGTCCTGCAGGAGCCGCAAGCTGCCGCGCCGCATCCCCCGTTTGATAAGCTCAACGGCTTTCGGCGGCGCCGCGGCCAGCTCCCCCGCCCACGCGGTCGCCGCGCCCACCACGGCGTCGTCCGCGACCAGACGATTCACCAGACCCCAGCCGAGCGCCGTCTGGGCGTCGACCGGTGCCCCGGTCAGCGCCATCTCCAAGGCGCGAGCCGGTCCCACCAACAGCGGCAGGAGATGGGTGGAGCCCGAATCGGGCACGAGTCCCACCCCCACAAACGCCTGCACAAACCGGGTCCGGCTGCCCGCCACGCGGAAGTCGCACGCGAGTGCGAGGCTCATGCCGGCGCCTGCCGCCACCCCGTTCACGGCCGCCAGCGTGGGCTTGGCCATGCCGTACAGTCTCTCGATGATGGGATGATAGCGGGTGCGCAGATGGTCCCCAATCGTGGATGCGCCGCCGTTAGCGACGTGCTCCTTCAAGTCCTGGCCGGCGGAAAAGCCGCGGCCCGCCCCGGTTACCACCAACGCACCCACTTTGGAGTCGCGCTCCGCCCGCTTTAGGGCATCGGCCACCTCGTCCAGCATCTGGTTGGTGAATGCATTTAGGGCATCAGGTCTATTGAACGTCAGGACTCCCACCCGGGTGTCCGGGTTCACCATCCATGCCACCGTCTCGTAGGGACTCGGGTTCGTGGCCATCATGCTCTCTGCTCCTCTCGCCGGGCCGACCCCTGGGGGCCGGCACCAGGGTGGCCTGCATCCCCACCCCCAGCCGATACGCCGCCTGCTCCACCAGGGTCACCGCCCGACGCTCCAGTTGACGTTGGGTTTGAATCTGATCCAGCAGCGGATACAGCCCCACCGGACCGGTTCGATGCAACTCCTGATATCCGCGCAACAGTTGTCCCACCAGCATCCACGTGGGCCGGCGGCTCCTTCTGGCCGTCTCGGCCGCCCACGCCCCAATGCCCCCATACACGGTCGGACCTATGGTGGGCACCACCGTCAAAATCCAATCGGCCGATTCGGTCGCCGCCGACAACTTTAAATAGTGGACCAGATAGGCGGCGGCGGGTCGCGCATCCACACCCAGCGCCGCCAGCGCGGGCCCCAGCTCCCCACTGTAGTGGCCCACCGCGCGGCCGCGCCACTCCTCGAGCCGCGTCACCCATTCGCGGGCCCGGAGCCCCGCCACCGGCACCGTGCCGGGTTCCACCACCAGATGGGTCACCGGGGACGGCAGCGGCCAGCGCGGCTCCCCGGGGGCCGGCTCCACCCCAAGCCCCTCGTACAGGCCACGGCCAAAATCCGTCTGGCGCACACCCCCGAGGGCCAACAGTACGCGGCGTGGCTTGTTTTCCCACACGCGCCGCAACACCACCGCCAGGTTCTGCGTGCCATGTTCGCGGATGGCCGTCCGATCCAAGATGGCCGTGCCATCCGCCAAGGCCCCGTACCGAACGGGCTCAGCGCCCCGAACGGCCACCGTGTGCACCCGGCCGCCCATCTGGCGCACCAACGCTTCCACGGTGCCCGGCTCGCCCAGCATCAGGGGCGCGCCCACCACATCCCAGCCGGAGCGCACAAGGCCGCGTGCCGCCGCGTCGCGCACCGCCGCCGCACCCATATGGGGGCCTAGGCCGCCGGGCACCAGGAGCACACGCCCCATGCGAGTTCCCCCCCGCATCGCCGCTGCCGTCATTATACCGGTAGGTCGCCGAGCCGGCGTGCGCCCGCGTGATACCATGGGGCAATGAGGCGAGAACCATGAACACTTGGACCCCCAGCCAATGGCGAAACCATCCTGCCGCCCAACAGCCGTCGTGGCCGGACGCGGACGTGCTCGCCTCTGTGCTGCGGCAGTTGGCGGACAAACCGCCGCTGGTGTTTTTAGGCGAGGCGCGCTCGCTCCAGGAGGGCTTGGCCCGTGTGGCGCACGGCCAGGCGTTCCTGCTGCAGGCCGGCGACTGCGCGGAGTCTTTCAAGGAATTTTCTGCTGCCAACATCGGGGACCGTCTGAAAGTGATTCTCCAAATGTCCGCCATCCTCACGTACGGCACCGGCGTTCCCGTAGTCAAAGTCGGCCGGATCGCCGGACAATTTGCGAAGCCCCGCTCGGAGGACACCGAGGTCATCGGGGGCATCACGCTGCCGTCATTTCGCGGACACATCGTGCATGACGACGACCCCACACCCGAAGCCCGGATTCCGGATCCCAGCCGCATGATCGCCGCCTACAACCAATCGGCGGTCACGCTGAACCTCCTGCGCGCGTTCACGCGGGGCGGGTATGCCGACCTGCATGAAGTGCACCGCTGGAACCAGGAATTCGTCGCGTCCACCCCCGGCGGACAGCGCTACGAGCAGATGGCGTCGGACATCGACCGCGCGATCCGCTTCATGGAAGCGTGCGGCGTGCGGGATGTGCAGGCACTCAAGGAAACGGAGTTCTGGACCTCGCACGAGGCGCTGCTGCTGGGATACGAGGAGGCGCTCACCCGCCGGGACCCTCTCACCGGCGAATGGTTCGCCACCTCCGCCCACCTGTTGTGGGTGGGGGAGCGCACCCGGCAGCTGGGTGGGGCGCACCTAACGTTTCTCTCAGGGATCCAGAACCCGTTAGGCGTTAAGGTGGGCCCGTCGGCCACCCCGGACGAGGTGCGGGCCATCTGCGACCAGCTGGACCCGGATCGGGTACCCGGCCGCCTGACCCTCATTGCGCGGATGGGCGCCTCCCAGGTAGCCGACCGGCTGCCGCCCCTGCTGGCGGCGGTCCGGGACTCGGGCCATCCGGTGGTGTGGGCGTCGGACCCGATGCATGGCAACACTTTTGTTAATGCGGACGGTCACAAGACGCGCCGCTTCGAGGACGTGGTGTCCGAGGTGGGGGGCTTCTTTCAAGCCTGCCGGCAGGAGCGGGTGTGGCCCGGGGGAATCCACCTGGAGCTGACCGGCGATGACGTGACGGAGTGCTTGGGCGGCACCGATGAAATCACGGATGAGCATCTGGGACTCCGCTACACCACCACCTGCGACCCGCGGCTCAACGGCCGCCAATCGGTGGACTTGGCTTTTCGCGTGGTGGAGTTGCTGGAACGCTAGGCTCCCACTGAGAGAGAGCGGCTATCCATATGGAGCCAAACCTTGTCTCGCCTGTTCGGTGAACACGGGGCACAGAGCGCCGCCGGGCGGGGTCCTCATGACATCATATACCAGAGGGGGTGGTGGCAGGTGGACCCCCGGGTGGATCTGGGTCCCCTCCTGGGATGGCTGGTGTTGAAGCCGCGACGCCATGTGGAGTTGCTCGACGAACGGGCCGATGACGAAGCGGCTACGCTGGCCGGGTGACCCGCCGGGTCGTGGGGGCGCGGCGCACCACCCTTCCGTCACCGCCGCGGAAGGTTTACGCCCTCCTGCTGGCGGAGGCGGCCGACTGCCCGCCCCTCCACTACACCTGGTGCGCCGTTCCGAGAGCCCCCTGCGGGAGTGGCGCGGGCCCCGCATCTTCAGCACGGCGGCACCCATGTCCCTCGGGCAGACCTTGATGCGCTGGCCGACCGCCTCCGGTCTCTGCTTGATGCGCGTTAGCGGGACAGCCCGTCACCGGTTTCGCTCGTACCACCCCAGCACGCGCAGCGCCCGGAGCGTGTTCCACCGGCTGGGCTCGCCTACGCGTTCTCCCAGGTCCACGGGCATCGTGCCGGCGTGGGACGCGTCCAGCACCCACCGGCCGTCCGAACTGCGCCGGGACTGCACCAGCGCCAATGCCTCGTCCACCCGGGCGTCTGGCGTGACGCGGGTCTGGGCCAAATAATCCAGTGCGCGCAGCACGTCGTCGTGCCACCAGGCAGGGAAGGCAAATTGCCGCCAGTCGTGCCCGCTCTTGCGGTCCGCCGCGATGGGTTCCCCCGTCGACCGCCGCCGACCGAGGCGGCGCTCCAGAAGATACGCCTGTCCCCGGTGCCGGGCCGGCATTGTGGTGATCTGTCCGCCCGAGCGCTCGTACTGCAGCAGCGCCTCCAACACGCAGAGGGTCGTATTAAACGACGACCGCGTGGATTCGTGCGGCGCGTCGCAGTTCCACCCCCCGTCGGGCAGCTGCTCGGACAGCAGGCGCGCAATCAGGGGGGAGACGTCCTGGCCGAAGTACGCGCCCGCCATCGCCACCTGCCCGTTGATGCACGGTTCCAGCTCCCCGGCGAAGAACGGGTGATCATCGCACTCCGGCGGTCCGCAGCCCCGCCACGTGACGTGGTCGCACACCCGCTCGACCGCTGCCGTCGCGGCCGGACTCCGGGGATCCAGGCCCAGGTGGGCCAAAAGCCAAAGCACGTGCATGGTGGAGTCCCACCCGTGGTTCCAGGCAGCTCCGCCCCAGCGCCCGTTCGCGGCCTGGCGGCTCAGCAGCGCGGCCCCCCAACCCTCGGTCGCCACCCGGGCCCGCTCGGCCGCCACCACGTCGGGCGGCACTCCCTCAACATCCTGCAGAACCTGCCAGCGAATCGCGGGGTCCCCATCCAACAGCCAGTCCACCGCCGTCATCGCCGAACCGCCCTTCCTGCCCCAACATCAGTCGCCGCGGGCCAGCTCCCGGACGGCCGTCACCAGCCGCTCAACGTCCGACGCCTCGTTGTACACATGGAACGCGGCCCGCACCGCCCCTGCGCGGGCCGCGCACACAATCTGGCGGGCCGCGAGCCGGTCCACGAGGGCGCGGGCGTCCCACCCGTCTACGCGAAACACCGCCAGCGACAGCCGCTCCGCGTCATTCAGTGGCGTCACCAGCCGAACCCCGGGCACTTGGCGGAGTCCGTCCAGCGCCAGCCCGGATAAGTGCAGCACCCGCGCTGTAATGGCGTCCCATCCCAGGGAATCGAAAAACGTCAACAGGTCCGCCAGCGCTGAAAGGCCCTCCGTGTTGACGTGCGCCAGGTGGAAGCGGCTGGCCTGGTCCCGGTAGGCGAGCGGGGCGCGGCCCTGGACCAGGTCCGCCAGCCCGGCGGCGTCCTCCATGTCCAGCGTCACCGACGCGTACCCCACCATGGCCGGAATGAGCCGCTCCGCCACCTCGGGGCGGACATACAGCAGGCCGAGGCCCCGGGGACCCAGCAGGTGCTTGAACGAGGCGCCCATGTAGAAATCCACCTGCGACAGGGGCGGCCGCATGAGCCCCAGCGCCTGGATGCCGTCCACGGACAGCAGGATGCCGCGCGGGTGCAGGACCTGGCCCAGCGCGTCCACGTCCACACGGTAGCCCGTGTGGTACAGCACATGGGACACCGCCACCAGGCGCGTCTTGTTCGTCACCTGGGCCATGATGGCATCGAGCGGCAGCCGGCCGCCCTCCGGTTCCGCGGCCCGCACCACGACGCCCCGGTCGCGGAGCCGCAGCCACGGCAGCACGTTGGACGGAAAGTCGCGGGCATTCACCACGACTTCGTCGCCTGCTCGCCAGTCGATGGATCCCGCCACCACGTTGATGGCCTGGGTGGTGTTGGTCCAAAACGAGAGGCTCGCGCCCTCCACCCCCAGATACTGGGCCAACTCCGCGCGCGCCCGCGCGGCGGCGTCGCCCGGGGTCAGGTACTGCCGGTCCAGCACCGCCTGCTGATACGTCGCCAATAAAAAGTCGGGCATGGGGCCCAGCGCGGCGCAGTTGAGATAGGTCGTGTCTCGCAACACGGGAAATCGCTGGCGCACCGGGGCCCAGGCTTGGTCATCGTGGGCACCGATCCCACCGGACATCGCGCCCCTCCTCGCTCACGCCTACATGCGCTTTCACAGCGCCGCCGTCGCCACGTCCTCGCGGCCGGCAAACTGGCTCTCGTACAAGTCATGGTAGAAGCCGCCCCGGGCCAGGAGCCCCTCGTGGGTGCCCTGCTCGATGATGCGGCCATGGTGCATCACCAGAATGAGGTCCGCCTCGCGAATTGTCGAGAGCCGATGCGCAATGACAAAGCTGGTGCGACCCCGCATGAGGTTCGCCATGGCTTGCTGGATCGCGGCTTCGGTGCGCGTGTCCACACTGCTGGTCGCCTCATCCAGAATGAGAATGGGCGGGTCTGCCACAAACGCACGCGCAATGGTCAGCAGTTGGCGCTGTCCCGCCGAAATGTTGGAGGCCTCCTCGTTTAAGACCGTCTCGTAGCCCTCCGGCAGGGTGCGGATGAAGTGGTCCGCATGTGCGGCCTGGGCCGCCGCGACAATGTCGTCAGGGCTGGCGCCGGTTCGCCCGTAGCCGATGTTGTCCCGAATGGTGCCATGGAACAGCCAGGTGTCCTGCAGCACCATGCCCAACAGCTCCCGCAGGCGGTGGCGGGTCAGTGTGGACACATCGTGGCCGTCCACCGTGATCCGGCCGTGCTGAACGTCGTAGAAGCGCATCAGGAGGTTGACCAGGGTGGTTTTGCCCGCCCCTGTCGGGCCGACGATGGCCACCATGGCGCCGGCGGGGACGGTGACGTTGAGGTGGTCGATGAGCGGCTCCGCCGGCTGGTACCGAAAGCCCACGTCTCGGAAGGCGACGGCTCCCCGAGGCGCGGCCACGTCGTCCGCCGGCACCGGGTCGGGTCGCTCTTCGGGCTCATCCAGAATCTCAAACACGCGCTCGGACGACGCCAGCGCGGACTGAATGACGTTAGAGATGCTGGAAAGCTGGGTGATGGGCTGGGTGAACTGGCGCGCGTATTGGATAAACGCCTGGATGTCGCCGATGGGCATCGCGCCCTGCGCCACCAGGACGCCCCCGATGACGGCCACCAGCACGTAGCCCAGATTGCCGATAACGTTCATGAGCGGCATGATGATGCCCGTGACAAACTGCGCCTTCCACGTCGACTCGTACAGCTGGCGGTTTATGGCCTCAAACTGCTCGATGGAGCGGCGCTCATGGCCAAAGGCCTTCACGATCAGGTGGCCGGTGTACATCTCTTCCACGTGGCCGTTTAATGCGCCGAGCCGCCGCTGGCGCGCCAAAAAGTAGCGCTGGGACCGGGTGGCGATGCTTTTGGTGACCACAAACGAGAGGGGCAGTGTCGCCGCGATCACCGCGGTCAACAAGGGACTGATGGTCAGCATCATGATCACCACGCCGATAAACGTGACGACCGCCGTGATGGCCTGGGTCAAGCTTTGCTGCAGCGTGCTGCTGATGTTGTCAAAGTCGTTGACAAACCGGCTCAGCACCTCGCCGTGCGGGTGGGTATCAAAAAACGCGACCGGCAGCCGCGGCAGCTTTTCGGCCACCTGCTGCCGGATGGTGAACACCGTGCGCTGCGCCACCCCCGCCATGACGTATTGTTGAACCCAGTTGAACACCGCGCTGAATACATAAAGAAACGCGAGGTCTGCCAACAGGCGCACGATGCTGGGGAAGTTCACCCCGCCCCCTGGCACCCCGTGCAACTTTAAGACTACCCCCTGAAACAGGTCGGTCGTGATGTTGCCCAACAGCTTCGGGCTCAGCACGTTGAACACTGTGGACAAAATGGCGGCTGCCGCCACCACGGTCAGCCAGGGCCATGACGGCTTGAAGTAGGCCAGCAGCCGCCATAGCGTACCCTTGGCGTTCTTGGGCTTTTCCACCGGCATAACGAGCCCCATAGGCCCGCCGCCGCCAAAGCCGCCGGGCCCGCCGCCTCCCGGCCCCACTTGGCGGTTGTTCACGCTCACGCCGATTCCTCCGGCGAGAGTTGCGACGCCACAATCTCCCGATACACGGCCGAGGACTGCATCAGGTCGGCGTGCCGGCCCGAGCCGGCCAGCCGACCATCGTCCAGCACAATGATCTGGTCGGCATCCCGCACCGTGCTGACCCGCTGCGCCACGATGATGACCGTGGCGTCGTGCACTTCGCGGTGCAGGGCCTGGCGCAGCTGGGCGTCGGTGTGATAATCCAGCGCGGAGAAGCAGTCGTCCAGCAGATAGATGGGCGCGCGGCGCGCCAGTGCCCGCGCGATGGCCAGCCGCTGCCTTTGCCCTCCCGACAGGTTGGCACCGCCCTGATTGATGACGGTGTCAAACCCATCCGGCAGTTGGTCGATGAACTCCGTGGCTTGTGCCGTTGCAGCCGCCCGGCGGACCGCATGGTCATCCGCGGCCAGATCCCCGTAGCGGATGTTGTCGGCCACACTGCCCGAGAATAGGACGGCGCGCGACGGGACGTAGCCCATCTCGGCTCGCAGTGCCTCCTGCGTCCACGCGCGCACGTCGCGGCCGCCCACCAGCACGCGGCCCCCGGTAGCATCGTAGAACCGGGGGATGAGGTTCACGAGCGTGGACTTGCCGGCCCCCGTCCCCCCGATGATGGCCGTGGTTTCGCCCGCGCGCGCTGTGAACGAAATGTCCGACAGCGCCGGCTCCTCGGCCCCGGGATACGAGAACGTTACACGCTCGAACGTGACGGCCCCGCGCTCGGCGTCGCGCGGAGCGCGGGCGCCGTTCGGCGGGTCGGTGATGTCCGTGTCCATGTCCAGCACCTCGTTGATGCGCAAGGCCGAGGCTTGGCCGCGGGGGATCATGAACATCATCATGGACACCATCATGACGGCAAACATGATTTGCATCATGTACTGGATGAACGCCATCAGCTGCCCGATCTGCAGGGTCCCAGCGTTGATCTGGAGGCCCCCGAACCACATCACGGCCACAACGGACAAGTTCATCACCAGCATGACCGCGGGCATCGCGATAGCCATCAACTGGAATACCGCGACCGAGGTGTCGGTCAGGTCCCGGTTCGCGCTGCGGAACCGCTCCACTTCGGAGCCGGCGCGATTAAACGCCCGAATCACGCGCACGCCGGTCAGGCTTTCGCGCAACACCCGGTTCAACCGGTCCACCTTCGTCTGAATGGCGCGGAACAACGACAGCCCCCGGCCCATCACCACCGCAATGACGGCCGCCATGAGCGGCAGGGACACCACGACGATCCAGGTGAGGCCCGCATCTGTGTAAATGGCCAAAACAATCCCGCCGATGGCGGTCAGCGGCGCCATGACCATCATGCGGAGAATCATGCCCACCAGTTGCTGCACTTGCATGACGTCGTTGGTGGTGCGAACAATCAGGGAGCTCGGGCCCACCTGGTCAAACTCCCGGAGCGTAAACGCCCCCACATGGTGAAACAGCCGGCTCCGAATACGCTGGCCAAAGCCCGCCATGGCGTACGAGCTGTACAGGCTCGCAAACACGGCCGCCACGCCACCGGCCACGGTCACGGCCAGCATCACGGCGCCCACCCGCACGATGTAGGCGATGTGCCCAGTGATCACCCCGTTGTCCACGATGTTGGCCATCAGGGTCGGCAGGTACAGCGTGGACATCGTTTGCCCGAACGTCAGCAACAGCACCCACAACACGAACCAGCGGTCCGGACGCAGGAAACGCCAAAGCTTCAGCATGACAACCCTCCCGACCCCACAACCAGGGCCCCCTAAGACCGGCCGGCTCATCAACTACTTATGATACCTGATATTTCACGCGGGGCTAAGGGATCGGCAAACCCGGATGTGACACCATAGGCAACCCCAGACGCCGTCATACTTGGGCACCTGGTTGATGGAGCGGACAGCGCCAGGCAGTGGCCTCGGTCGAAACCCCAGCGATCGCCTGGGTGGGGTGGGCGCCGACTCCGTGCTAGGACGCAGATGCGGCTCTCGTCCTCGCGTCGTGCATCGCCCATGTGGCCGCGTCCGCTCCGGCCCGGCTGAGATTTTCAAGTGGCCGTGATAGGCGACCGTGGACACCAGCGCCGACCAACCGGCGGGTTTATAATAAGCACCAGCAACTGGAGGGATGGGTAGTGGCCTTCACCGTTGCGGATTTTCATGACCTAATCGCTTTGCTGGACAAAAACCCTGACTGGCAGCGGGAGCTTCGTCGGCTAACCCTCAGCGACGAGTTGCTGGCGTTGCCGGCAGAGTTTCATGCCCTCGCGGCGGCGGAAGCTCATGTGGACGAGCGATTGGCGGCCCTGCTGGCGACGCAGGAACGCACGGATCAGCAGCGCCGGGTGGACGCGGCGGTTGCGGAAGCTCGCTTCGCCGAGTTGCGTGCCGCCGCCCAGGGCTTGGCCGACAAGCTCGCCGCCGCCCAGGCCCGCTCCGAGGAACAGTTTACCGAGCTGCGTGCTGCAGACCAGCACTTGGCCCGCCGCTTGGATGACCTGGCATCGGAATTCCACCAAATTCGGCGGCACACCGAGAATCGACTGGCCAACCTTGATGGGGCCTCTCTGGAGCAGCAGTTTGCCATGCGTGCGCCCGCCCATCTTGGCAACCTCGGGTTGCGGGGTGCACACGTCCTCTCGGCGGCGGAGTGGGTATCGAAGGTGGAGGCCGCCCTCGACGCAGGGCTTTTGGACGAGAACGAGGGCAGCAAAGTGCGCAACTTAGACTCGGTAGTACAGGCACGTGACGCGATGGCGAAGTGTGGCTGGCCGTCGAACTGTCGGTCACTATTGACCTGCACGATGTAGACCGGGCGGTGCGGCGCGCTGGCCTCTTGGCCCGCGCTCTGGGACGGAGTCGACCGCTGGTTGCAGGGGCACGCCTGACTGAAGGAGCGCAGAAGCGATTGGAGTCGACCCCCGACAGTCTCTGCGTTCGGTGGCCAACATCCCGCTGATCGCGTGGGGCGCGTGCCGGGAAGTCTTTCTCATTCGGCGGAAGGTGCCGCTTCGCGTGATCCGCATGAGGTGGGCATCGCTGGTGCGCGTAGGGGTGACTCGCTGAGGGCGGGCGCACGGGGCCATGACACCCTCCCGCGGGTCCACCCGCAGCGCCTGCGCTTGGCGTGGGTGCCCCTTACCAGCCGAAAGCTTGGCCACAACGCCGACGAACCACGGCGCAAGCCCCAACGGGCGTCCTTGACGGTGTGGAGGCTTTGTGGTGTCTTGCCAGGTGACGCGAGGTAGCCCGTGGCTTCAAGCCGGTGGTTATCCGTCGCGGCGACAGACTCGCGGATTAGCGGATTAGCGGATTAGAGGAGGGTGTGCCCCCGTGGCATTGGGAATCGCGGTGGGCATTCTCTTCATCACCATGGTACTGTTGATTACCAACGCGGTCCGCATTGACGTCGTGGGACTTGTCGCGCTCGGACTGGTGGGCATCTTCAACCTGGTGCCCGTGGCTCAGATGTTCAATGGCTTCAGTTCGTATGCGGCCATCATTATTGCGGCCATGTTTGCGCTGGGGGAGGCGCTCCGGCAGTCGGGCGTGACCGACATGTTGGCCAACTTCTTAGAGAAGATGGGACGACGGGGCGAGGAGTCCCTGCTGACGACCCTGTTGGTGCTGCCCCCGGCCCCGTCGGCGTTTATCTCCGACGTGGGCCTCATGGGCATTTTTCTCCCGACCATGATTCGGTTGCGCAATGACCTCAAAGTTTCCCTGCACCGCCTGTTGATGCCGCTCGCCATCGCCATTGCGCTGGGTGGCCTCTTGACGATGATTGGGTCGGCGGGCAACATCATCGCCAACGCCGATTTGGCGAGCCACCACCTGACCCCGCTTCCGCTGTTTGCCATCACGCCGCTGGGTGTCATTTTGGTGGCGGCGGGCTATCTGGTCATGCGCTGGTGGGGGGTCGCCCGCCTGCCCGCCACCGGACCGGCGACGGAGTTCGCGGCGGACTACGCCGAGGTCAAGTCGTACATGACGGAAATCCGGATTCGGCCGGACTCTCGCCTCATCCAAACACCGCTGAGCGAGATCGAGTATTTTCGCCAGCACCATGTGAGCGTGGTGCGCGTCATTCACCCGGACCACACCCAGGTGGTGTCGCCGGGTCCCCGGGACACCCTGGGCGCCGGTGACCGCGTGGTGGTCCAGGGCGACCCCGACGCCATCGTCGGCCTGAGCGAAGATCATGGGCTCGAAGTGGTGGGCGCGGTTGCCGACCGCATTCGCCTGCGCCAGGGGGACGCCCGTGTGGTGGAGCTGCTGATTCCCAGTGGCTCGCGCCTCGGCCGTCGCACGCTGCGCGAGCTGAATCTGCGCCGCCGGTACGACGTGGGTGTGTTGGCCGTGCTGCGTCACGGCATCACCCGGACAGCCACCCTGGCCGACATCCGGCTGGCCGCCGGCGACGTGCTGCTGGTCCAGGGCAGTGCTGCCGCCGTGGGGCGCCTGCAGCTGTCGGACGACGTCGTGGTGCTGGCGGACCGGGACCGCCCCCCGGTGCGCGCGGCCTGGCACCCGGTGCTCACCACAGCGGTGGTGCTGGGAGTGCTAGCCCTGGCGGCTTTTAACTTCTTAAACATCGAGGTGGCAGCGTTTGCCGGGGTGGCGGTGCTGGTCCTCACGCGCATCGTGACACCCGACCAAATTTACCGGGCCATCGACTGGCGCATCATCGCGCTGATCGGCGGCATCACCCCGCTGTCCATCGCCTTGGACCACACGGGCTTTACGGCGGACGTGTCGCACACCATGGTGGCGGTTTTGGGGCCGCTGGGCTCGTACGCGCTGGCCGCGGCCTTTTACTGGCTGGCAGCGCTGTTGACGCAGGTGATCAGCAACGTGGCGGCGGCGCTGGTGCTGGCGCCGCTGGCGCTCTCGATCGCCCATGCCAACGCGTGGTCGCCCTATCCGCTGGTCATCATGATGATCGTGGCGCTGTCGGCGGCCCCCTTGACCCCACTGGCCAACAAGGTGTACCTGATGGCCATGGGCCCCGGGCAATATCGCTACCAGGACTTCATCCGCGTGGGCGGGCCGGTCACGCTGGTCATGTTTGCCTTGTCGCTGATCTTGGTCCCGCTCATGTTCCCCTTCTTCGTGACGCATTAATGCGGATCGAGACCCGCCGGCCATGACCCCGCACGAATTCACGACCGACGCCACGGCCGAGCGGCTCATCCTCCGCTCTCGGTTCGTGGGGTGTGCCGTGCGGCTGGAAGAGCCCGCGGTGGAGGAGGCGCTCGACCGCATTCGCCAGCAGTTTCCCGGCGCCAGCCATTACTGTAGCGCCTATCGGTGGGCACCGGGGCACGAACGCGCGGACGATCACGGTGAACCCCGCGGCACTGCCGGCCTTCCCCTCTTAGCCACGCTGCAGCGGGCCAACCTGGTTCATGCGCTCGTGGTCGTGGTGCGCTACTTTGGGGGCGTCAAGCTGGGACGCCCAGGGCTGTACCGCGCGTACCAGGAGGTCGCGCAGCTGGCGGTGGCCGCCGCCCGCCCCGCGCCGCTCCAGGAGCTGCAGCGCGTCCGCCTCACGTGCTCGTACGCCGCTTTCGACGCCGTGCGCCGCTGGGTGGCCGCGGTTTATGCCAACACCCCCCTCGACGTCCCGCCATTCCAGTTTGATGCCGAGGTGCACTGGCGCGGCGTGGTGCCGCGAACCGCCGAGAGCGACGCCGAGACACTCCGAGAACGCTGGCACGGCGAGGTGGACTGGATGGTGGAGGCGACCACACTCGGCGTCTGGCCTGACCGGGCCGACGACGACTCCGCCGATCGGTGAGACAATGGGCCGAGACGCAAGAGGAGGCGCATGATGCAGGCATTTGACGAGTTGGTGGAGCGGCGCGGCACCCAGTCGGTGAAATGGGACGACCTGGCGACTCGGTTTGGGCGTGCTGATGTGATTCCCATGTGGGTGAGCGACATGGACTTTCCAACATATCCCGGAATCCCGGAGGCGCTCGCCGAGCGAGCGCGGCATCCTTTGTATGGCTACACCACCAAACCCCCCGACTATGCCACCGTGATTGGGGGATGGCTCCAGCGCCGGCACGGGTGGCAGCCCGACCCGGACGCGCTGGTGCATGTGAACGGCGTGGTGCGCGGCCTGGCCACGGCCGTGGCCAGCCTGACCGAGCCCGGAGACACGGTGCTGGTGCTGTCGCCCACCTATCATCCGTTTCGCGACATCACCGAGCACCAGGGACGACACCTCTTGGAAGTGCCCTTGGTGTGGGATGGCACCCGTTATGTCATGGACTTCGACGCGGTCGCCGCGGCGCTGGAAACCCAGCGGGTGGCGGCGGCCATCTTATGCAGCCCGCACAACCCCGTGGGGCGGGTGTGGACACGGGACGAACTGCTGCGTCTCGGGCAGGTCCTGCTGGACCACCATGTGCTGGTGCTGTCCGACGAGGTGCACTGCGACCTGATTTATCCGGAATACCGCCACATCCCGTTTGCCAGCCTGTCGCCCGCCTTTGCCAGCCACTCGGTGACGTTTGTGGCGGCCAGCAAGACGTTTGGCCTTGCGGGCCTGCAAACCTCGGTGGCCATCATTCCGTCCGCCACGCTGCGCGAGCCGTTTGTTGCCATGCAGGATGCGCTTGGGTCGGGGTTGGTGAACACGTTCGGCATCGCCGCCACGATGGCCGCGTTTCGCGGGGGCGACCGTTGGGTGGACGCCCTCATGGCGTACTTGGCCGAAACCCGCGACCTGATGCTCCAATATTGTGCCGCCCATATCCCCGCCATCCGGCCCGTGCCGCCCGAGGGCACGTACCTGGCCTGGCTGGATTGCCGAGCGCTTGCGTTGACTGACGACGAGCTGTCGCGCTGGTTCGTCGATCAGGCCGGCGTGGCGCTGACGGGCGGCAGCGACTTCGGCGAGGCGGGCTGCGGCTTTCAGCGCATGAACCTCGCGATGCCCCGCCCGGTGGTGGAGCAGGCATTGGCCCAAATCGCGGCCGCCTCGTCGAGGCCGTAAGTCCGGCGGGAGTTAGCGTGGAGCCACCCGCCACACCCGAGTTTGGTGCGGAGCCAGCTCGACGGTCCCCCGGCTTGCGGTGACGCCCGTCCACAGATCCCGAACCGTCGCGACCCCGGGCACGTGAGCCCAGGGGTCGGCGGCGGTGGGCGCATCGGTTTGGTTGAACAGCGCGACCGCCTGGCCTCCGTCGGCCAGTGGCTTGACCAAGAGGTGCACACCCGCCGCGTGCCACACGCGCCGGGCCTGTCGGCCCAGGGGATCCTGATTCACCGCGATGAGATCCCGGTTCCCCACGATGGCCCGGGTTTGCGCCGACAGGGCCCGCACGTCGCAGCCCAGCAGCAGCGGCGCGGCCATCAGGCACCACAACGCGAAGTGCGTGCGGTATTCTTCGTCCGTCATGCCGCCGTTGCCCACTTCCAGCATGTCGGGGTCGTTCCATCCTCCGGGGCCGGCAAAGGCGTCCAATCCCACATTGACGTCGAAGATGCCCAAGAGATCCCCCGACCAGCCCGATCGGGGCCGATGATACGCGTCCACGATGTCGCCGGTGGTGCGCCACAGATGGCCAAGCCCCCGGGCCCACTCCCACGGTTCCCCATGCCCCCAGTTGCACAGCGACAGGATGATGGGGCGCCCCGTGTCGGCCAACGCCTCCGAGACGCGGCCGTAAAGAATCTGAGCCACCTGGCGCTCGGTTTGGCCCGGAAAGTCTTCGAACGGCACATGGCACCAGTCCTGCTTCAGGTAGTCAATGTCCCAGCTGGCGAACGTCTCCGCATCCTGACGCTCGTGCCCATAGCTGGCGGGCAGCCCCCCGCAGGTTTTCCGACCACAGTCCGAGTAGAGGCCCAGCTTGAGCCCCAGGCCGTGAGCCCGGCCTGCGAGGCGTCGGATGCCGCCGGGAAAGCGCACGGGGTCTGGCATCAAAGCCCCGGAGGCGCTTCGCTCCGGGGCCATCCAGCCATCGTCGATGTTCAGATGGATGTAGCCCAACGCCGCGAGTCCACTCGCGACCAGGGCATCCATCGTCTCGTTGATGAGCGTCTCGTTGATATCCATCCCAAAGCGATTCCAGGTGTTGAACCCCATGGGCGGTGTGGGGCATAGTGTGCGGTCAATGGCCACCGTCGTGTCACCTCGCTGTACAAGGTCGGCCTGCCAGGTGCCGCGCATGCGAGCCTGGAGCCACCCTCAGCATGCCGCGCGGGCGGTCCGCGGTCAAAGGGCGCACACAAAGCGGCGGAGGGACTCTCGCCCCCTCCGCCGCGCGTGAATTCGAATCACGATCCGATGCGGACCTCGTTGGGCGGCGTCCCCAAGTAGGCGCTGTAGTTGCTGTAGAAGCCCTTCACATAATTGGCCACCGCGTAGAACGTCGGCGCCAACGGCACGTACAGGACGGGCAGCTGCTGCGCCGCGTACACTTGGTACGCATCGAACCGCTGGTGAACCTGCGCCGCCGTGCCGCTCTCCACCGTGGTCACCTGGATGAGATGGTTCATCGTCGAGCTGGAATATCCCCCGAAGTTGGCGCCGCCGCCGGGATTGAACAGACCGTCCCCGGACGGGTAGTAGTCGGGAACGTAGCTCCAGCCGCCGCCCCACGACAGGAGAACCCACTTGCTGGGGTCGGACGCACCGTTGGCGATTACCTGGCTGAACGGCTCCTGACGAATAGTGACGTCAATCCCTTCCTGCGCCCAGTCCTGTTTCAGCAACTGAGCGATGTTGGTTTGCGTCGTGGACCCACTCGCTACCAGGAAGTCAAAGGCGAGCTTCACCCCGTTCTTGGTCATGACGCCGTTCTGGAGTGTCCAGCCGTTTTTCTCCAGCAGCGCCTTCCCCTGGGCCGGGTTGAACGGGTACGGGTTCTTGAGGTTCTTGTCGAAAAACACGTTGGGGGGCTGCTCGGGCACCGGGTCGTAGACGGGGTACCCATACCCTTGGTACAACGCCTT
Organism: Bacillota bacterium; assembly: GCA_021846565.1. Taxonomy (GTDB): domain Bacteria; phylum Bacillota; class Sulfobacillia; order Sulfobacillales; family JAIMBI01; genus JAJZWV01. The sequence continues at coordinate 34,780 of JAJZWS010000024.1, forward strand.
CACGATGGCAGTCTGGTCAATGCCCAGCTGCATCGCCTGGCGGAAGTACAGCTGGTTGAAAAGCCCGCCAATGCCGGGCGTCTGGTTCGACAGGTTAGGCTGGATATAGTTAAAGCCGGGGTAGTACAGCGGCTTCACGACATAGCCCTTCAGCTGCTTGGCCTCTTTCAGGAGCGAGAATGGGATCGTGCCCTGCTGAATCGTGCCCTTCTTCATCTGCGCAAACTCAGCCACGTTGGACGTCTCGGCGGAAAAGATCTGCGTCTGGATGGTCGGCTTAGGCGATCCGCCGAACGACGGGTTGATTTTGAATTCCCAGAATTGGTTCGGTACCACCTTGACCAGCCGATACGGACCGTCAATCACCCGGAAGTTGGCGTTCATCGGCTGGCCGCCGATGTTCTTGATGTAAGCCAGCTCCTGGGTCATGTTGGTGGGGTACTTGTCCCACACCTTGACCGGGACCGGGGTCAACTGGGAGATGGCGTTCAACTCGAACCAGGTGGGGTTCACCCCTTGGGTCGTCGTGATTTGCACCGTGTCCTGATTGAGTGCGGTCACGCTCTTGAATTCACCGGGCATGCCCCCGATGCCAAGGCCGCACGCTGCCCACGGCGCGTTGCTGGCGGCTGACGCCTTCATGACCTGAAACTGAAACACCACATCCTGGGCCGTCACCGGGGTGCCGTTGGACCACTTCCACCGCGGATTGATGTGAACGTCAAACACGTTGTCGGTGTTGTTCACGGTGATGCCCTTGGCCACCGACTGGGACCAGTTGATCGTGCCGTTGCTGTTGATCCACAGCAAATCCTGGTAGTCCATCCCAAACAGCGTGCCGCCACACGCCGTGGTGGACCAGATTGGATACCACCACGACGGGGACACACCGGCCCCGAGCGCAACGTCCAACTGACTGGGATGGGTGGGCGCCGCCGTCGAGGATCCGGCGCCGCACCCGGCCAGCAACAGGGCAAAGGCAGCGAGGCTGGCGCCCACGAGGCTTTTCAAACGGTGCATGACTGCGTGCTCCCTTCTTGCCTTCCGGCAATGACCGAATCGATGGAGAAACCCTCCACTTTTACAAGAGTCAGAACTTATACTTCGATTGCCGACAGGCGGATCCCTGCCATGAGGCGCCTCAAGCCAAATCATCGGGTCCTTCAAGGCAGAGTTGATGGCAACGCCACTCGTGCCGCAGATTGGAGAACGAGGTTGAGCCCCCGACCCGAAGGCGTCGATGAGACATGGAGCCCCTCGGCCATTCCCAAGACTGCGTTCCCGCCGCACTTCACGCATGTGCATAAATTGTGACCGGTGCCGAACCCGAGGTCGGGGTACCCCGGACGCGTGGCCGCCACTGGATGGGGTGGTCCGAAGGCGCGTGTTGCAGCATAGAGCTGCCCCAACGCCTGTGGGTCGCCTGGCCGCCGATTGTGGATTTGACCCAGGGAACGGTCATCGAACACGAGGCGCTGATCCGAGGCCCGACCGCGTCGCGGTGGCCCCAACCGCCCCAACGGTTCGGGTGGGCCAAGGACGTGGAACCGTCCGACGTGCTAGAGATGACGTGTCGGCAGTTGGCATACTGTGGACAATCGGTGGCCGACGTTGCTGAATCCGTGGGAGCGCCCGCATGCTGACGAGGTACCTTGGGCGATTGAGACCTCGGAGCAGCAGTCCGCCCTACACAATCCTTCCCTGCGGTCGGCCCTCGACTGACGGCGAGAGACGGGCGACCTCATCGTGATGGACGCCTACGGGATCGGGTCGCCGCGGCGGCAGCGCTGGCCATCCCGCCGCATCTTCTGACGGCGGATCGGCAGCAGATCGCCAACATCGACAGCAACCAGCAAAAGCCGGTATGGGGCGGGCGATGCGCACCGGAACCCACGATCTGCGCATTCGGATACCCGCGGACGGCCGTTCTGCCCACATGCCACCTCACCTTCTGCGCCCAGTCCACCGCCCAATCCCCCATCCCAAGCGGTGTGGCCGACCGCCGGCGTCGGTCCGTGGCGTGGAACCCCGCAGTCGGGACCCTCCTTGGCTGCGCGCCGGAGGACCGGGTGGCCAGCCCCTGCTTTGAGAGCCAGTCGACATCAGGATGAAGACGGGCGACGCTGACCGGCCCGTGCCCGCTGGTGCACAGCATGGTGTCGCAGCCACCTATCCCGTGGTGGGCAGCACCCGGGGCCGCGCCGGGCAGCGTCACATCCTACAGATGGGGGTCGCGCCGCTGTTAGATGCGGCTCGGGGACGGGTCGTGGAGACGCTGGAGCCGTTTCAGCCACAGGCGGCGTGACCATCGACCGCACCGCCGCGCCAAGAGGCCCCCGTCGTCGGCAGCCGATGCAGATCGCGTGGCAGGGCGCCGGCACCCGGCGCCCGACTGGGCAACCAGCGTTGGGGAGACCAGATCCCGGCGCACCTAGCGGCTGCCACGCGGCGGTGGCCGTTCGAGAGTCCCCCGCCGGTCGATCGGTCACCGCGCGGGATGCGGCCGTACCCGGCCGGTCGCTGCCGCCCAGGTTGGCGCGCCGTGGCGGCGTCCGGCGACCCTGACCCCACACGGGTCACCCATCCCATTGCCGTCCAAACTCCTCAGCACTGCCACAGCAGGGCGGCAAAGCCGGGACGCGCCCCGCTTTGGGGACCATCGTCCTCGATCGCTGCTGCCGCCGTGGCACCGGGCCAACCCACCGGACTTGCCCACAACCCGCAGCGCATGACGTCGGCGGGCCGTCCCATCCACTGCGCGAGCGTCTCCGGATCGAAGAAGCGCGCGTGGTGCCAGACGGATTGCGCATCCGAGCGGCCGCGGATCTGATAGTACTCTGCCCATGGGCCGGAGGCGAGAATCAGGCCCACGACCAGCCGCCCGCCGGGGGCGATGACGCGGGCGGCCTCTTGGAGGGCGCGGGCAGGATTCTCGACAAACTCCAGCGCTACGTGCACCAGTCCTCGGTCGAATTGGCCGTCGGGAATCGGAAGCTGGGTCACATCGGCCTCCATCCAGGCGGGGCACACGGCGCCGCCCCCCGCAGCGAGAGGTTTCGCCCGTGCGACGGACAGCATGGCACGAGAACGGTCGACGCCCACGAGGCGGCATCCGGCGTCAGCCATCCGCACGGTGTAGGCGCCGGTGCCGCATCCGAGATCCACAACCCGGAGTCCCGGCCTCAACGCGAGCAGGCGCCACAGCAGATCTCGCTCCACCCGGTCGACATACTGACCAATCTCCGTTTCGCAATAGCGGTCATAGCGATCGGCCACGCGCTCGTCGAACACGTTCACCCGCACCCTCCTCGATCAGACGGCGGCGGTCCTGACTCTTCTCGCACGTCGGTCCCCTGCATCATAATTGTATAGCCGCTCTGGTGACGGGTCGATGGATCCCCGCGCGAGGGCCAGGGTCCCCCGAGCGCCACCGAAGCCGTCGCCCCACCGCGCTCACATGCGGCCGAACACGGTGGGCGGACCGACCTCGCCTCACGGATGGGTCGGCGGCGTGGACCCCCAGCAGGCGCGCTGTGGCAGAAGGGGACTCAGGCATCCTTCGCCCAAGCTCGCCAGATCCAAGGCGCCGGAGAACACCGCTTTCCCGTCACATGCTTCTCGAACGCAAACCCGGTGGGGCAGCGATGTGGGAACCGTTACAATGGCTCGGGCGGGCGCGGCGGCTCTCCGAGCGAAGGGCACCACGACACCTTGACGGAACAGCGGGCGATGGCACGACGGCGCGGCACTTGGGGTCAGCTTAGCGACGGACACGCTTCAGCGGCGTCCGAGCGGTTTGGGTCGTTGCCTTCCCCCACCAGCGATCGCCCCTGGGCGGGCGATCCCCAGTTGGCCGCCGGGATTGGGTTTCGTCAGGTGACCCACGGGCATTGGGCAACTGCCGCGACGCCGAGCAGGTCGGCTAAGGGGGTGCGAGACATGGAGAGGCATGCGCTCCGCACGCTGCGTCGTTGGACCGATACAGCCACGGTAGGCCTCTACGTCGTCATTTTATTGGGATTTCTGGACACATTCACTCTGTCCGCCGAAGGATGCGGGGCCGAATGGCCCCTGTGCGACGGCGGCGTGACACCTGGGCCCGGACTAAAATCTGCGGTGGAGTACGGACATCGGGCCGTGACGGGTTTGGTGGCTGTGCTGGTGGTGGTGGTCGTGGTGTCGGCCTGGCGTCGATTTTCTCAGCCCCGGCAGGTCCGGTGGTTTGGGGCCATTGGGTTGGGGTTCGTCGCCATTCAGTCGGCGCTGGGCGCAGCCGCCGTGCTTCATCCCGAGTCCGCCCCTATTCTGGCGCTGCACTTCGGGTTTTCCCTGCTGGCGCTTGGCGGCATCGCTCTGATGGATGTAACCCTGCGGCAGCTGGAGCGCTCGCAGACCGGGTGGACGTTTCGACAGCGAGACATTGCGCCCGCACTGCGCCGCTACATCTGGCTCGTCCTCGCATACACGATGGCGCTGATCTATTGGGGAACCTACGTGTCCCATCGCGGTGCAGGAACGGCGTGTCAGGGGTGGCCCTTGTGCAACGGTCAAGTATGGCCGGGATTCCACGGACTGGAAACCTTGATCTTCATCCATCGCTTGGGCGCGCTGATGGAGGCGTTGCTGGTCACCGTGTTGGCCTGGGCGGTTCGGCGAGGCAGCCGCCAGCGACCGGATATGACGCGCGCCGCCCACGGAACGTTGATTCTCGTTGGAATGCAAATCGTCAGTGGAGCATATTTAATATTGTCTAACTTAAGTTTGCCAGCTGAAATACTTCACGTTGCCATAGTCACTGTATTGTTCATAATGTTATCTTATTTGGCGATCCAAAGTCTCCATAACGAACCATTGCCGCATGCGGAGCTGCAGACTAGTGTCGAGTGAAGTCCAATCACCCCGCAATCACACGGCCTGGTGCGGAGAGGCGGTCGTCGATCGCGCTGCGTTGCTGAGAGCGGAGCGCCCTGGCATCCGAGGAATCCTCTTAGCCGCACGGATCGTCGGGACCGGGAGAAGCCGTGGCTCACAGGGAGCCGCGCTCATGGGGGCGGTCCCGCCCCATCGCGAGCCAGCGGCCGAGGTGGGCGGCGGCCTCCTCCGCCGCCCGGGCACTGTCGCGCATCGCCATCGACCGGCTCGTCGGTCCCAGCGTGAGCGGAAATGCCGCGGCGAGGCCCGCGCGATACACCGCATCCATAGCGTCCCGGTCGCCAAATTCGCCCACCAGCGCGACCACGGGCGTGTTCGCCACCCGTGCGTGCGCGAGAACGGTTCCCACAACCTTGCCGTCCAGCGACGAGGCGTCGAGGCGCCCCTCTCCCGTGATGACGAGGTCCGCCCACGTCAGCTGTGACTCCAGCTGCACCAGCTGGGCGATGGCCTCCGCACCAGGCGTCAGCACTCCGCCAAGCGCGGCAAGTGCCATACCGGCCCCGCCGGCCGCCCCCGCCCCCGCCAGCGTCCGAAGCGGCCGGCCCACCACCTGCTCAAGACACTGGCCCAGCACATCCATACGCTCCGCCAGCACCGGCAAGTCAGCGGGAGCCACCCCCTTCTGCGGACCAAAACGGTAAACCGCCCCGCGCGGTCCCCCGGCGGGCACATTCACGTCGCACCAGCACGTGAGCGGAATCGGATAGGGCGGCACGTCGAAAATCTGGGGTGCCGTCGGGAGGCCCTCCGGCGATGCCTCGGACCTCGCGCCCATGGCGTGGAGCAAACCCCATCCGCCATCCGTCGACCCGGTGCCCCCCAGTCCCAGCCACACGCGTCGGGCGCCCCCGTCGCGGGCGGCCACCAACATGTCACCCAGTCCCACACTGGTGGCACGGGCTGCGTCGCGGGGGCGCTGCCGCTCCGGCACCCATCCGGGTCCGTCGGCTGCCTCCAGGACCCACGTGTGGTCCGGCAGCACCAGCACCGGAGCCTGACGAGGCCGCCCGTAGGCGTCTCGGACGCGGATGGTCCGCAGGTCGCCGCCCAGGGCGGCCCGCACCACGTCGCGCGTGCCTTCGCCGCCGTCAGCCAGGGGGCACGGGGTAACCTTGGCGTCAGGCATCGTCCGTTGGAGTCCCACCGTAATCGCCGCCGCCAACCGCCGCTGGTCCAAGGCCCCCTTCAGCGAGTCCGGTGAAACCAGCACGTTCACACCCTCATCTCCTCTCCCCGTTCAGGTCACCAAGCGAAGATCGCGCTTGGCCGGTCGCAACTCAGCCCATCGGGCGGTTCGCAGCTGCTCCCAGGCCTCGACCGACAGCCCATCGGCTATGGGCACCCCCGCCATCACCGCTCCATGCACCATAACGGAATTGGTGATGCCAAAGATGAAGGCCAACGGCGCGAGCCCTCGCGAGTGCAGGTCCAAAAAGGCCCATCCAGCCGCCACACCCCCTTTGGCCGTCGGGAAGGCGACGATCGACCCGGCCAATTGGTGCCCGTACAGGCTGTGTCCCACGCGCGTAACCACGCCGGTCGCACGGTCCAGATCATAGCGCGGACTAAACCCGTCGGCGGACACCAACAGCGGGCCCTCGACCCGAGCGCCGTACGCCCGCGCCAGCTTGACGAATTGCTCGCTCATGGCACCAGCCTCCCTGCTACGGCGGCGGCCACGCAGTCAGGCGTGCGTCGCAGAATCGGACGATAGGGATGTGCCCCCACGATGTTGGCCAACTTGGTGGAATTCGTCACCACGGTGTGCCAGCCATGTTCACGTTGGAGCCGGTCGATGGTCATCAGGTAGAAGCAGACCCCCGTCAGCACCAGCCCGCCGGCTTTTTCGATCGTCTGAATGTAGCCCAGCTGGTGCGCCCACTGATAGTAGGCTTGGTTGGTGGTCACAATGAGGCGCGTGTTGGCGTGCACGTGCTGGCCATCCAGCAGCTCCGCCAAGCACGCCAACTCATAGAGCGACTGCTGCGGGCCGCTGAACACCACCAGGTCAACGTCCGTCGTGTTCAGGTCGGCTCCATACGAGGCGTACACTTCTTCCAGCTCCTTGGCGCCCACGGTCAGCGTCCGCTGCCGGCGGGCACCCTCGGGGTTCATCGCGGCCCAGTCTGGCGTCACGTCGCGTGCCCCAAACAGTGCAATGGATCCATAGCTCGCCAGTGCTGCCGCGAGATGCTTCAACTGATCCGCCGACCGCGTGAGGGAGGGGCCGATCCCGTCAAAGAAGGGGACGTCCCAGTAGCTGGGCGAACGCCGCCCCACCCACGCTCCCAGGGCCCCCCAGTCCGCATAGTCCGCCAGAGGCGTGGTCACCTGCACGTAGGTCGTGGCCCGCCGATGTCGATCGAGGTGGTAGCCGAACGCGGGCACCCGCCCCGTGATGCCGGCCGCCAGGGCTGCGGGACCGGCCTCAAAGTTGGACCGGCCCCCCAAGACACTGTTGGCAAAGCAAACGGCCCCGGTGTCTCCCCATGCCAGATGTTCGCCCACGTGCGGCTGATACACGCTTTGGTAGTTGATGCAGGTGTCCACGTTGAGGACCCCCAGCGCCCGAAGGCGCTCCCGCATCACCACCTGCCG
>JAJZWS010000093.1 GCA_021846565.1 Bacillota bacterium
CCGCCAAGGAATCCCGATGAGCCGTGGAGAGGAGCGCCGGTGCCCCCTTTCTCTAGGAAGAACCGTCTGCGTGCGCGGTTCGCGTGTTAGTACGAAGCCATCCGGTCGAAGTCCAAATCCAGCACCGACTCTGTCGCCAGCAGGTAGCAGGGGGTGTCCGTGAGCCACCGGTCGTTCAGCTTAAAGTAGCGGGCGGCCAGCCGCTTGGGCGCAAAGACGCCGCCGTACGGACTGTCGGAGTCGTCGAGGCGGGCCAGCGGCCCCGTCAGCGGGGCGACCTGATCCAGTGCCGCGCCCAGCGTCTCGGCCTCCAGCACGGAATAGTCGTCCTCCGTCGTCACCTCGAACATGGCATCATCACCCGTATAGTGGGTGAATTCGTGAAAAGCCCAGCGCATGTTAGTCGTCCTCCTCCGCAGGCTCTTCATTGGCATCCTCCGAGCCGAATTCCGCTTCGTACAGTACCGTGCGGCAGTCGCCGCAGTGCACATGGGGGTACTCACCTAAGTCGTGTTGGACAGAAGCATACTCGGAAGCGTCCCCCAGCGTGTAGGGCGTGACCGGGTTGCCTTCGCGGTCCGCGATGGCACCGGTGTCGTCGTCCAGAATTTCGGGACCAAATTGATCGACGGCACAGGACTCGCAGTGGATGTCAGCCTCGTAGACGAAGCCGAGCCGGGTCCACACATGCATGGCCAAACTCCTTTCGGATGCCTCAAACGTTAGGGCACGGCGATGATGGGCTGCACCCACTGCTGCGCGGCGGCGATGTCGCTGTCCGTAAGCCCCGCAAAGTTCTCGGGATCGGCGGGGTCGATTTTGGTGATAAACACGGTGCCCACAAGCAGCTGGCCGCCAATACGCACTGACGGGTCCAGGTCCTGCATGATGCCCTCTTCGTTGGCGACGGCGATGTAGCCGTCCGGCAGAAACACCAGTTCGATGTAGCCGCCCACCAGTGCCTGCATCGCCTCCAGGGTATTCGCCACGTGTTCCACGCGGGCAGACTCATGAGGCCGGAACGCCAAGATGTTCATATCCAAAGCTGTGCCCCCTTCTGGTGAAATCGAGTGACCAACGGGCCCGGGCCGTTAGGGCCGGGCCACGTCCGGTGGCAAGTAGACAAACACCGGAAGGGGCAGCGGGGCTAACCACTGCTCCATCAGGGCGCGCACGGCGGCCCAATCGAGTCCTCCGTATCCACAGCCCAGCGCCGGAAACGCGACCGATGTGATGCCCTCCGCTGCGTAGGTGGCGGAGAACGTGGCCAAGCCCGCGTCGATGTAGGGGAGTTGCGACGGATACCGCCAGTCGGCCTTGGTCGGAAAGTTCAGGATCCACTTTGTGGCCGTGCGCTACAGCCACGGCCGCCCAATGGCCAGCGCGCCGGTTCGGCAGGCATCTCCATAGGGGCGCAGGATGGTGGGATAGGCCTGCGCAATAGCCAAGGCGAGACCGGCCCCCATGACGCCGACCGTGTTGACCAGGGTCTGGGCGGGACTGGCCAGCAGATCGCCGACCTGATATGTGAGCATGGCGGGCCACCTTTTGGTGTCTTTTCCAGCGCTGGCACCACATACCGCGCTTACCTGACCCACCGGGTGAGAAAACCCAAAGACAAGGGGCTCCTGGGATCAGGGCCGCTGATGGGACAGGCTACCAACGGGGGCGCGCGTAGCGACGGTAGGGCGGCAGGTCGTCCCCGTGGGCCAGCGCGCGCTGGACCCGTTGGCGATAGGCCCGCTCTTCGGCGTGGCGTTCATCCGGGCGTTTGGAGGGCCAGCGCCAGCGCCCCCGGCGCGCTTGCACGACGAGGGTGGCCAGTGGGACCCATGGACACTGGACACGGGCGAGACGCCATTGACGCTGACGCCAGTGGGCGTGCTGGGTTCGGCGGTGAGCACGGGTGGGGCGAAGCAAGGGATCACCTCCCAGGGGCGGTCGTCCCGGCCGACAGGTCGCGGCACGACAAAATCAGTGGAGGCGGGTAGGTAGATACGGGCCTCGGCGGCGGTAGCCATAGCACCACTAGCGGGGGCTGGCCCTTTCGGGTCAGTGCCTTCGGTGAACCGGCCTGGTCGCCTTGGGCCCGTACTGTTTTAGCCGGGCTTGAATGGCCTAAAGGTGACGGCGTTGCCTGTCCGCGGGTTGCTGGCTACACTGGCCACGTTGCCATCTTGCGGGAAAGGGAAGCGCCCGGGGTTCGTGAATGCTTGCTCAAGGCATTCCCCCGGGCGCGTGGTCACAGAGTACATGGTGAGTATAGCAGAGTACACCCTCGAACCCCACCCGGACGGTCCGGATACTTTTACGTGCGGAGCGTGACCGTGAGTCCATGTCCGGTGTGTGACGCGGCCTTAGGGGTCATTGGGAGTCGGCGGCGCACGCGCCGCCGACTCACGGGCGAGCGGCAGGTGTTGGTGATTCGCCGCTTGCAATGCTCCGGGTGCCGCCGGATCCACCATGAGCTGCCGACCTGCCTCGTGCCCTACAAACGCTATGACGCCGAGAGTATCGAGGCAGTGGCGACCCAGGGCCGGGCGGCGGCGGTGGCGGTGGACGAGGGCACGATCACGCGCTGGCTCCATTGGCTTGCGACCTGGGGGCCTGCCGTCCGCCGCTGGTGGGCGGCGGTGGCCGCCCGGGCGACCACGGCCCCGGGGGATCCGTGGCCGGTTGCGCTCCAGGGCCCCCCGCCCTGGCCGGCGGCCCCGCCGGGCTGGCTGGCCGTCGTCGTCCAGCGGCTCGTGCAGGGCGCGGCGTGGGGCCAGACCCGTTCGGCCTGGTTGGCCTAGCCGCGGCGATTCATCCTGAGGCGACCCCAGAACAAGGAGGGTGTGGCCGGATGGATCGACATAAAACCGAGGCGATCGCGACCGAGCGGCTCCAGATCATTGCCCCGCTGGTGGAGGACCACGTGGATGCGGCGCTGCGCCGCCAACTCACGCGGCAAATTGGCGCCCAAACGGGCCTCTCGGACCGGACGCTGCGCCGCTGGGTGGCGCGGTACCAGGCGGCCGGGCTGCCCGGCTTGCGCCCGGCGGCCCGGCCGGCGACGGCGCCGGCGGCGATTGCGCCGACGGTGCTGGACCTGGCCATTCAACTGCGGCGGGAAGCGCCGCACCGGAGCGTGCGGCAGATTATCCAAGTGCTCGAGTGGGAGGGCCAGGTGGCCCCCGGCGCGCTCAAGCGGAGCACGCTGCAAGAACAGCTCATGGCCCGCGGGTACAGTGCCCGGCAGCTGCGGCAGTACCGGGCGGAGGGCGTGGCGGCGCGCCGCTTTCAGCGGGCGCACCGCAATGCCTTGTGGCAAAGCGATATCAAGTATGGACCCCGCCTGCCGGGGGGCCCGGGCCAAGCGCCGCACCCCACGTACCTGTCCGCCATTATCGATGATGCGACGCGGTACGTGGTGCACGCGGCCTGGTATCCGACCCAGGACGAGACCATTGTCCAAGACAGCCTGCGCACCGCGATGCGGCGCTATGGCGTGCCGCGCCGCCTCTACTTCGACAATGGCAAGCAGTACCGATCCCACCAAATGGCGCGGATGGCCGCGCAGCTGGGGATCCGGGTCGTCTACACGAAGGCGTACGCGCCGGAGAGTAAAGGCAAAATTGAGCGGTTCAACCGGGTCGTCGATGCCTTTCTGGCGGAAGTGCGCTTGGACCGGCCGACGACCTTGGAGACCTTCAACGCGGCGTGGGACGTGTGGCTGGCGGAGTGCTACCAGACGAAACCCCATCGCGCGCTGCCCGACGCCCCGCATCCCGCGGCGGCGTTTCGGGGGGACCCCGAACCGCTGCGGTTCGTGGACGCGGAGACCCTGACGGCCGCGTTTCAGCGCGTGGAGCGGCGCAAGGTGGATAAGACCGGGTGCGTGAGCTTCCGCGGCCAGGCCTATGAGGTCGGGGTCGTCTGGGTGGGCCAGCGGGTGGACGTCGTCTATGACCCTCGGAAATCCCCGACGGGGGACGACCCGGCCGAGGTGTCCACCGTCACCATTGAGGCGCCGGGGGCGGCGCCCTGGCCGGCTCACCCGGTGGTGGTGGGGGAGCACACCGGGCCCCGGCCGGCGCGCCCCGACCACCTGGGGCCCACGCCAGCGACGCATTCACGCGTGCTGGCCGCGGCGCGGCAGCGCGCGGCCGCCCGGGCGGCGGCGGCGCCGCCGGCCGTCTCGTTCCGGGATCTCACCGCAGACCCGGCGCCCGGGGCCCCGCCCCCGGTGGCCGCGCGGGCGGAGGGCGACGCCGATGTTTGAGGCGTTCTACGAGATGGCGCACACGCCCTTCACGCGGGCCCTGCCGCCCGACGCGTTGTACGCCTCGGCGGAACTGGACGAGATCCTGGGGCGGCTGGAGTATGCCGCGGCCCGCCAGTGGTTCGCGGTGGTAACCGGGGATTGCGGGACCGGGAAAAGCACCGCCATCCGGCGGCTGGCCGCCCGGCTGGACCGCGCCCAGTACCAGCTGCTGTACGTCGCGGACTCGAAGCTCACGCCGCGGCCCTTCTACAAGGGGCTGCTGGAGCAGCTCGGGTGCGAGGCGAAGTTCTATCGCGGCGAGGCCAAGCGCCCGCGGCATCACGAAATCGCGCTGCTCCAGGCCGTCCACCACCAGCGCCCGGTGGTGGTGGTGGACGAAGCGCACCTCTTGGACCGCGAGATGCTGGAGGAAGTCCGCTTTCTCTTGAACCAGGCGATGGATGCGGCGAGCCCGTTGGCCCTGATTCTGGTGGGCCAGACCGAGTTGTGGGACCGGCTGGGCCTGCAAGCCTACGCCGCCATCCGCCAGCGCATCGACCTCCAGTGCCGGGTGCCGTATCTGGACCGCGCGCAGACGGCGGCCTATCTGCAGGCCCACCTCACGTACGCCGGGACGGCCCAGGCCATCTTCGCCGAGGCGGCGGTGGACGCCATCTACCGCTACTCCAGTGGGGCGGCGCGCCTCATTAATAAGGTGGCCACGCACGCGCTGCTCTACGGGGCGCAGAATGGGCACCGCGTCCTCGATGAACCGCTGGTCACGCGGGTCATTCAGGGGGAGCTGGCATGAGGGCGGCGCGCGCGACCGCGCCGCCCTACGGGACCCAGGCGTGCCGGGCCCGGCCGTGGGCCCCAGTCTACGACGCCGAGGGCTTCCCCGAGGCGACGCTGAATGACTACCTCCAGTTCGTGGCGTGGCAGGACGCCCCGCCGCGGCGGGTGGCGCACGAGGCCCGGGAGTTGGCCCAGGCCGCGACCTGGTTGGCGTGGCACGGGCACACCTGGCGCGAGGGGGACCTGGGCGTGTGGACCGCCTACGTGTTGATGTTGGCTGGCCCGCAGCCCGACCGGGCGGCGCGGCTCGCCGTGCGGCGGGCCGTGGCCACGCTCCACCGGGCGTATGCCTATTGGCATTGGCGCCGCACCGTGCCCTGGCAGCCGTTCCCCGTCCACGCGGCGGACCGCCGCGCCTGGACCCAGTCGCTGCTGCCGCCGCCGGACTAAGCCGGCACCGTTCCGCTGTTCGGGCCGTGGCGTGTCGGTCGCCACGGCCCGAACCCATGGGCGGCCGCCGCCTTGCACGGCGGACAGCCGGGCGCGGCAATTCCTGGACACCGAACACCGTCTACTGCCGGTCAAATAGGGCTAGCTACTACAGCCTCGACGATGCCCGGCCTGGCATAGCACGGATGGTGCCGTGCGTGGCATTAGCGGAGTGGCCGCACATACATCCGGACTGGCGAAATATCCGGAAGTGCTTGGGTAGCCAGCCGGGGCCGCTGCGCAGGCGTCTGAGCCTGCGCCGTCTAGTACATAGCTTGCGTCGGGCGCCGCCGCACCCAAGCTCACGACTTAAGTCGTGGGTCTATGACCTGTCCCCTGCGCGAACACCGGCATAACTAACCCGCCGGCCGGAGCGGCAGCACCACATGAAAGTAGCCCGATAGGGCCACGGTGGCGAGGCGGACGGGGCGATCCGAGGTCAAGAGGCTCACGGCAATGAGGTCTACGTCCAGCGATTTCAGGCCATCTGCTTCGGCAACCGCTGCCACCCTTGAAGCCACCGTTTGGCCCAGCGGCCCCGCGTCGCCAGGGGTCGACAGCCCATGGAGAGTACCGGCCATCACGGAAATCGGAGCCGCAACCTTGCACTCTCAACCGTCGTGGTTCGAGGGGAGCCGCAGCCGGTTGATCAGGGTACCCGGAATGGCCTCATGGACACGGTCATCTGGAGAACATTTAGAGGGGTAGTCGTCTGCACATTGTATACGACTGAACCGGTGGTCCACATCGCTACACTTTGGGCTGCACTGGCAATGCTCTCATGCGTTCGGGATGGGGTGGTGAACGAGACGAAATTTATAACGACGAGGCCCGCGTTCGCGGAGGCTGGAAGGGGGTGGTTGCGAACAAATCGCACAATTTGTTGTGCCATCGGCACGAGCGAGTTATTCGCATTATTGTTGACCTCGAAGGTCCACGGGCCTTCTTGCCACTGTACGCTTGTGATACCGGCCCCTCCCGAGTACACGCGCGCTTGGATCCCATAGCCCACGTTATCCACGCGATAGTTCTCCTGGGCAGTGGGAACGAACCCTTCGTCCGCGTTCCACCCCGACAGCGTAGCCACTGCCTGTTGTGGCGATCCATGGCGATCCGCTCCGAAAGAAGCCACCGGGGCTCCGGGTACCGCCATGCCGTCAAGCGAGGGGGAGTTGACGGGAACCGGGGTCGGGGTGACGGACACGTTGACATTGTAGTGACCCTTCAACACCCCACCCGGTTGGTTGGTCGCCGTGAAGTACCTGTCGTGTTTGGTTGTTCCAACGAACGCCGGCGTCCTTGGAACAAACGTGGGCGCGATCAGGGGAAGGGTGGTCAGTGGTTTGATGCTGATCATCTCTTGGTACACGAATTTCGGAAAGGGGGAGGAGTGGCTCGCCTTCGATCCCGCGGCGGCCACTCCAGATCCTCCGAGCCCTCCCGTTAGCAGGAGGGCCAGCCCCAACGCTACTCCGTGGGTGCGGCGCTTCATGTCGGGCTACATCCTCCCTGGACCGTTACGGCACCACTCCGCTGTAAGGCTATGAACTGACCTGGTCAAGATCCGTGGACACTCCGTCCAGCGTTGCGGTACCATATTGCATAAATGACCAATTGTTCCAGTCTCCAAATGTGTAAGGAGGGCAGTACGATACTCCATCCATCGCGGACAGCCAGAGGGCAATGTAGCGCCAATTAGTAGGATTCCCCAGCAGATTAACCCATGTATCATAGTTGGTATAGATCACGAGCGTGTCCTGAACTCCGCCCAACTTGTCTGTCAGTTCGTTCATGAACTCGTTAACCACCGTAATTGACGCCGTCCCTGTGGAACTCGTTCCATTGGGTTCCTCCACATCAACGGCGAGAATAGTTCCCGTGGAACTAAACGGTGGGTTGGCAAGAGATTGCACAACGCTCCAAAAGTGATCGGCTTGTTGCGCGCCAGAATACTGCCAATCGAGAAAGTGATACAGTGCCGTTCCGTACACACCGTTGACTGAATTGCACGCACTCCAGGTACCCTGGACATCCGGATTCTTATAAGTTATTCCTTCGGTAGCTTTGATGAATCCCAATTGTACTCCGTACTGGTCGAGAAGCGTTTGCCACCAAGCGACGGTAGTTGGGGCGCTGCCTTGAGCGGAGCTTACGTCGACCGCCTTGCTGTTCGAATTGCTACCACATGGCCATGACACGGCTCGCACCTCCCTATATACAGGGGCCGTCGTAACTGTTTGGGGAGTCTTTAACGGCCCAAAGTTGACGGCGACGCAGGTCCGGGGGGATGAGTGCCCACCGACAGCGTTTCCCCGGGGGCTTGGTCACGAACACAGACCTGAGTATAGCAGAGTCCCCGCTGGAGCGCCATCTCGTCGAGCCGGAACCTATGAACTCTCCCACCGCCTGGCCTAAGAGGCCGAGGCGGGGGTTTCCGGGATCGCTCCCCGAGCTTCCTGGCTCCCCGACCGCTGCACCCTGGGCTTTTGGCCCCTGGCGTCTTGTGCAATCTCCCCAGGCGTGACTTCGGACCGTTCCGGCCCTAGTGTCCGAAACACCCGCACCGACTTTCGGGGCTTCGTGAGCGGGTCTCCCGACAAGAGTTTCGCAATCCCCCGCTGTGCGATGACGCACGCGGCATTGTGGTCCGCATTGTCCGCGTGTCCGCAGTGTTGACAGAGGAAGTCGGCTTGACTCAGGGCCCGCCGATAAATAACTGAGTAAGATACAGGGCTGTTCCCGGATTAATTGATATCCGAGCAAAGGAGTTGAGGCCGCCGGTCGCGAAGGAGCCGCCATGCGGATGGCAAAGGGGGCTCCTTCAGTGCACTATCGGATGCGGGAGGTGGCGGCGGGCGTGGCCGAACGGTGGACGGCGCTCCAGCCCCAACTCAACGAACGGACGCGGCGGTTGGCGGCCGCCGCCGAGTCCCGGGCGATCGGCTGGGGCGGGGTAGCCCTCGTCCATGAAGTCACCGGGCTCAGTCAGGCGACCATCCTCCGGGGGCGGCGGGATCTGGACGCGGCCGCCGCGGGAACGCTCCCGGGCGTGGTGCGGCGCCCGGGGGGCGGCCGGCGCCGGCTAGTGGATACCGACCCCACGCTGGGACCGGACCTGGACCGGCTGGTGCACCCCGTCACCCGCGGCGACCCCGAATCCCCGTTGTTGTGGACCGCCAAGAGTGCGGACGCGTTGGCCCGGGCGCTCCCGGCCCAGGGCCATCCCGTGAGCGCCACCACGGTGGCGGCGCTCCTCAAGGCCCGGGGCTATCGGCTCCAGGCGAATCGGAAGCGGCTCGAAGGCACCCAGCATCCCGACCGGGACGCCCAGTTCCAGCACATCGCCGCCCAGACGACGGCCTGGCAACAAGCCGGGGTGCCCGTGATCTCGGTGGATGCCAAAAAGAAAGAATTGGTCGGCGACTTCAAGAACCGCGGCCAGGAGTGGCATCCCGCCGGCCAGCCCGATGACGTCCAATGCCATGACTTCGCCCACTTGGGGATCGGGAAAGCCTGTCCGTACGGCGTCTATGACGTCACGCACCAAGCGGGGTGGGTGGGGGTCGGCCAAGACCACGACACCGCGCAGTTTGCCGTCCACACCATTGAACGGTGGTGGACGGAACAGGGAAAGGCCCGGTACCCGTCGGCCCACGACCTGTACATCGTGGCCGACGGGGGCGGCAGCAATGCGGCCCGCGCCCGCCTATGGAAGGTCGAGTTGCAACGCTTCGCCACCGCCACGGGGCTCACGGTCCACGTGAGCCACTTCCCCCCCGGCACCAGCAAGTGGAACTACATTGAGCACCGCCTCTTCAGCTTTATCAGCATGAACTGGCGGGGGCGGCCCCTGACTACGTTCGAAACCATCGTCGACTTGATCGGGCACACGCGCACGCAAACCGGCCTCACGGTCTGGGCCGAATGGGACCAGGGGACCTATCCCACGGGCATCCGCATCACCGACGACGAGATGGACGCGTTGGCACTGGAATACGATGCCGTCCGCGGCAAGTGGAACTACACGATTTCTCCCCAAGATGACTCAGTTATTAACCCGTGAGCCCTTAGAGGGTCCTGTCGAGGTAGGTAGAAGGTGGCCTCGATGCGGTAGCCAGGGCACCAAGAGCCGGTGCTGGCCCTTTCGGACCAGTGCCTGTCGGTGAACCGGCCTGCCCCGGCAAGCGCCAGCCCGACACTCCCCAATGGCGTGACATTTCCCCAAATCAGCAGGCGAGATTTCCCCAGGTCAGCATCAAGGATATCCTGG
>JAJZWS010000025.1 GCA_021846565.1 Bacillota bacterium
CCGGGTGATTCGCTTGTCCAAGTTTGCCGTGATTGCCACCGAAGTGAGTCCCGAGCATCGCCAGAAGATATATGGCGAGTTTCTTGGAGAGGGTTCGCCGGTGAAGTGGGTGCCCTGGCCAAACTGGTAGCGTGCAGGCGATCGCATCAGCTGCCGGTTGTCTTGGGGGCGTGGGGCCGCTCGCGCGGGTCCTCGGCACCGTGGCTGACCACGAAGCCGGCAGGAACCGGTGGGCCGCGTTACCGGGCCTCGGGTGGGGGAAACCGGCGCTCGCGCATCAGCGCCTCCGCCCGCGCCCACTCGTCTGGCCGCACGTCATCGGGCTCGAGGGACAGTGTCTCGGCGTATCCCGCCGCCAGGGCCGCGACGAGTTCGTCCGTAGAGGGCACGCGGCCCAACAGCCGGTCCAGGCTCGTGACGGCACCGGCCGACAGTTGTTGCGTCGAGCCCGCGTCCCGGTACAGACGCTGAATGCGGTCGGTGATCGCCACCGGGTCCTGATGCACCACCAGCATGCCGCTCACCAGGGTGAATCCCTGGCGAATGGCCTGGGCGACGCCGGCCACTTTTTGCCCTCGCACCACGATGTCATACGGACCTTCGCAATAGGAGCCGGGGGCCGCACCAAACTCGGCGGGCAGACCCAGCCGACGCAGGGCGGCGACGGCCCCCGCGGCCAGCTCGTGAAAGTTTCGGACGAGCGTGGTGAGGTCGCGGCACGGCCGCGCCGCCCCAAACGAAAGCGTGCCCTCGTCCAGCAAGACGGCACTGCCGCCCCCAATGCGCAGGAACGCGGGCCACCCGTCGGCCTCCGCCGTCCGGGCGGCCTCCGCGATGCGGGGCAGGCGCCGGTCCTGCGGGCCCAGCAGCAGATAGCGGTGCTGCTCGCGCACCAAGACCGCGGGCTCGCCGCCGGCCGCCGTGATGGCGATGGCCTCGGCGATCACCGGCGACAGGTGCAGGCGGTCGGGGTGGTTGGCCCGCGTGATGGGAAGCCAGCGATAGGGCATTTGGTCCAACTGCACACCTCCAGGCGGCGGTGGGTCAAAAAAACCGCCCCCGGCAGTCTAGCGAAACGGCCCGGACTTTGAAAGCGGGCTCGCGCGTGCCACACTGAAGGAGCCGCAGTGCTCGAGAGGGTGCGCGGGCCACGACATTGTGGAGGCCGGAGGCCGATGGAGGACGATAAGCGTTGGAGCGTCCAATTTGCATGTTGCCGAGAGAAGCCGGGCTTTTAAGGCGGCGGTGCGTACGGGTGGCGAATTGGGGAGAGGCGTCGCGGCCGATTGAGGACCTGCTGGATACGTGGGGGACGGTGGCGGCGCATGGCATTGCCGCTCCGCAGATCGGGGTGCTGCGTCGGCTGTTTGTCTATCGGCCTTATGATGACGACGTGGATGAAAAGTCGGAAGCGGCCGCGCCGATTGCCGTCGTCAACCCGAAGGTCATCAAAGTGGCGGGGGAGTTAACCGACTATGACGGCTGCCTGTCCCTGCCAGGCATCTATGGGCAGACCCGGCGGGCGGAGCGGATCGAGATTTCGGCACAGCTGAGCCCCAGCGAGACGGTGCGGCTCAAATTCGAGGGATACACAGCCCGCATCATCCAGCATGAGATGGACCACTTGGACGGCGTCTTGTGGATCGACCGGCTCACCGATGACGATCTGGACAACCTGTACACGCTGGCCGAAGCGCCCGCTGAGGGGGAGCCGGTCGACGGGGGCAGTGCGGCACCGCAGTCGGCCTTGAAGAAAACGCCACTCACCGACAGCGACCGGGAGTTTGTCGCAGGCGCCCGTCGGCCGCTGCCCGGGTTTGCTTTGCACTGGTGAGCGGCGCGGCTAGAGAGACACCGCGATGTGGTGCTGTCGAAACCAGTGGTCTGCCTGGACGAGATATAAAAACAGGGCGGGAACCCCCATCATTTGTCCGAACCACGGCAGGGACCAGGAGCGGGGATCCGCTTGGACCAGGGCGTGCAAGGCGTCGCGATGCAAGAAGGGCCGCAGTGGCGACGAGGCGTCGTCCAGCAGCTCAATCATCGCTCGGCGGAATGCCTCGGCGTAGCTGGGGTGGTGCGTGGTGGGGTAGGGGGACTTCTGCCGTCGGCGCACCCGGTCGGGCAGAACCCCCGCCAGCGCCTCGCGCAGAATGCCCTTCGGCTCTCCTTGCCAGCTTTTCCAGGCCCACGGGATGTTCCACACATAGTCCACCAGGCGGTGGTCGCAAAACGGCACCCGGACTTCCAGGCTCGTCGCCATGCTCATCCGGTCCTTGCGGTCCAGAAGTGTCGGGAGAAAGCGCGTCAGGTTCAGGTACAGCACCTCACGGATGCGGCGCGCGGCTCCCGTTTCGCCGGGGAGCCGCGGCACCTCGTCCAGAGCTTCCTCGTATCGTTGGGCGACATAGGCTTCGGGGTTGAGCGTGTGGACCACCTCGGGTGCCAGAATGGCCAGGCGGTCGGGCAGGCGCCGGGCCCACGGGAATGTCGGCGCCGCCAGAGCGTCGGGTTGGTGGCACCAGGGGTACCCGCCAAACAGCTCGTCGGCGGCCTCGCCCGACAGAGCTACGACGGCGTGCTGGCGAATGGCTCGGCAAAACAGCAGGAGCGAAATGTCGATGTCGGCCATGCCCGGATGATCCCGCGCGGCGAGCGCATCATCGGCATGGGCCACGAGCCCTGGGGTGTCCACCAACACCTCGTGGTGCTCCGTCTCCAGGAAAGTGGCCATCTCGCGCGCCCACGGGGCATCCAGGCTCCGCTGGAACGTGCTGGCCTCAAAGTAGCGCGCCTGGTCCACGAAGTCGACGGAAAACGTGTGCAGGTGGGGTCGTCCCCTCCGCGCCAGCTCTCGGGCGGCAAAGGCGGACACGGCGCTGGAGTCCAGCCCGCCCGAGAGCAGGGATACGAGCGGCACGTCCGATACCAGCTGGCGGCGGACGGCATCGTCCAGCAGATCGCGTACGGTGGCGCGGGTGGCGGCCAGGTCATCGGGGTGGTCGTGGCTCTCGAGGCGCCAATAACGCCATTGCTTGACGGACTCGCGGGTTGCCAACAGGCATTCGCCGCCTCGGAGCTCTTCGACGCCTTGAAAGATCCCCGTGCCTGGGGTGCGAGCCGGTCCCACCGCAAACAGTTCCGTGAGGCCCGTCGCGTCCAGCACGGCCGGCACCGCTGGGTGCGCCAACAGTGCCTTGACCTCCGAGCCGAACAGGAACCCGTGCGGCTGACGGACGAAGAACAGTGGCTTGACTCCCATGCGGTCCCGCGCCATGAGGAACGACCGTCGGCCATGGTCGTAGAAGGCAAAGGCGAAAATCCCGTTCAAACGCGCCAGCGCATCGGCTCCCCACTCCGCCAACGCATGGAGCAGCACCTCGGTGTCCGAGTGGCCGATAAATCGATGCCCCAGCGGCGCCAGCTCCTGGGCCAACTCGGGCGTATTGTAAAGCTCGCCGTTGTACGCGAGGGAAAAACCGGGCTGCCCGCCCGGTCCCGCCAGATGCATGGGCTGGCGACCGCCCTCGGGATCGATGACGGTGAGCCGGCGGTGCGCCCACCCAATGCCCGGTGCCCGCCACTCCGTCCGGTCGTCGGGTCCCCGGCAGGCGAGCCGTTCCCCCATGGCCGCCAAAATGGGACCCGGGGCGGGGTCCACATCCATAAAGTCAATGCCACCCGCAATACCGCACATTAACGTCCCCCCTGCCGCATGGGGATACGGTATGAGGGCGGGGCACTCAGGTGACTGGCAACAAGTGGCGGCGATCAGGGGTCCTGCGCGGATCGGTCCAGCCGCAGATAGATGGACGCGGCCAGCGCGGCAATGCCGAGTCCGAGCCACGGATCGCCGCCGCTGCCCCTGGCCACTGCGGCCAAGAACCCGACGATGGTCAAGACCCCGCCCAACAGAGCCACCAGACGGTCGATGGGTTGGCCCGCCAGCCCGAGCGCGCGCGGAAGGACCTGACGGTCCCTTTCGCCGGCCTGAGGGGTCAGAGCCAGCCGCCGGACGCGGGGCGGGGTCCGCACGGGGGGCGGCACCGGCTCGGTGCGCGGCTCGGGTGCCGGGGCCGGCGGGGGCTCTGCGGCCACCGCGCGGCCGCAGTACGGGCAGAAGGCGCTGTCCGCCGGAATCGTCGTTTCGCACGCTTCACAACGCCACATGAGATCATCTCCTCTTGCGGTTTCCTGCACACATCGGCTGAGAGCGGTCGAGCCTGAGCCTAACAGATCTATTCGCCCGTAGGCCCCGTTTGCGGACTGACCGGGGTGAGCACCAGTTCCGACACGGCAGATGCGCCGGGAATTACCAGCGCAAGCAGCGCGTCGGCCACCGCGGTCGCCGACAGCACTCCGGGCCGCGCGGATGCCTCGAACGTGGGCGGGTACACCACGGAGACGGACACGCCGGTACCTGAAAGCTCGGCGTCGAGCGCGTGGGCAAAGACGGCGAGGCTCGACTTGGCCACCAGGTAAGGGACCGAGGTCCCCCGCGGGTTGGTCCCTCGGCCGGGAGCCACCGCGGCCGCCGCCACGAGTACGAGTTGCCCCTCGCCGCGGGCGACCATGCGGGGCAGGAACGCCTGGGCGATCCAATGTGCGCCCAAGACGGCGGTGTCAAGGATGCCGCGTACCACAGGGGGGTCCAGCGCGAACAGGCGCCCGCTGGCAAACTGGCCGGCGGCGTGGACAATCCCCTGAAACGGGCCGCCGTCGCGGTGCAGCCGGTCGGCCAGCGCCCAGACCGCCGACGCGTCCGCCACGTCGCAGACGGCCTCCTCGACGGCGGCGGAGGGATGGAGGGTCCGGCGGGCCCCGGCCAAGGAAGCGGCGGTGCGTCCCACCAGCACCACCTCAGCCCCAGCCTGGGTGAGCCGCGCCGCCAGCGCGGTGCCGAGACGCCCAGACGCCCCGGTGATCAGGTATCGGCCGTGGAGCGGGGAGCGGCTCGGAATACTGTCCACAGGCACCTGCCTTTCTCGTCGGCCAGCGGGACTGGACCCGGGCCCGGATGCCTACTACCATATAGCATAACGCGAGTTCGCCCCGACGGCCCCGAGGAACGGTCGGGTGGGCGGGATGCTGAGTCGGCGAAAGGGGGCGGCGTGCAAATCGAGACCCCCGAGACTTGGGCCGTGGTGACGGCCGGAGTGCATGGTCTGGGTCGGTCCATCGCCGAGCGGTTGGCGGAGGCGGGATTGGGTGTGGTGGCGACGACGCGACATGTGGATGCGGGCGCGGCCGCTTGGGCAGCTCAGGTCAGCGCGGCGGCTCAGCGACCGGTGCAAGTGGCGCCGTGGGACCCTGCGGACCCGGCGACCGATGACGCGGTGCTGGCGGTGCTGGCTCGAGCGGGGGCCGTCTTACGGGTGTTGGTGAACAACGCCGGTCCCTTTCGGCGCGCACGCCAGTCGCTTGCCGACGTGTCCCTCGAGACGATGACGCTGCTTTGGCAGGGCAATGTGGGGGGTGGGGTGCGCTTGACCCAGCGGCTCTTGCCCTCGTTGCGCGCGAGCGGCGAGGGACGCATCGTCAACCTCGGTGCGGTGGGGGCCGGCGCGGCCAGCGGGTGGACGGGCCGCGGGGCATACGCCGCCTCCAAGGCGGCGCTCGCTTCGCTGACCCGAACCTGGGCGCTGGAGGAGGCTCGCCACGGGGTGACGGCCAACATGGTGTGCCCGAGTGACGTCCACGCCCGCGACAAAGAGGCGCGGGAGCTCGGACGACACCGGCCCAGCGGAGCCGACGTCGCGGCGGTCGTGGCGTTTTTCGCGGGAACGGGGGCCCGATTCGTGACGGGCCAGGTGGTGGAACTGTCCTTTGGCGACGGCCCGCGTCTGCGGCCCGGAGAGACCACCGGGTCGCCGACGGCCACGCTGCTGCCGGCCGGCGTGCACGTCCAGTTGGCACGAGACGCTCGCGTCTATGAGATTCTGCAGGCGCGCACCGAAGGCGCCTCCGTGGAATATTTGGTGGGGCCAGCGACCGGAGATCCGCGCTGGGTGGCCGGCGACTCGGTGCGGAAGGTCGTGGCCGAGCCTGATCCTTAGCGGCAGGCCTTGCGCAGTTGGCAGCGGTACGGATAAACTAGGTGGCACTTCCAGACGTTTGGGCACACTTACTCCAGACAGGAGGCGGATCGGATGCCCGGGTGGCACATTCCCATGGTTCAAGCCACGATCTATGGCATCGGCATTGGTCTGGTGGCGTGTGTGGCGGTGCTCGTGTGGATGGCGTGGCGTGTCTCCGTGAAAGAGAACCAATACGGGCAGAGGCGCCCGGTCCGTCCTCATTTGACCGTGATTAAAGGCGGGAACCGGACCCCGCGGGAGCTGAAGCCTCGGCCCCGCCGGGAACGCCGCCGCCGCTCGGGCGCCTGACGGGTCTACGCGGAGGGAGCTGACGGGCCCCCCGGCCCGGTGTTGCGGCGGGCTGCCAGCGCCTTCACGGCCAGCACCCCCAAGGGAATGCCCACCCGCGTCCACAGCGTGCGGCGGACAGCGGCCGGGGCGGCAGCGGGCGTGCGGTGGCGCCAGAGCCGCCACAACTCGACGGCCACGAGTGCGTAGCGGGCTCCGCGGCTCACCTCACCCAACACGACCCCCATCTGGCGACTGGTTGTGCGCACTTGTGCGGCAGTGGCCACCAGTTCGGTCCGTACCTCGTCCAATCCCGTCGTCAGTTGCTTTTCCAGCCGCAAAACGAGTCGGACCAGCGCGCCCAACAGGGCCAACCCGGCCAGCCCCGTCAACGCGATGAATGCCAGGATGACCAGCAGTAACGTGGAATCGGTACCTGGCGTCACGTCAGCTCTCGGCGGGCGCCGAAGCGTCCGCGCTGCTGGCGGCTGGCAGCTGGGTCTCGTGACTCCACAGGCGCCGCCCCTGGTCTACGACCGGGTCCACCACGGCGCTCTTCAACTGGTCAACCACCGGATCTACCACGACCTGTCTCAACTGATCCGCCGAATCCTGGGCCTTCTTTTTGAGCGTTTCCCGCGTCTCCTGACCCGAACGAGGGGCAAACAGCAGGCCTGCCGCCACGCCGACGATCAGTCCCAGCGCCAACCCGCTCACTCGGTCCCAGGTGTGTCCGTCGTCCGCCATTGTTTCCGTCGCCTCCTTGCGTAGTCCTCTCGTTGGCGCACCCGGCGATTCGGCTGCCAAAAACCTTGCCGTCCCGCGAGAGACAAAAAATCCGCCGATCGGGATCGGCTGAATCCGGCATTACGCCGAGTCTAAATCCTATGCGCTGGCGTTAGTGTGGCACAATGGGCCGAACCCGTCCAGCCACGGTGGGCTCTATGCTAAAACCTGTGGGATCGCGTAGCCGCAGAAAGAAGCGGCAGCACGTCCAATTCGTAGGTCGCTCCGGCCGACGGACGAGGGGGCTTCCCGCCGGCACCGAGGATCGTGCATCGCCGGCAGCCGTGTTAGGCGAACGACGGTAGGGTGGCGGACCCAGATCGCACAGCCCGGCGCTGAGCCCTACGCGGTCGGCGTCTTCTCCCATTTGCCCGAGGGGTGTCCGACGGGATTCCGCGCGTCCGAGGCCCGGAGCCCGGTGTCGCGACCGTGTGTCCATCAAGCCCGCGATCTAGCTGCTCCCCATTCGTAGCCGCCATAACCCCGTTGGCACCTCACGGGTCCGCACCAGGCCGATGACCGCGGCCGAGGGGCCTCTGCGGGGTGGTTGTTTGAGTTGACACCCACGGTCCGCCCCCGTAGCATGGCTCAGTGCAGTCGCCGTGTTGGCGACCCGCTGTCGCGGGGGGAGTCGTCCCAATTTCATAGACCTTCAGGGCAGGGTGAGGCCGCTGAGCGGCGGCCAATTCCCGATCGGTGGTAATTCAGCCAAGTCTGATGAGCCCACGAGCTGCCGAATCGCATCGCGCACCGCGCGGGCGACTCGGATGCAGGAACGGGTGCGAATCCCGTGCCGACGGTACAGTCCGGATGGAAGAAGGCGTTCTCATGCCCCGGTGCCGCGCCGAGTCGGCTGGTGCCCCCGGGCAGGGATTAGACCCTGAGGAGTCTCCCATTTAAGGGGGCTCATTTTCTTGTCGGTTGCCATTGCGTTCGTGGTCCTCTCGGGGCTACTGCAGGCCGTGTGGAATCTGTTTGCCAAACAAAGCCCCCATCCGCTGGTCTTCCTGTGGTCGTTTCAGTGGGTGGCGGTCCTCGTCTTTCTGCCTTGGGCACTGATCCCTCTGGGCAGCCCCCACTCCATCCCCCCAGATGGCTGGCTGCTTCTAGCTGCCACCGCCAGCGTGCACGGTGTCTACGTGATTCTCCTCTCGCGCACCTATGAGGCCGGAGATTTATCGCAGGTGTACCCCATCATGCGCGGCATCAGTCCGCTGTTGGTGCCGCTCGTGGGAGCGACGGTCCTCGACGAGATCGTATCGGCACCGGCGTGGCTGGGAATTGCCGCCATTGTCGGCGGCATCGCGATGCTCGGCGACTGGCGCCGCGGGACGCAGCCCGATGCCCGTGCGCAAGCGCCTTGGGTCACACGCATGGCTGTGGCCGTGGGGCTGGCGATTACGACGTACATCCTGCTGGACAAGGTGACTCTCCATTACGTGCCTGCCATCACCCTGAACGATGGGTGCAATCTCGGAAACCTGCTGGCCCTATCGTGGGGGGCCCTCCGCTCCGGCGTCATTCGAGCGGAGTGGACGCGTCGCTGGCAGACCATCATCTTGGGCGGCCTGTTGGCGCCAGGATCCTACCTGCTTTTCCTCGCGTCCCTTCGCTTAGCGGCAGTGGCACAGATGGCCCCCATGAGGGAGATCGGGACGGTCTTCGGCACCGGGTTCGGCGTCCTGGTGCTAAAGGAAGCGCACGGTTGGCGACGCGTGACGGCGGCGGGCCTGATCGCCGTGGGGGTGCTGGCGATCGGGCTGTGGGGGTAGGCGGAGCCCACGCACGTCACTCCCCAGGATCAGAGGGTCGAGGTCGCCCTCCCCCGACCGCCGCGGCTCACTGTTAAAACCTATGGGAACGCGTAGCGGGAGGAAGAAGCGGCCGCAGGTCCACTTCATCGATCGCGCACATCGACCAACGAGAGGGCTTCCGCGGTGACAGAGGATAGGGCATCGCCGGCAGTCGTGTTGGGCGTGGCAGAAGACCAGGGGGAAAGGGTGGCGGGGACGGATGCGGGGGGCTGACCGTGCGGTGTTCAGGGCCGGCGCGGTGTCCCGCATGCGGCAGCACGCGGTGGCATCCCCCGGGCGATGGCCCGCCCGCGCCGTGACCCATCCGTGGGACGGCGAGACGCCCGTCCCAGGCGCGTGGACGGCCCCGCGCTCGCGGTGGGCAGACGCTCTGCCGGGGGCGGCCCGCGTGGTGGGCCCGCTGGTCACGGGGCCACAATTCACCAACGGGTGCATCGCGGGGGCCGCAGCAAAATCAAGAGCCAAAAGCGGCAGAGTGACGGGTTCCGCGACCGGGGAGCGCTATCGCCGGACGATGTGTGGGGCTTCCGTCCCCCGACCCAGATCCCACAGGGTTTGGCGTAGAGCCGCCCCGGTTGAGGGGAAGACACCGGGGGGCCCGTCCGCTATACTACGAGCAGTCTTGTTTACTTGGACACGTTTAGGAGGACGGATATGCCCCACGTCATTACGCAGCGCTGTGCCGATGAGAAGGACCAGAGTTGCGTGGAGGTTTGCCCGGTGGACTGCATCCACCCCGCCAAGAACATCGACGGTGCCGAGGCGTTCGACGCGGCCCCCCAGCTTTTCATCGACCCCGACGTGTGTATCG
Source organism: Bacillota bacterium (assembly GCA_021846565.1). Lineage (GTDB taxonomy): Bacteria > Bacillota > Sulfobacillia > Sulfobacillales > JAIMBI01 > JAJZWV01. Next base: position 9,777 of record JAJZWS010000025.1, read on the forward strand.
ATTGCGGCGCGTGCGTGCCTGAGTGTCCGGTGGAGGCCATCTTCATGGATGACGAGCTCCCCGAGGAGTTTCAGGAGGCCATTCAGCAGAATCGCGACTACTACAAGCCATAGCGTGGACCGGCACCGGCAGGAACTTGGTCGGTGCACCGCGAAACACGCCCCAGCAATACTCAGCGTTGCGGGCGGGGGGGCTTGTGGTGCATCCAGAGACACTGTATCGGTTTGACCAGGTGCTGCAGTCGCGCCGGCTTGGGGGGCGCCATGCCGACTGGGTGGAGTGGGATCTTCTGCAAGCGAATGCGGCGCGCCATGGCGGGCGCGCCGCATTTGTGGACACGTGGCAGGGCACGGGACCGGCGGTCCGCCGGCAGCGCACCTGGGGGGAGGCGGCGGCGGAGGTCGACACCATCATCGCCAATTTGCTGCGCCAGGGCGCCCAGCCGGGATCGGTCCTGGTGTCGCAGCTCCCCTCGGTGTACGAGAGCGTCTATCTGGACTTGGCCACGTCCAAGCTGTCTCAGCAGCATCTGGCGATGAGCCTCGACCTGGGGCGGACCGAAACGGTCGGGGTGCTCGAAAAGCTTCGCCCCCGGGTGGCGGTGACGGTGCCCAGCTGGCACGGCCGCGACGTTGCCGTCTGGTACCAGGAGGTGCAGCGGGCCCAGCCCGATTTGACCGTGTACGTGTTGCTGGCGCCCGGCGAGCCGTTGCCGCCCGGACTGCACGACTTCGCTGAGTTGCTGGACGGTTCGGTGTGGGAAACCTATCAGCGGCAGGATCTGGGCTATCTCCGGACCGACCCGCTCCGGGTGCATGAACTGCTACCCACATCGGGGACCACCGGCGTCCCAAAAATTTCGCGGCGCACCACCCTGGACTGGTTTCATGTGCACAGCGTCTGCATCGCGGAGCGGGCTGGGCACACCGTGTATGACACGCGCCTCGTGATGGGCCCGCTCGCAGGCGGGTCCGGTCGGCTCTGGGGGGTGCACGTACCCCTCTATACGGCGGGGACGTCGGTGTACCTGACGGAATTTGAGGAAGAGCAGGCGCTGGACTTGACTGAGGAGCTGGGAGCCACCCTTTGGACATGGAACCCAGCGCTGCTTACGCGACTGGTCACGGGGGCCGGCTTTAGAGAGCGGGCTCTGTCGACGCTGCGCCAGGTGAGCTACTCCGGCGCCCCGTTGCCCGGCGAGGTGAGCGAGCGGCTTCGGTCCCGGGGCATCGTTCCCTTCAACGTCTACGGCACGTCGGAAGTGGGGGGGTGCATGAGTCCCATTCTCCCGGGAGTCCGCGCGGAACATTTGGCGGACGCAGCCGGCGTGCCGTTTGAGGGCTTCGACGTTCCGGTCGTGGACGCGGCGGGCGAGCGGCTGGGTCCGGGCGAGGTGGGGGAGATTCTCATCTGGAACGTGCACCACGGGTATTGGGACAGTCTCGAGGACGACCGCGCCACGTTCCACGACGAGGAATACGGTGGGCGCTGGGAGGGGTACCAGCACACTGGGGACTTGGGCATGTACGACGCATACGGCTATCTCCGCATCATGGGTCGCAAGAAGGACATGATTCTTCGGGGCGGGCAAAACATCTTCCCCAAAGAAGTGGAGGACTGGCTCAGCCAGCATGAGGCGGTGCGCGATGTGGCGGTGGTGGCGATGCCCGATCCGGTGCTGGGGGAGCGCGCGTGTGCGGTGGTGGTGCCAGCGGCCGGTTTTCTGCCCACCGTCGAGGACTTTCAAACGTTCTTGGCGGATCGGGGCGTCGCGAAGTTCAAATGGCCCGAACGGGTGGAGCTTTTGAGCGCTCTGCCGCTGGGCTCCGGCGGAAAAGTTTTAAAGGGGGAACTGCGGGACTGGCTGCTGCGGCGGCTTGCTGACGACGCGTGAGCGGCATTTCCGCGGAACCCCGTTGCGGTAAAAAAGTGGTGTCCAAAAAAAGGGCTCTTGACGCCGTGGCCGAATACCTCGGAAAATTCATCCTCCTGCCGCCCAGAGGGGGTGGGGACGGAGCGGATTTGGGAGGCGCAGCTATGGAAAAAATGCTGGGTATCACTCGGTTTCACCTGGGGTGGCTCATTGCGTGGGTCGTGCTGTGCATCTTCTTCTTGGTGATGCACTGGCCGCTGTTGGCGGCGGCGGCGTTCGTGGGCACGCTGTGCGTGCCGGACGAGCCGGAGTCGCCGGGGAGTGGCAGTGAGGGTTCCCGCGGCCCTGAGCCCCCCCAGTACTGAAAGGGAATCCGCCGCGGCGTTTGACGACCCCAGGCCGCCTTGCTACGATGACGGGCCGGGGGTGGCGGGATGCAGCGGGTGCTGGTCATTGGTTGCTCGGGTGCGGGCAAGTCGACCACCGCGGTGCGCCTGGGCGCCACGTTGAGCCTTCCCGTTCATCACCTGGACCAACTGTTTTGGCAGCCAGGATGGCGGGAGGCGCCCCGCGAACAGTTTGATGACAACCTTGCCCGGGTGCTGGCCGAGGCGTCTTGGGTTATCGACGGCAATTTTTCTCGGACGTTGCCCCAACGCCTAGAGGCGGCCGACACCGTGTTGTGGCTGGACTTCAGCACGGGCGCCTGCCTTCGGGGGGTCCTGACGCGGTGGGTCCGCTTCCGGGGTCGGCAACGCCCGGATATGGGGCTCAACTGTCCCGAGAAGATTGACTGGCCGTTTTTGTGGTACGTGGTGCGCTGGCGCGCGCGGCACCAACAGCCGCTGGCCCGCCAGCTGGCCAAGGCCGCGTCGCACGGGGTGAGGGTGTGTCGTGTGCACAGTCGGGCCGAGTTGGATCGCTGGCTCGGACAAGTGACGGCGGCGAGCCCTGCGGGAGACCGCTGTGAGGCATGACGGGTTGCATCCGCTGGGTGGCGCCGCGGTCCGGATCCGCGGGTGGGCGGAGGTCACGTATTTCGTGCCCGACGTGCGTGCGGCGCGCGACTTTGTGTCGCAACTGACGGGGCGAGTCCCCCTGTTGGACAAGGAGAACCTGTGCCAGTTTGCGGTCGGGGACGGTCGTCTCACGATCCATCCCTTGGACCCCAAGGGCCCCGCCGGCGTGGCGGGCCAGGTGGCCTACTGGCGCCTCGAGGACCCTGACGCCATGGCCCACATGATCGAGTGGTTTGAAACCCACGGGGGCCAGCGGTACCGGGGACCGATGAGCGGACCCGACGGGTGGACCGCGTGCCAGGTGCGAGATCCTTTTGGCAATGCCTGGGGCTTTCTGGCGCCCGCCCGGGTCGAGGTGCGGGCGGCCGAACCGGGGGACCGGCCCTGGCTGTGCGACTTGTGGCGACGAGAATGGGGTGGCGAGACCCAGGAGTACCAGGGAACCCACCACCACGTGAGAGACGTGGACGCGCTCGTGGCGTGGCGCGGCGAGGCTCGGGTGGGGGCAGCCACGTTTGTGGTGGCGGGGCGGATGGCGGAACTGGTGACGCTCAACGCGGACCCGCGCGGCCAGGGCATTGGCAGCGGTCTGTTGGCGCGCTGGGAGCAGGACATGGCGGCCCGCGGAGTGACGCGCCTCACGCTCACCACGACCAACGACAATCTGGATGCGCTGGCGCTTTACCAACGGCGCGGCTATCGCCTCGTCCGTCTCAACCCCGAGGCCGTCATGCGCGCTCGGATGCAAAAGCCGTCCATTCCCCTGACGGGTGAACACGGGATCGCGCTGCGGGACGAGCTAGTGTTGGCCAAGGCTCTCGGTGGGGCGGACGCGTAGTGCGGTGGACCACGGTGTTCTGGGATTTGGACGGCACCCTCATCGACCCGTGGGAGGGCATTACCGGCGCCGTGCGCTATGCCGTGACGACGCTGGGACACCCTCCGCTGGATGACGCGGCGCTGGCCCGCTTCATTGGACCGCCGCTCTTGGATTCGTTTCATCACGCGACCGGATGGGACGAGGCGCGTTGCCGCGTGGCCGTGGACTACTACCGGGTGTACTTCCGCCGCGAGGGCATCCGCCAGCAGCACCTGTATCCAGGCATCGCCGGCCTGGTGCGGGACTTGGCCGGTCAGGGGGTTCGCCAGGTGGTGGCCACCTCGAAGCCCACCCCGTTCGCGGAAGAGATTGTGGCCGGGCACCTGCTCCGGCCGTATTTGGCGGAGGTGGTCGGCTCGGAGTTGGACGGTCGACGGGCGGCCAAGCGCCAGGTGCTGCAGGCGGCCGTGGACATGCTGGGGAATGTGGACCTCAGCCGGGCCGTCATGATTGGAGACACCGCTGCCGACGTGGAGGCCGCGCACGCGGTTGGGTGCGACAGCGTGGCCGTTCGCTATGGCTACGGCCACTGGGAAGAGATGCAACGCCAGCGACCCACGGTCACGGTCGAGACGGTGGCCGAACTGGCACACCTGTTAATTAGGCCCCCGGTGATGTGAGACAAGACGTGGTCGCCTCCAGCCGGCGCAGTCAGCGCGTCTCCTCCGTGGCCTCCGCCAGCAGACGCAGGTTCGGCAGAAGGCCGGGAATGTCATCTTGTCCGGTGGCCCACACCATCTCCGGCTCCACAGGACCGTAATGGTGTACTGCGCGATGCCGGATCCCGTGATGTCCATCGCGGGAACCGCGCGGTGGCTCGCCGTCCACGGCGGCTCAATGTGTGTCGTCCATAAATTCCAGACGGGCGCGGTTCTCACCGTACTGCAGGATCCTTTCACTGGCGGGCACCAATCGGCGAGCTGCACGGCCGGGTCGCTATCGGCCACGGCGGCCCCGAGGAGGGAAAACCGCGATGAGTTGCTCTTCCGCGCGTTCGCGGATGATGGGGTGAATCTGCCGCCATGTGGGCAGGTCTGCAGGTCGGTCTTCGAAGGCTTGCGAGACGCGGCGCTGAACGGCCAACAGCCGTAGCCTTCCGACCCGTTGCGCGGGAGCGAAACGCACGAGGAGGTCGACCTCGCTGTGAGGGGCAACGTCGTCCCGCGTCGCCGATCCAAACACGGATAGAGACTCAATCAGCTCCTGCCGACAAATCGGGACCCCCTCGGGCAAGCAGCGTTCACTTTCCTCCGCGAGCAAGTGTCCACCTCCCTCAAGAACTACGCAAAGGATGCACCGATCTTGTGTGCGCCGAGGCCCGTCGGGCGAAAACAGACAAGCCCAAATCCGGCAAGCTCCTTGCCGCAGATATGACGTTGGCCCCAGTCTGGTTGTGTGGTGTATGGAAGTGTCCCGATTCACGCCAACATCGAAGACGCCCAGGCGCCTTGAAAAGTGGTGCCGGGAGGGGGACTCGAACCCCCACGGGTTGCCCCATACGCCCCTCAAACGTATGCGTCTGCCAGTTCCGCCATCCCGACTAAAAATTGGTGCCGAAGGAGGGACTCGAACCCACACGAGCTTACGCTCACGGCGCCCTGAACACCGCGTGTCTGCCAGTTTCACCACTTCGGCACGAAGCAACGCGATTGTATCAGAGTGCGCCTGGGCCTGCAAGGCATTTGTGCGCGTGACCGTCGCGGATCCAGGCGGAGTCCGCTGCCGTACTTAAAATCGGTGGCATGCCTGAGGCGCAGCACCGGCTGACGCGTCAAGCAGGGTTTCCGCGGGGGGCGGGGCTATACTGCTGTCCTGCCGCGCGGCAGCGGCGTACTAAGAAAGAATCGCGGAAAGAATCGCGGAAAGAATCGCGGGGACGGAGCGACTCCGCATGCCCGTGCTGTTCATCGCCCACGGGTCCCCGATGATTGCCCTGGGGAACAGTGCCTATACGAGATTTTTTGACCAAGAGGCCAAGAGTGTGCCGGCTTCGCAGGCTATCGCGATGTTCTCGGCGCATTGGGAGAACACCACCCCAAGCCGTGAATGGCGCGGCGTGGCTCGAGACCATGCGCGGTCGCCGTGTCCAAGCGGCGGGGCGCGCGGCTGGTGCTGCAGGATGTGACGCTCGCGGTGCCGGCGGGCACGGTGGTCGTGGTGCTGGGTCCCAATGGCTCGGGCAAGTCGACCTTCTTAGAACTGGCGGCCGGCGTGTGGGCCCCCTCGCGCGGACGCCTGGAGCGGCTGACGCAGGGGGCCACCACAGAGGCGACCGACCCACGGGTGGGCTATCTCGGCCACCGCTCGTTTCTGTACGGCGCCCTGTCGGGTTTGGACAATCTCACGTTCTACGCGCGCCTCTACGGGGTGCTGCGGCCGCGCGAGCGGGCGGCGCGCCTCTTGGCGGAGGTGGGGCTCAGCCGCTTTCAGCGCGAACCGATGCGGCGCAATTCCGGGGCATGGAACAGCGCGCGGCGATGGTGCGCGCCTTTGTGGCCAGTCCCCAACTGCTGCTGCTGGCGGAACCTTACACAGGCATGGAGGTGGGGGCGAGCGCCCTGTGGGACCAGTGGATCCGGGACACCCCCGCCGCGGGCGGCGCGGTGTTGCTGATCACGCACCAGTTGGACGAGGCAGTCCGGATGGGCGACCGGCTGCGCATCCTGTGGCGTGGCCGGCTCGAGGGCCCCCCGATGACTCGAGAGGAACCCGCTAGATTCGGTGAGCCACTAACCCGCACCTACGAGGTGCGGGTTTCTCGGAGCGGCCCCATTGGGGCGTGAGTACGGGGCCATGCTCCTGAAGGATCTGCAGCTGGAGATCCACAGTACGGACACCTGGGCGGCCATGGTGGCCCTAGTGTTCGGCATTGCGGTGAATCCGGTGCGGGTGCCGCTCGCCTCCGTGGTCCCGGGTGTGCTGTAGGTGGCGCACCTGTTTGCGGGGATGTTGGGCGTGGGCCGGGGCTTCGGGCAGGAAGCCCGCGATGGCGCACTGACGGGCTGCTGGCCATCTTCCTGGGCAAGCTCACGGTGGCCTTCGTGTTCATGTTTGCCATGGAGCTCTTGGTGTTGCCATTCATGGTGGTGCTGCTGGCGGAGCCGATGCCGGACGGGATCCTGCCCCTGGTTGCCGCCACGCTGGCGCTTGGGACCGTGGGGTTCGTGGGCGTAGGGACCTTGTTTGCGGCCATGGCGGCCAATACGCGGCCCGGGTCGGTGCGGTTGCCCGTGCTCCTGGTGCCGTTTTCGGTGCCGGTGGCTGACTTGGGATCGCTGGGCGGCGGCCTTGGCGGAGGTGGGGACGCTGTTGACGACCATGGTGCTCGTGTCCGGGATCATTTGGGGACGAACCGCTTGGGGTTCGTGGTGGACCTGGGATCCGACCATCACCACGACATTGATTCTTTGGGTGCTGTTTTTAGGCGACCTGCTGCTGCACGACTGGACCGACGACCGCGAGCGGAGAGCCCGCTATGCCTCGGTACTGCCCATCGTGGCGTTCTTGCTGGTTCCGCTCGACTACTATGCGGTCTATTTCTTGAAGTCCATTCATCCGGCCGTCATCAGCACACATGGCGTGAACTTGGCGCCGTCGATGGTGCTGGCCATGCTGGTGTCGATGGTTGCCGTCATGCTTCTGGCGGCGGCTTGGATCCTGATCCGTCTTCACTTGCTCGCGGCCCAGGACTATGTCCCGGAGATTCAGGAGCGCGTGCGCACTCCGCTCGACTCGATGTGACACGAAAATCAGGAGGTGGGCCATGAGCCCCTTGGAGCGTCAGGACCTCAGGTACTTGGTTTTTGCATACACCGCCCTGTTCGTCCTGATGTTCGGATTTCTGTACCGCATGTTGCAGAGTACGCGACACCTGGAGCAGGAGCTCGGCCTGTTGCGCACCGAATATCGTGAGGAGGAGGACACCGATTTTCGTCGAGGGCGCGAAGCGGGCGCCCCCGACGTCACCGGGTAGCCTGGTCGGCGGCGCGGTATGGTCGGCGGCGCGGTATCATGGTGCATTGGGACGGGCCAGAGGCATGAGAGATGGGGGCGAGCGAGTGATTCGTGTGTTGGTGGCCAAACCTGGCCTGGATGGGCATGACCGGGGCGCCAAGGTGATTGCGCGAGCGCTCCGGGATGCGGGCATGGAAGTGGTGTACACGGGCTTGCACCAAACGCCCGAGCAGGTGGCGGAAGCCGCGCTGCAGGAGGACGTGCAGGTGGTGGCGCTTTCTATATTGTCGGGCGCGCACCCCACACTGGTCCCGCGCATTGCCGGGCTGCTCCAGCAGAACGGACAGGGCGACGTGCTGCTGCTGCTGGGGGGCATCGTGCCGGAGCAGGACGTGGCGAGCATGTTGGACGCGGGCGTGTCCCGGGTGTTTGGTCCCGGCACAGACACCCGCGACATTGTGCGCTACATCCAAGAGCGGGTGGGGGACTCATGACGGGGGGGCCAACTTTGGGGGCCGAGGTGCTGGCGGGCCAGCGGCGCGCGGTATCGCGGGCGCTCACCGTGGTCGAACGCGGGGGGCCCGAGGCAGAGGCGCTGTTGCAGACGCTGTTGCCGCACACCGGCCACGCGCACGTGGTGGGTATCACCGGGGCTCCGGGGGTGGGCAAGTCCACCCTGGTGGACGGTTTGGCCCTGGCCGCACGCGGGCAGGGCCAAACGGCGGGCATCATCGCGGTGGACCCCTCCAGCCCCTTTACCGGCGGGGCGATTCTGGGCGATCGGATCCGAATGCAGGACGCCACCATGGACCCTGGCGTATTTATGCGCAGCCTGGCCAGTCGCGGGCAGACGGGTGGCTTGTCGCGGGCGGCGGCGGCATCCCTCACGGTGCTGGATGCGTCAGGATTCGACTGGGTGCTTGTGGAAACGGTGGGGGCCGGGCAGAGCGAGATCGAGATCATGGCGCTGGCCGAGTCGGTGATGGTGGTGCTCGCGCCGGGATTGGGCGATGACATACAGGCCATCAAGGCCGGGATTTTGGAGATTGCGGATTTGTTCGTGGTGAACAAGGCGGACCGCCCCGGTGCCGACGCGAGCGTGCGGGAACTGCGCGCGATGCTGCGGCTCGCGGCCGACCCGCCCCCCTGGATGCCCCCGATTGTGACCACGGTGGCCGCCGAACGGCGCGGCCTGGACCAAATCCTGGCTGAGTTGGCCCGCCACCGCGCGTTTCTGGAGGAGACCGGGCGGCGCGCCGACCGCCGCACCCACCAGGTCGAGACCCTGGTGCGTCAGGCCGTGTGGGATGCGGTGGCGCGGCGCCTGGCGGCGGCCCGAGAAGACCCCGGCTGGGCGCGCGCCCTGACCGCGGTGGCGGCGGGAACCCGCGACGCCACCGGGTTGGCGGACCAAGTGCTGCGGGGCGCGGGGGGCATGGGCGATGGAATTCACTGAGGATGAACAGGCCATTGCCGACGCCGTCCGCCAGCTGGTGGCAGCCGCGATTACCCCGTCCAGCGACCAGAACGATCGGGACCAGGTGTACCCTCGGGCCAACCTGTTGGCGCTGGGGCAACATGGCTATCTGGGGATGACGGTGCCCCCCGCCGACGGTGGGGGGGGTACCAGCTACTTGGCCCAGACGCTGGTGGTGGAGGCGGTGGCATACGGCGATCCCGCCACCGCGGTGGTGTACGAAGTGCACAACTCACTGCATCTGGAGGCCATCCATCGGTACGGGACGGCGGCCCAGAAAGCCGAGTGGCTGCCCCCCCTGATTGCGGGCCAGCAGATTGGGGCCTTTGCGCTGACCGAGCCCGACGCGGGGTCCAATGCGGCCGCGCTTGCCACGGTCGCGGAGCCGGTGGAGGGCGGCTACCGTCTCCGGGGCGGCAAAGTGTTCATCACCGGGGCGGGGGAGGCGGATCGGTATCTGGTGTTTGCGCGGCTGCCTGGCACCTTAGGGCGGGACGGCATCACCGCCTTTTTGGTGGACAAGGGCGCGCCGGGGCTTAGCTTTGGGCGCGCCGAGGAGAAGATGGGCCTGCATGCCGCTAAAACCGGCGCCGTGTTGCTGGACCAGGTGATGGTGCCAACGTCCCACCGCCTGGGGGCCGAGGGGGCGGGCTACGACATGGCGCTCCGTCTGCTGGAAGGGGGGCGCATCGGCATCGCGGCGCAGGCGTTGGGCATGCTGGGTCGCGCACTGGATTTGTCGCTGACTTATGCGCGCACCCGAAAGCAGTTCGGCCAGGCCATCGGGCGGTTCGAGGCCGTGCAGTTCAAGCTGGCGGACATGGCCACGGACCTGCACGCGGGTCGCCTGCTGGCATACGATGCTGCGCGCGTCCGAGAAGATACCCAACAGGGCCGCATGGCGGCGGCCATGGCCAAGCTGTTCTGCTCCGAGGCGGCGGTGCGCCATTGTCTGGCCGCCGTCCAGGTGCACGGCGGCTACGGCTACATGCGGGAGTACCAGGTGGAGCGGCTCTTGCGCGATGCCAAGGTGACCGAGATTTACGAGGGCACCTCGGAAATCATGCGGCTGGTCATTGGCAGCCAGCTGCTGCGCGGCGACGCCGCCCCGCGGCTGGAGTCCTGACCGTCATGGCAGAGCCTATTCGGGTGGCATTGGCCGGCGCGACGGGCCGCACCGGCCGTGAAGTGGGGCGGGCCATCGTGGCGGCCGACGACATGGTGCTGGTGGCGGCGCTGGCGCGCTCGCACGCTGGCGAGCACTTGGGGGCGCTCTGGGGAGACGAGGCGGCGGATCTGACGGTGGTGGGCACGGTCGGCGAGGCCGCCACGCAGTACCCCACGGTGCTGGTGGATTTCACCGAGCCGGACTCGGCGTATCCGCGCCTCTTGGACGCGGTGGACCGGGGCTGGTCCATCGTGGTGGGCACGACCGGCTTTTCGCGTGAACAGCGCAGCGAGTTGGCTAGGCGCACGGCGGCCAATGGCGTGGCGGCGGCGCTGATCGCCAACTTCTCGGTGGGCGCCTGGCTGTCCGAGCGCTTGGCCGAGGAGGCGGCGCGCTTCTTTCCCGATGTTGAGGTGCTGGAAGCCCACCACGCCACCAAGCGGGACCGCCCCTCGGGGACGGCGCTCCGCATGGCCAGCCTGCTGGCGGCCGCGACGCGCCGGGATCCCGACGCGATTCCCGTCCACAGTATGCGGCTGCCCGGCTTGGTGGCGCACCAGACGGTGGTGTTCGGGGCAGCCGGCCAGGTGCTCACGATACGGCACGATGTCCACGACCGATCGGCTTACGCCGCGGGCGTGCTGGCCGCCATTCGCCGCCTGCCGTCCCTGGCTGGCCGGTTCGTCGAAAACTTGGGGGACCTGATGCCCTCCCCCTGAGGAACGGAGCGTCGAGGCCGGTCCGGCGCGCAGCGCGACGTACACGGGCGCCAATGCGTGGCTGGACGGTTCCGTCGCACCCACGTGCCCGCGCGCTGGCGAGGGGTCCGCGCTGGTGTGCGTGGTGACGGGTCGCTGGCTAACTTCGTCAGGCCGTGTCATCGTTTTCGTGGCGGGACAGCTGGCTCGCAGGGTTTAGGCGTCAGGGTCCTGGTTGGCGGCGTCGCGGGCCAGCACCGCTCGGAGCGCCGCATGGAATTTCTGCACAGCCGGCCCTCGGGGCGCGTGGGGCAGTGGCGTGGCTGCCCCGCTGGTGCGCGCGCGCACGGACAGGGCGTCCAGCGCACCGCGCGCTTCGGGCACCAGCGGCGATTTTCTCCGCTTGCTCATGACAGGAGGGTGCCCGGCCGGCTGCGGCGGCTTGCATGCGTGCAAAACAAACGGGGCCGCATCGGCGGCCCCGTTTCACATGGTCGGAGAGACAGGATTCGAACCTGCGACCTCCTGCTCCCGAAGCAGGCGCGCTACCAAGCTGCGCTACTCCCCGATGACGAAGTGAGTATAGCGCAAGTGGTCCCGCAGCGCAATTGGAACAGCAATGATGGCGGCCCGCTCCTAGCCCGCCCCTTTTTGCTGGTACCGCTGGCTCGGCGGTGGCGGAGACGCCTGGAATGGCTACAATGAAGGGCACGAGATGGGGCGAGATCGGCGCGCGCGGCAGCGGTCGGTTTTCCGCCAAAGGAGGCAAACGGGATGTCATTAAGTGTGGCTGAACCGCTGGTGCTCCGCGACGATCACCTGGCGCAGGAGCACATCGTGCGGCTGACCTTGAACCATCCGGCGAAGCGCAACGCGCTGTCGGCGGCGATGCTCCGCGCCCTCGCGGAGGCGGTCGAAGGGGTCGCGCCAGACGAGGCGAGCATCATCATTCTGCGGGCGGCCGGGCCGGCCTTCAGCGCCGGGCACGACCTGAACGAAATTTTGCACGGGACGGACGACGAGGTGGCGGCGGTGTTCGAAGCCTGCGAACAGGCCATGCAGGCCATTCGGCAGGCGTCGCAGATTGTCGTGGCGGAGGTGCAGGGCATTGCGACGGCGGCGGGATGCCAGCTGGTGGCCACCTGCGATTTGGCGGTGGCGGCCTCGTCGGCGCGGTTTGCCACGCCCGGGGTGCGCATCGGGTATTTCTGCGTCAGTCCCGGGGTTGCGCTGTCCCGCAACGTGGGTGTGAAGGCGGCGGCGGCCATGCTGTTCACCGGCGAACCTGTGACGGCCGCCGAGGCGCTGGCGGCCGGTTTGGTCAATCGCGTGGTGCCGGCAGAGGCCGTCGAGGACGCGAGCCTTGCGATGGCGCGGAGCATTAGCCGATTCAGCCGCCACGTGCTGGCCCACGGCAAGCAACACTTTTACGCCCAGCTCGCGATGTCTTACGGTGACGCCCTCAGCTACGCCAGTGGCGTCATGGTGGCGCAGCGGGCCATGCCCGATGCTCACGAGGGGATGGCGGCGTTCTTGTCGAAACGGGATCCCACGTGGCTGTCCTGAGCGCGTCCGTGCAAATATTTCAGGGTTTCTCCTCCCAAATCCCCGCTGGGGCGTTTCAAAAATTCTGGACACGTGCTATGGTGCTCGCGTAGGAGGGCCGAGCTTTATCCGACGTTTAGCCAACGGTTAACGAACGTTTAGCCCGTCCGCTCCTATCCCGCCTCTCATCCGGACCACTGGCGACATGCGATGCGTCACCTTGGGTTTGCGGCGGGCCTTGCTATACCGGCTTCTAAGAGCGATTCGCATCTGAGTTCGCTCCGACCACGCCGCGGCGGAGGTCAACAACGGAGGTGGGCGCGTGCGCGAGATAGTCAACCCCCGCTGGGTGCGATGGGGCATGCTGGCGGCGGGATCTTTGGGGCTCATTCTGGCAGGGTGCGGGAGCTCCCCGACTCCCACGGCGAGCAGCGTGAAAAGTATCACGCTGGTGGGGGGCGTCGTTACGGAACCCACGTGGTGGTTTCCGGTGGACCCGGTGTCGTACAACTCGACGTCCAACGACGTCTCGGGTTTGATGTGGCAGAGTTTATTCCACATCTCCAAAAACGACACCATCAACTTCAGTCGGTCCATCGCGTCGAGCATCACACCGAGCAAGAACGACACGGTCTTTACGATTAAATTTAATCCCAAGTGGCATTGGTCCAACGGGACGCCGGTGACCGCTTACGACAGTGCGTTCACGTGGCAGATTTACAAGGCGTCCAGCGTCTCGTCGGCGCCGTGGGAAAACAGCAGCGTCGGCGGGACTAGCTTCGACCGCATCCAGTCGGTGGTGGCAAAAAACGCTAGTACATTGGTGGTGACCATCACCAAGCCGTCCAACCCCGTGTGGGTGGAGCTGAACGTGTTGAACTACCCCACGCCGGTGCCGGTGAAAGTCTGGAACCACTACCCGGATCCCTCGAACCCGAACCTGGTCAACCCGGCCGACATGACCAAGGAGCTCAACTGGCTCCTGAAGGTGGGTCGGACGCCGTTGGCCCCGCAATTTCGCGTCGTGGACGGGTCGTACGACGTCACCAAGTTTGTCAACAACAACTACTGGGTGATGAGCGCTAACCCCAACTACGACGGACACAAGGCCACCATCAAGACGCTGGTGTACCAGTACGAGACGTCGTCGACGCGTGTGTATGTGGGCCTCAAAAGCGGCCTGCTGGCCGAGGCGTCGCTGCCGTCCGCCTACACCGCGGATGCCCACAGCTTGAGCGGGTATCGGGCGGCCAATCACGGGTACGTCATCAGCTACAACCTGTTGCAACCGAACTTTCACAGCAATGCCCCGGTGATTGGCGGGCTGTTCAACCAGTTGTACTTCCGGCAGGCGATGCAGATGGGCATCAACCAAGCCGCCATCGCCCAGCACCTGTACCACGGCTTTGCGATTCCTGGTTGCACCGTGGTGGCGCGGGAGCCGGCCAACCCGTATTACGACACGCACGTGCATTGCTATCCGTACAATCCGGCGGCCGGCAAGAAGCTGCTGGAGCAGCACGGGTGGACGCCCAACAGCAACGGCGTGATGACCAAGAACGGCGTCACGCTGGCATTCAACTTCCTGGTGATGTCGGGGTCCACCACGGACACGAACATCGTGCAGTACCTGAAGCAAAGCTGGGCGCAGGAGGGCATCGACGTCACCCTGAATCAGCAGCCGTTCTCTCAGCTGATCAACCTCATCACCAACCCGAAAAATACAGGCAAGTGGGACTTGGCGTGGTGGGGGGCCGGCTGGTACGAGGGCGTGGGCTATCCGAGCACCAGCCTCTACCTGACGGGAGCCACCAACAACTTTGGCGGCTTCTCAAGCAAAACCATGGACCGGCTGGCCACGGCGGTTTACGCGCCGGGCACTCCGGCCCAGGCGCAGCAGCGGCTGGACGCGTACGAAGAATACGCGGCCATCAACCTGCCGGTCCTGATGATGCCGGAGTACGTGGGAGTGGGCACGCCCGCCCCGTACCGAATCATCAAAAACGGCCTGCACGGGGTGTCGAAGTACCATTCCCCCGTCAATGGCGGAACCGAGCCGTGGCGGTGGACGGTGACGTCTCCGTCGGTTTAGCAGCCATCGGCAGAGCCGGGCGCCCGGGTGCGCCCGGCTCTGCCGTCGCTAGCGGCAGCAGGGATCAGGCGGGCGAACAGGGAATGCGACAGGACTGGACGGCGACGGGAGGGTGACCGATGAACGATGGGCGGAAGGGCAACGAGACCGGCGGAGTGCGCCGGGCCGTAGAGAACCAGGCGCTGTGGCGGCAGCTCGGACCGTTTCGCGGGGGACGGGTGGTGGCGGTGGCGGGGGATCCCCGCGACCCCGCCACCTTTTACTTTGGTGGCGCGGCCGGCGGTGTGTTCAAGACCCAGGATGGCGGCGCCACCTGGGACAACGTGTCTGATGGATTTTTCCGTGCCGCCTCGGTGGGGGCACTGGCCGTGTCGGCTTCGGAGCCGTCGGTGGTGTACGCCGGCATGGGTGAGGCCTGCATCCGCGGCAATGTGGTGGCGGGCGACGGCGTGTGGCGGTCTCCGGACAGCGGTGCCACCTGGGAGCACCGGGGGCTTTGTGCGACCCAACATATTGCGCGGGTGCGAGTGCACCCACACCACGCGGATTGGGTGTATGCGGCCGTGCTGGGGCACCCGTACGGGCCCCATCCGGACCGCGGTGTGTTTCGCAGCCGCGACGGAGGGCGGCACTGGGACAAAATCCTGTACCGGGATGACCGCAGTGGCGCGGCGGATCTCGTCATGGATCCGCGGCGCCCCACCCTCTTGTACGCGACCCTGTGGGACGCCCACCGCACGCCGTGGTCGCTCTCCAGCGGCGGGCCCGGCAGCGGGCTCTTTAAAAGTGTGGATGGCGGAGACACGTGGATCGATTTGACCCATCGCCCCGGACTCCCCGAGGGGGTGCTGGGCCGTATGGGCGTGGCCGTGTCCCCCGGCACCGATGTCGTGTGGGTGATGGTGGAGGCGGCCGCCGGGGGGCTCTATCGATCGGACGACGGCGGCGGGCACTTTGTGCGCGTGACCGACAACCCCGACCTGATCCAGCGGCCGTGGTACTACATGCATGTGTTTGCCGACCCCGCCGACGTGGACACGGTTTATGTCCTGAACCTGCGCATGTGGCGGTCCAAAGATGGGGGACGGCACTTCACGGCCATTCCCACCCCGCACGGGGATAACCACGATCTGTGGATCGACCCCGAGCGTCCCGGCCGGTGGATCGAAGGCAACGACGGCGGGGCGTCCGTGTCCTACAACGGGGGCCGCACGTGGAGCCTCCCGTACAATCAGCCGACGGGGCAGTTCTACCACGTCACCACGGACCGGGAATACCCGTTTCGGATTTACGGCGCCCAGCAGGACAACAGTACCATCTCGCTGCCCAACTTTTCGGACAAAGGAGCCATCACGGCGGGTGACACTTATCCGGTGGGCGGCGGCGAGAGCGGGTACATTGCGGTGCGCCCCGATCAGCCCCACATCGTGTTTGCCGGAAACTACGCCTCGCGCCTGACGCGCTACGACCACCGTTCCCACCAGCAGGTGGACATCACCGTGTGGCCGGAGGATCCGATCGGATACGGTGCGGGAGACCTCCGGTACCGCTTCCAGTGGACGTTCCCCGTCTTGCTGTCTCCCCACGATCCGAACTGCCTCTACACGTGCGGCAACCACGTGT
Source organism: Bacillota bacterium (assembly GCA_021846565.1). GTDB lineage: Bacteria > Bacillota > Sulfobacillia > Sulfobacillales > JAIMBI01 > JAJZWV01. The sequence goes on from JAJZWS010000025.1 coordinate 26,106, forward strand.
TTCGGAGCTTGGACGGGGGTCAGCACTGGGAGGTGCGGAGCCCCGACCTGACGCGAGGCGATCCCAAGACCCTGGGGTCGTCCGGAGGCCCCATCACGCAAGACAACGTCAGCACCGAATACTACGGCACAATCTTTGCCTTCGCCGAGTCCGGGTGCCAGCCCGGTGTGCTCTGGGCCGGGTCGGATGACGGCCGGGTGCACGTGTCTACGAACAACGGGGACACGTGGGCGGACGTGACACCCCCGGACCTCCCGGACTGGGCGCTTGTCAGCATCATTGAGCCGTCCCCGCACGCCAGCCAGACGGCCTACGTGGTGGCCACGCGGTATAAGATGGACGACCGGGCGCCCTACGTGTACCGCACGGACAACTTCGGGGAGACGTGGCGGCGGTTGGACGACAGCCTCCCGTCTGACGACTTTGCCCGCGTGCTGCGGGAGGACCCCGGGTGTCCTGGCCTCCTGTACCTTGGTACCGAGTCCGGGCTTTACGTGTCCTACGACGGCGGCATCGACTGGTGCCGCCTCGGGGGACGGTTTCCCGTCACCCCGGTTCACGACCTCGCTGTGCATGACGAGAGCTTGGTGGTGGCGACGCATGGCCGCGGGTTCTGGGTGCTGGATGACCTCACGCCCTTCCGAGAGGCACGGGGACTGGCGGCTGAAAGCCAGGAGGCCCGGCTGTTTGCTCCGCCCGTCGCCGTGAGGCGACAGTCCGGCCGGCAGATGCGCGTGGAGCCGGTCGGAGGCTTTCACACCTACCGGCAGGCAGCGGGGGAAATGGTGGTGGGGAAGCCGGTGGCCGACGGCTTCTCGCCCGCCACGGCGGGCGAGAACCCTCCCGCCGGCGCCGTGCTCCTGTACTACCTGCCGGCTGCACCCGAGGCGCCGGTGCACCTCACGATTCGGACACGCGATGGCCAGGTGCTGCGTGAGGTGGCGAGTGACGACGGCAGTGTCTGGGGACGGTCACTCCGGCCGCGCGCGGGGCTCAACCGGGCGGTGTGGGACCTCAGGGTGGCCAGCGGCGAGGAGCTGCCGGGGGCGCTGCTGTCGGGCTACTGGGGCGGCAGTACCATAGGGCCCGAGGTGCCGCCGGGACAGTACCGGGTGGAGATCGCGAGCGGGGCGGTGCACCTGACCGGCGTCGTCACCGTCCGCCTGGATCCGCGCGTCCAGGGAGTCACGCAGGAGGACGTGGAGGCCCAGTATGGACTGCTGCTCGCCATTCGCGACCAGCTGTCCGCTGTGCACCGGGCGGTTCTGCGGGCGCGTGCGGTGCGCGCCCGCCTGGCGGAGCAGGCGCAAGAGTTGGAAGCAATCGGGCAGGCCGCCCTGGCCGAGGAGGCCCACAGCATGGTGATCCGGGTGCTCGGGATTGAGGGGGAGCTGCACCAGGCCAAGAGCCGAGGGCGGGCCGACTCGTTCAACTACCCGCCGAAGGTCAACAGCCGGCTGGCCTCCTTGCAGTCCACGGTGGCGTTTGGGCTGTCGCGGCCCCCCCAGCAGTGTTACGACGTGTTTGAACGCTTGGCCGAGGAGGCTCGTGGGCACGTAAGCGCGCTCGATCACCTGATGGCGGATGCGGTGGTTCCGCTGTCGCGCCGCCTGACGGCAGCCATACCGCCGCTGGGACTCACGGCGCCGCCCTCCCGAGCGTAGCGGGAGGCCCAGGCCGCACCAGGTCCGGATACGACGCGGCGAGCGCCACGCTCCTCCGTGAGGAGGGCGCGGCTTGGCAGCGCCTTGGGCCCGTATACGCACGGATGCAGGTGGCAGGCGGAGCAAGCGCCCGGTTTGCGCGGCCGCTGTGCCGGGCGATCTGGACCGCGTGCATGACGGTGGCCGAGCCTCCGCGGGCTGCGCGCTCGCGTAGACGGGCGGCCACCAGGGTGGTATAGGGGCTGCGGTGTCGAAATGCCTCCAACGTGTCGGACCCGCCCAGCAGCACGACCCCCATCGGGATCCACGACGACCGCAGACTACCCCACGGACTTGGGGAGCTGCCGACTTAGGCCAGAGACACCTGTGCCGAGTCGCCGAACCCGGTGTAGAAGCGGCTGACAGCGTCCCTATCGCGCGGCGTCCCTCCAAGCGGAAGCGAGCCTCCCCGCGGTGGCGGGGCAGCGGTAGGGCGTGTGAGGTCTCGCCCATGACTATGCCCAAGGCGGTACGGTCTTGGCGGAAGAGCGGTGCCGCACCAAGCGGTCACCCACATCCGCCGGTGACCGGGTGGGCCCCACCACGCAGTGCATCACGGGGCCGGCCTGGTCGTATGCGGCCACCCGGCGGGCGCCGCTGGCCTCGGCCTCGTCCGCAAGCAGAGGCGCAATCCCGCCGTTTGCAGGAGGGGGAACTGCAGCGGGCCCGCACGTCGGACACGTCCAACGGCCCCATCTCGGGATCCGGGCGTCAATCCAATCCAATCCAATCCAATCCGATGCCCGATAAGGCTTTCCGCAAGGTGAGCCAAGGGATGGTCCGGTTCCATGGGTCACATCCCTGAGGCGGGCGGGCACGCGGCGATTCGAAGCACTCGATGGAACGACTGCAATCACGCGGATGCGCTGGGCGAATCGCGCATTGGCGCGGGCGCCGCGTGTTCGGGCTATCCGTTACACTGGGGACATGACCGTCCTGAGACGAATGCGCGTGTGGCTGGCCATCATGGGGGTTCGCGCGCTGGTGGGGATCCTACGCGGCCTTTCCCGCGGCGGCGGCGCGTTGCCGGGGCGCGTGGCCCTTGCCATCGCGCCGGAGCTCTTGCGCGACCTCGCCCGGCGATTGCCGCGGGGCGTGGTGATGGTCACCGGCACCAACGGCAAAACCACCAGTGCGCACCTCTTGGACGAAGTCCTGACCGAGGCGGGGATCCAGGTAGTCCGCAATCATAGTGGCGCCAACCTGGCCAGCGGATTGGCCACCGCGCTGGCTCTGAACCGCGGCGCGGACGTGGCCGTCCTGGAAACGGATGAGGCCACCGTCCCGCGGGTGGCGGCGGCGCTGGCGCCGACCGTCATGGCGGTGTCAAATTTTTTTCGCGATCAGCTGGACCGGTACGGGGAGCTGACCACCACGGTCGGCCATGTGCAGCGGGGCCTGCCGCACATGGCCCGATCCGGTGTGGCGGTGCTGAACGCCGATGACCCCAACGTCACGTCCCTGGCCGCATCGGCCGCGCGGGTCGTGTATTTCGGATTGACGGGGACCGGCCGGCCGGCCCCTGCGAATGGGGCGGACGGAGCAGACGCCCGACGCTGCCCCGCGTGTGGAGGCGCGCTCGCGTACCAGGTGTATCAATACGCCCACTTGGGGTCGTACGCCTGCGCGGCGTGCGGGTTTCACCGCCCCCCCCTGGACTTGGCAGTCGCCGTGCACTCCCACCCGGCGGGACAGGAACTGGAGATGGACTGGCACGGAGAGCGTTGGCGCGTCCCGCTGTCGCTGCCGGGCACGTATAATGCCTACAATGCGGCGCTGGCGGCGGCGGCGGCGCTGACGCTGGGGGTGGCCCCGGCCAGCGTGGCCAGCGGCTTGGCCCGGGCGGGTGCGTCCTTCGGCCGGATGGAGGCGCTGGTGTGGCGCGGGGTCGACGTGCGCGTGGCCCTGGTCAAAAACCCTACAGGGTTCAATCAGGTGCTGGAGACCTTGGCCGACGACCCCCGGCCCAAAGACGCGGTGATGCTGGTCAACGACCGCTATGCCGATGGCCGCGACGTGTCGTGGCTGTGGGACGTGGACTTTGAAGCGCTCCTCGCGGGGACAGGGATCGATCGGATCTGGACCGGGGGCACGCGTGGACGGGACATGGCCGTGCGCCTGAAGTACGCGGGGCTGCCCCCGGATCGGGTGGTGGCCGTGCCGGGGCCGCCGGCGGCGGTGCTGGCCGCGGCGGTGGACAGTGCCGGTGAGGGAGCGGGGCGCCGGCTCTACGTACTGCCGACGTACACCGCGTTGTTGGCCGTACGGCAGCGGTTGGCCGCGGAAGGAGTGGTGCGCCATTTCCGGGAAGGGTAAGCGGGCCGGCGAGCGGCCCGCCGCCGGCGATCAGCCCGTGGTGTTTGGGACCGCGGGCCACATTGACCACGGGAAGACGACGCTGGTGCGCGCCCTGACCGGGCGCGACACGGACCGATTGCCGGAAGAGAAGCGGCGCGGCATCTCCATCGACTTGGGCTTTGCGCCGCTCACGCTCCCCTCGGGCCGGCGCGCAGCGTTTGTGGACGTCCCCGGGCATGAGCGGTTCATTCGCAACATGGTGGCCGGGGTGCACGGCATGGACGCTGTGTTGCTGGTGGTGGCCGCGACCGAGGGCGTCATGCCGCAAACCGTGGAGCACTTGGCCATCCTGGACTTTCTAGGGGTTAGTGACGGTCTGGTGGTGCTCACGAAAGCCGACCTAGTCGAGGCGGACTGGCTTGACCTGGTGGCGACCGACACGCGGGCGACGCTGGCAGGCAGCTTTCTGGGATCCGCTCCCATCCTTGCGGTAGGCACCCCCTCCGGCCGAGGGATGCCCCTTGTGCTCGCGGAATTGGACCGCCTGGCGTCGGTCGTGCGGCCGCGGGATGCGGGTGGGGTGCTGCGCCTGCCGGTGGACCGCGTGTTTTCCGTGCGGGGCTTTGGCACGGTGGTGACCGGCACCCTGACCCGCGGTACGCTCCGAACGGATGAGGCGGTGGAGCTGGCGCCGGGAGGGCCGCGGGCGCGCGTGCGGGGGCTCGAATCTCACGGCGAGGTGGTGACCTTCGCCAGGGCCGGCCAGCGGGTCGCGGTGAACCTCTCGGGCGTGGACCGCGCGGCGGTGGTGCGAGGCCAGGTGTTGACCCACCCGGGTCAGCTGGACCCGGTGACCGTGGCGGCGGTGGAGCTGACGCTTTTGCCGGACGCGCCGGCCTTGAAGCATCGGGGGCGGGTTCACACGTACGTGGGTACGGCCGAGGCGCTTGCCCGTGTTTACTTCTGGGATCGCGACGCCTTGGCCCCTGGAAGCCAGGCGTGGGCGGAGCTGCGGTGGGAGGAACCCGTCGTGCTGCAGCGGGGGGATCGGGTCCTTATTCGCACGTACAGTCCGGTGGTGACGGTCGGTGGTGGCGTGGTGGCCGAGGTAGGGGTTCACCATCGGCGGCGTGAGCCCAACCTGCTGGCCCGGCTGGACGAGCAGTTGGCGGGTGATCCCCTCACGCTCCTAGCGGAGGGCCTAGTGGGGCGCGAGGCGCCCCTGGCGCTGGACCAGGCGGCCCGGCAACTGGCCACGCCCCTCGAAGATCTGTCACGCGTGGTCGGCGAGCGCCCGGACATCACCCTCATCGCGGGGCGCTGGGTGTGGTCACCGACCGCCGCCCGCCGCGTGGCGGACCGGGTGCGGGAGGTTGTGACGGCCTACCACCGGGAGCATCCGCTGCGCTCCGGCTGGCCCCGCGAGCGCCAGAAGCAGGAGTTCCCGGAGTGGGATCCTCGGCTGTTTGGCCAGTGGGTGGCCGCGGTGGATGGCGTGGAGTTGGAGGGCGACGTGTTGCGCCGGACGGGCTTTCAGGTGGAACTGAGCGAGGCGCAGGCGGCATGGCGGGCCGAAATTCGAGAGGCGGTACGAGGGCGGGGGCTGGAGCCGCCGGACCTCGCATGGGTTTTGACCCGCGTCTCGGCGCCCGAGGACAGGGTGCGGGATGTGGTTGAGTGGATGGTGGCGCAGGGGGAACTGGTGCGTCTCGGTGACCAGTTGCTGGTGGACGGTGGGGTGTATGCGGAGGCGATCCGGGCGATCGCGGCCGCCCTCGCCCGGGAGGGACCGTTGGGGACCGCGGCGCTGCGCGACGTCCTGGGGACGACCCGCAAGTATGCCGTGCCGCTTTTGGAACGCATGGACGAGGCGCGCGTGACGCGTCGGGAAGGGGACGTGAGGGTGTTGGTGCAGTCGTGAATCCCAGTCGGGTGGAGGTGGCGTGGGCCAAGATGCCCAAGGCGGCCTTGGGCGAAAGCGGCGACACCATTGAGCTGGTGGAGCGGCCCTTGGGCGGTCTGTCGCTGATTTTGGCGGACGGACAGGGATCCGGGCCAGCGGCGCGGCGCATTGCGCGTCTGGTGGCCATGAAGGCCGTCAGCCTGCTGGCGGACGGCAGCCGAGATGGTGCGGTGGCGCGCGCGGTGCAGGACATGCTCTATACGGCCCGCGAGGGGCGGGTCACCGCGACGCTTGCCATCCTGTCTGCCGACCTGCACACCCAGACCGCCGTCATTGCCCGCAACTCACCGTGTCCGGTGGTGGTGCGCCAGGAGGGCGTGGTGTTTCGCATTGAAGGCGGCGCGGAGGTGATTGGCACCTACCGCCGGACGCGGCCCGCCATCACGGAGCTGCCGCTGGGGCCGGATCTGGTGGTGGCCACGTACTCGGACGGCATCGTGCATGCAGGGCGGCAGTGGGGGAAGTCGCTGGACTGGGAGGCGCTGGACGAAGAACTCAGGGCGCTGGACGTGGTGCATCTGGGCACCTGGGTGCAGTCCGTTTTGGACCGGGCGTTGGCGCTGGACCGCGGGAGGCCCGGCGATGACATGAGTGTCATGGCTTTTGGCCTGGTCGAAGATGAGCGCCCGCCGCTCCGCTGGCTGCGCGCCAGCATCCCGTCATGACGGTGGGTGCTCGCGCCGAACCCGCCGTGCGGCCCGCCGACAACGCACTCGTGGTGGTGGGGCCGTGCGCGGCCGGGAAAACCACCCTCGTGCAGCGCTTGGTGGATGCGGGCGTTCCCGCCCGGGTGATTGCGCAGGAGCACTCGGTCGTGCCGACCTTGTTTCTCCGATATCCCGGGGCCGGATTGATTTATCTGACCGCGGACTGGACGGTCCTGCGGCGCCGCCGGCCCAGATCGGGCGGGCGCGCGCAGTATGCCGAAGAGATGCGGGTGCTGCAAGCGGCGAGGGCCGCCGCCGCTCTGGTGGTGCACACCGACAGTCGGACGCCGGAGGCGGTGGCGGCCCTGGTGCTGGCTTGGTGGCAGCCCCACGGACTGGCTGCAGCGGCACATCCTCGGGTTTGACGCTCCAGGCATCCCTCAGGATATAATGGGACGATGATTGCGGGGGGGCTTGCCATGCGGCGCGCGGGCTTTTGGTTAATTGCGCTGGTCGTGCTCATCGGAGCGGCCGGCTATTATTTTGGTGCCGTGAAGCCCGTGACCAACCAGCTCCACTTTGGCTTGGACTTTGTGGGCGGCGTGAGCGCGGAGTTTCAGGCGGAGCCGACGCCGGGGGCGCCCATCAATTCCACGAGCATGCAGCGGACCCTCACGATTATGCGGCTCAGAACCAATCAACTGGGCGTGAGCGATCCCGTGTTGCAGCAGGTGGGGACGAACCGGATCCAGGCGCAGTTGCCGGGGGTGAAGAACCAGGAGCAGGCGCTGAAGTATCTGGGTGAGACCGCGCTTTTGCAGATTAAGACGCCGCACGGCCATCACGTGTTGCTGAGCGGGAGCGAACTGACCTCAGCCCAAGCCGCGACCATTGGCTCGTCCTCCACGAATCCGAGCGGCATCGTCATCAACCTGACGTTCAATGCCCAGGGGACCAAAGCGTTTGCGGCGGCCAGCGCCAAGTATCTTCACCAGCCGCTGCCGATTTACTTGAACAACAAGCTGATTGAGGCTCCGACCATTCAGTCGGTGATTCCCAATGGACAGGCCCAGTTGTCGGGAGGCTTCGCCAACCTGCAGGCGGCACAGCGCACCGCCAACCTCCTGATGTCGGGGGCGCTGCCCGTGCGACTGAATGTGTTGGATGTGCGGACCGTGAGTGCGACCCTGGGCCAAAAATCCATCCAGGACAGCAAGATTGCTGGGGCGCTGGCGCTGGCCCTCATCGGGATCTTTCTCATCATCTGGTACCGGCTGGCGGGTCTCTTAGCCGACATTGCGCTGGGCGTCTATATGTTCCTGCTGGTTGGAGCGCTGGCGCTGTTGGGAGCCACGCTTACGCTGCCCGGTGTGGCGGGCATGATTTTGTCGGCGGGCATGGCGGTGGACGCCAACGTCATCATCTTCTCGCGCGTGCGCGAAGAAATCGTCGGGGGAAAAACCCCGCGTGCGGCGGTGGAAGTGGGCATGCGGCATGCGTTTCGCGCCATCATCGACTCGCACTCCACGACCTTCTTGGCAGGCGCGATTCTGTTCTTCTTGGGATCCGGTGAGGTTAAAGGGTTTGCCATCACGCTGATGGTGGGCAATGTCATCTCGCTGTTCACGGCGGTCTTCTTGACGCGGAGCTTTATCCGGTTGGCGGCCGACGCGGGCTGGGCTAAGGTTCGCGCCGTGTTCGTGGGTTAGAGCGAGGGAAGGAGGAGACGCCATGCCCTTTCATTTTCAGTTTGTCAAGCACTGGCGCACCTGGTTTGCCCTGTCCGCCATCCTGATGCTGGTGGCCCTGTTTGGCATCTTTGTGCGCGGCCTGAACTATGGGATTGACTTCACTGGCGGCACGCAGATGGACCTGCGCTTCAACCACGCCGTCAGCTCGACCCAGTTGCAGGGCCCTCTCGGCCAGTACCATCTCAGTGGCAACAGCACCGTCGTGTTTGTTGGCTCGGGGCACCGGGAGGTGCTCATCACCACGCCCACGATTTCTGAGCAGGCGCGCGCTGGCCTGCTGGCGGCGTTCAAGACCCACGTGGGCACGTTTTCCGCCATCGGCACCAGTCGGGTGTCGTCCATCATTGGCCAGCAGACCGAGCAGACCGCACTTCTGGCCGTCCTCATCGCTATCGCCGGCATTATTCTGTACATCGCGATTCGTTTTGAATTTCGCTTCGCGATGGCAGCGATTATTTCCCTGGTCCATACGGTCGTGATTGCGGTGGGGATCGTGGCCATCATCCACATCAGCCTAACGCAGTACTTTGTTATGGCCGTGCTTACCGTGTTTGGCTATGCCATAAGTGATACGATTATCATATTTGACCGCATCCGGGAGAATTTGCGCAAGCAGAAACGTGGCGAGGCGCTGGATGAGCTGGTCAATAAAAGCCTGAACCAGGTGTTGGTGCGGTCGATCAACACGTCCAGCACCGTGATGTTCGCTCTGCTGGCCATTCTGGTGTTTGGCGGGTCCACCATTCGCGACTTTGCGCTGACCATGCTGCTGGGGGTGCTGTTCGGGACGTACTCGTCGATTTTTATCGCGAGCCCCATCTGGCTCTTGTGGCGCAACAAGACCGTGCCGACCCCGCGGAAGAGTCGCGCGGCCTAGGGCCGGGGATCGGCTGCCGCGCCGTGGCACAAGGGGGAGGGTGGGTGATGTGACGCCCGCGATGATCCGGCCCGCGATCCCAGGGGACGCCATCGGGATTTGTCGCGTCCACCAACGGGCGGTCCGCCTGCTCTGTCGCGGAGACTACACCGCTCCGCAGATTGAAGCGTGGGTGGGACCGAGGCGTCCCGAGGACTATATCGCCGCCCTCGTGGATGGGGAACGCTTGTGGGTGGCGAGTGCCGCCGGCAGGGTCGTGGGTTTTGCCGGAGTCAAAGGGCATGAGCTCACGGCCTGTTATGTGGATCCAGACCAGGGACGCCGGGGCATTGGCCAGCGCCTGCTGCGGGCAGTCGAGTCGGTTGCCCTGACAGAAGGGGCCGCCTGCCTCGTCGTGATGTCGTCGCTCACCGCATTAGCGTTCTATCACCGCGCGGGCTATGGGGCGGACCAGCCCCGGACCCATCGGCTGCGTTCCGGCATGACCATTCCGTGCGTCCGCCTGGCGAAGCGACTGGTGTAACCCGCGGACGCCCGTCGCGTGTGAGGCCGCGCGCTGGCATCGTGCCGCGTGAAGCCGCCACAGCGCCCGGAGGGCGCATGCGAAGCGTCTTTCTGGGTAAGTTGGGGAAGAGTGGGGCAGGACCGTGGATGGGACGAGCGCGTGCGCCCCACTTAGGCGGGCAGCCTGAGGAGAGGGTTGGCGTGGAGGTCCGAGGGGGGACGGGGTGATGCCGTGTCCTCTGTATGAAGCCGCCGCCGGGGTGGTCGTGGCGCTGGCGCTGATCGTGGAGGCGCCCTGGCTGGTGGCGTTCGCCGCACTGTCGGTCGTGGCCGGCCCGATCGGGTGGGCCGCGGCTGCGGTCGGCGGCCTGGCCGTGGCAGGGGAGGTGTTGGCGAGCCGCGCCTTGCCAGGTCCCCGCGAGCGCGCGGCGCTGGCCCGGGTGCGGACGGCGCTGTGGGGACTGGCCGCGATGAGCGTGGCGTTTGGCACGACGGTGGGGGCGGGCACCTGGTGGCTCGGGCCGGGGCATGCCGTGCAGGCCGATCGCGCGTGGGCCCTGCGTGCGGTCAAGCGACGGGCGCTGGTCCGCGTGGGGCGCGTGGCCGTCGGGGTGGCGCTGGTGTACCTGCCGCGCCGCTAAGCCCGGCAGGGTGTTCTGTTCCCGTGATAGACTCACTCCGGGGGGGCGCACGATGTCAAGCCAACAGGACCGCGCGCGAGAGGCGGCGGAGACGGCAGCCTGGGAGGCACTCGGGCGCGAACTGTCGGTGCCGACGCTGTGGGCCCGCATCCTGTGGCAGCGCGGCATCAGGGACGCCCAAACCTTTCGTAACGTGATTGGCAAACCCGCGGCTCTGGGGGATCCGGGGGCCTTGCCGGACCTGCCGGCGGCGGCCGATCTCCTGCGCCGCGCGATCCGGGATGGCGAGCGAATCCGGGTCCATGGCGACTACGACGCGGATGGGGTCACCGCCACGGCCATTATGGTGCGGGCGCTCTATCGGCTGGCCCCCGGCGCCGCCGTGGATTGGCACGTGCCGTCTCGGTTCGATGAAGGCTACGGCGTGTCGCTGGACGCCGTTTGGCGCGCGCACCAGGCGGGTGTCCGCGTCATGCTGACCGTGGACTGCGGCACGAGCGCGCCAGACGCGGCCCAGCTCGCGGACAGCCTCGGGCTGACGTTTCTCGTGACGGACCACCACCGACTGCCGGCAGCCCTGCCGGTGGTGCCCGCGCTGGTGAATCCCGAGCGCATGGCCGTGCCCCAGATTCTATCCGGGGCGGGCGTGGCGCTGCAGCTGGCCCGCTATCTCCTGGGGGACGAGGCGCCGCCCGCGCTGTGGGGCCTCGCGGCCGTGGGCACGGTGGCCGACGTGGTTGCTCTCGTGCGCGACAGCCGGGCCGTCGCGCAGCGCGGACTTGAGGCGCTGGCGGCTGGCGCGGTGCCGGGGGTGGCGGCGCTCCTGGACGTGGGCCGCCGCGACGTGCGCACCGTGACGGCGCGGGACGTGGCCTTTTCGGTCGGACCGCGCCTCAATGCCGCGGGGCGCATGGGAGAGCCCGCGCCTGCGGTGGAACTGTGCCTAGCGGACGACGCGGCGGCGGCCCAAAGCCTGGCCACGCGCCTCGAGGAGCTGAATCAGGAGCGGCGCCGGGTGGAGGTGGCCGTTCGGACGGCCGCCGTGGCCGAGGTGGACCAGCGGCGGCAACTGCCCGCGTTTTTGGTCGTCAGTGGCCCGTGGCACGAGGGGGTCATTGGCATTGTCGCGGCGCGCCTGGCGGAGCGATACCGGCGGCCGGCGGCGGTGATCGCGCTGCGCGACGGCGCGGGCAAAGGGTCCGCCCGCTCTGGCGGGTCAGGCGACCTGGCCGGCGCGCTGGCAGGAGCGGCGCATCACTTCACCAAATGGGGGGGCCACCGTGGGGCCGCCGGATTCAGCCTGGCGCCTGGAGGGCTGACGGGGCTGGAGGACGAGCTGGCCGCTCTTTGGCGCGACCGGTGGGGCACCGGCTCGGTGCCAGCGCCGACGGTGGACGCGGACGTGGCGGTGTCGGACCTAACACCGGAACTGGCCCGTTTTCTCGCGCAGCTGGAGCCGTTCGGGCATGGATTTGAGGCTCCCCGATTCCGGGTGGCCGGCCTCGTGGTCGAGAGCACCCCTATGGGATCCGGAGGCCAGCATCTGCGCCTGAAGCTGGCCGGCGAGCGCGTGGGTTCGGTGGCGTTTGGCCTAGGTGCGCATGCCGCGGATTTGCCGGGACGCTGGCTGGTGGGGCGGGCGGGTTTGTCGCTTGGACAGTTTCGTGGGCGTGAACAAGTACAGATTCGCTGGGAAGCGTTTGCCGAGCCCCCCGGCCCCCTGGGGTCCTTGGACGGCCACCGGTGGGAGCGCGGACGGCCGCCCGACAGCGAGCGCGTGCTGGTGTTAGTGGGCAATGCTGGTGAGCGGGCGCGTCTGGCCCCGTCACTGCCGGAGCACTGGCACGTGTGCAGCTGGTGGCGGCCCGACCCGAGCCTGGAGGGATTCCCGACCTGCACCGCGCTTTGGATTCATGACGCGCCGCCGCATGTGGCGGCCCTGCGTTCGGCCGTGGGTCAACTAGTGGCGGACGGCGTCGTATACTGGGAGGAGCGTGCCCTGTCGGGATCTGGTGTGCTGGCCAAGTGGGCGCGTCTCGTGCCCGACCGGGACCGGCTCTTGGCCCTGTGGAAGGGCCGTCGCGCCGCCCGGCGCGGACTGGTCCCCGGCGGCGCGGTGCTTCAGGACTTGGGGCTCGACGGCGGAGAAATGCCGCTGGGGCGGCGCGACCTGGAGGACAGCGGCCGCTGGGTGGCGGCATGCCATGAACACGAACGGGCACGGCGGGACTGGCTTTTGGGCGGGCCCCTCATATGGCGAGAACACATGAAAGGGGCCACAACGGGCGGTGGAACGCGTGGAGAGGCCGAGTGGGCCGCCGGTCCGCGGGCCGGGAGGCTGGCGGACGCGGGTCCGGGAGATTCCTGACTTCCCGGCACCGGGAGTCCTGTTTCGCGACATTCTGCCGGTGCTGGCCGATCCGACGGCCTATCGGCAGTTGCTGGACGAACTGGCCACAGCAGCAGCACCCTTCGAGGCAGCGCTCATCATGGCACCGGAGGCGCGCGGCTTCCTGTTGGCAGCGCCGCTGGCCCAGCGGTTGGGGGCTGGCCTTATTCTCGCCCGCAAGGGGGGCAAGTTGCCGCCGCCGGTGTACGGCGAAGACTATGCCTTGGAGTACGGGATCGCGCGGTTGGAAGTGGAGCCGGAAGCCTCCGCGGTTGGCCGCCGGGTGCTGGTCGTGGATGATGTGCTCGCCACAGGAGGGACCGTGGCCGCCGTTGCCCGCCTGGTCGAACGTTTGGGTGCGCAGGTGGCGGGATACCTGTTTGTCATGGAGCTCGCGGCGCTTTCGGGTCGGTTGCAGTTGGGCGGCCGGCCGACGGCGGCGCTCTGGACCGTTTAGCGCCCACTGGGCGGTGGCCCGGGACGGGACATAAAACAATTGCGGCGAAAGCCGAAAGGAGGACGCCGGTGTCGGTGGACCTGGACCGCATGGCGGAGGAGCTGGGCTTTAAGCCTGACCCCGAGTCGTCCGTGCGCCTTCAGGCGGCGCTGGCCCTGGCCGAGCGGGCACACGCCGGGCAATCCCGCGCGTCGGGCGACCCCTACATTGCCCACCCGGTAGCCGTGGCCCGCATTCTGGCCGAGCTTCACATGGATACCGACACCATCGTGGCGGCGCTGCTGCACGATGTGGTGGAAGACACCGGTGTATCGCTGGCCGCGATTCGGGCGGAATTTGGCGATGACGTGGCCGAACTGGTGGACGGCGTGACCAAGCTGTCGCGCCTGAAGGTGCAGTCCCGCGAAGAGGAGCAGGTGGAGAACCTCCGCAAGATGTTCTTGGCCATGGCCAAAGACATTCGCGTGATTTTCATCAAGCTGGCGGATCGGCTGCATAATATGCGCACCCTGAAGCATCTGAGCTCGGACCGGGTGGAGCGCATTGCGCGCGAGACGCGCGAAATTTATGCCCCGCTGGCCAATCGGCTGGGAATTTTCCGCATCAAGTGGGAGCTGGAGGACTTGGCCTTTCAGTTTCTGGAGCCCGACGCCTTCCAAGACATGCGGGAGAAAGTCCAAAAGCGGCGGCAGGAGCGCGAGGCCGCCGTCGACGAAGTGGTGTCCGTGCTGACTCGGCGTCTGGGCGCCACGGGCGTCGAAGCGGAGGTGTCCGGTCGGGCAAAGCATCTCTACAGCATCTACCGGAAGATGCGGGCTCAGGACAAGGACTTTACCCAAGTTTACGACCTGGTGGCGGTCCGCGTGCTGGTGGAAAGTGTGCGGGACTGCTACGCCGCTCTGGGACTGGTGCACGAGATGTGGAAACCGTTGCCCGGGCGGTTCAAGGACTACATTGCCATGCCCAAGTCTAATCTGTACCAAAGCTTGCACACCACCGTCATCGGGCCGGGCGGAGACCCCCTGGAGGTGCAGATCCGCACCTTTGAGATGCACCGGACCGCAGAGTTCGGGATTGCCGCCCACTGGCGCTACAAGGAGTCGCGCCCCGAGGACCGCGACTTCGAGCAAAAGCTGGCGTGGATTCGGCAACTCATGGAGTGGCAGCGTGACATGGGGGACGCGGGCGAGTTTATGGAAACCCTCAAGGTGGATCTGTTCGCGGACGAGGTGTTCGTGTTCACGCCCCGCGGCGATGTCATCGAGCTTCCCAGCGACGCGACGCCGGTGGACTTCGCCTACCGGATCCACACAGACATTGGCCACCACTGTGTGGGGGCGCGGGTCAACGGTCGTGCGGTGCCTCTCCACTCTACGTTGGACAACGGCGATATTGTCGAGATCATGGTCAACCGGTCGTCTGCCGGGCCTTCCCTGGATTGGCTCAGCTTCGTGCGCACGAGCAGTGCAAAGCACCGCATCCGGCAGTGGCTCCGGCGGGAGCGGCGCCAGGAGCATCTGACGCGTGGTCGCGAGCTTTTGGCGCGCGAATTGAAGCGTACGGGCCTTGGTGAGGCGATTGGCGAAGATCGCCTCGCGGCACTGGTTCGAAAAATTGGGATGGGCACGGTCGACGAGTTGGCGGTTCGTCTTTCCGAAGGCGGCTTGACACCGGGCCAGGTGTCGCAGCGCCTGACAGAAGAGATTGGACGCGATGTGCCGGCCGTGCCGGCGCGTGCGCCTCGCCCGAGGCGCGCGTCGCCCGAGCCCGAGGTGCTGGTGCATGGCGAACCTCGACTGCTGGCTCGCTTTGGGCGTTGCTGTCTGCCGGTGCCCGGGGATCCCGTCATTGGGTATCTGACACGGGGCCGAGGCGTGTCTGTGCACCGAGTGGACTGCAAAAACTTTGCCAAGCTGTCTGTCGACGACCCCGCTCGGATTATCGACGTGGCTTGGGACGGTGGCGCGGGAGGAACGCCCCATCCGGTGGAGCTGGCGGTGTACGCATGGGACCGGCCGGGACTGTTGGCAGATGTCGCCAACACCGTGCAGGGCACCAACATTCAAACTGCCTCGGCCCGTGGCTTTCGAGACCGGACCGCCGTGGTTCACCTGAAACTGGAGGTGCGGGACTTGGGCCAGTTGACGCACATCATTGACAAGATTTCCGCGCTGCCGTACGTCCTTCGGGTGGGCCGTGTGGCCAAGGAGCGGGCATAGATGCGGGTGTTGGTGCAGCGCGTGGCGTCGGCCCGGGTGGAAGTGGACGGGACGGTGGTGGGGGCCATTGGCACGGGCCTCTTGGCGTTGGTGGGCGTCGCGGTGGATGAGCGGGGGGCCGACGTTGAGTGGTGTGCTGACAAGGTGGTTGGGCTGCGCATCTTTCGGGACGCTGAGGACCACCTGAACCGGTCCGTGGCGGATGTTGGGGGCGCCATTCTCTCGGTGTCCCAGTTCACGCTGTATGGCGACGTAGGACGGGGGCGGCGGCCCGCGTTCACCGAAGCGGCGCCGCCGGACGTGGCGGAGCGGTGGTGGCAGCATTTCAACGACCGAATGCGCGGGGCCGGTACGACCGTGGCCACGGGTCGCTTTCGGGCGAATATGGCCGTTCATCTGGTGAATGACGGTCCGGTGACCCTCTGGATTGATTCCGCCGCACGTCGGAGGGGGCCATAATGACCCGCCAATCCGACTAACCC